>DASRBA010000089.1:0-41391 GCA_035637895.1 Myxococcaceae bacterium
GGGGGCCAGGCGGATACGTGAACAGCGGCAGCGGGCCGGGGCTCAGGTTGTACATCCAGATGATCGAGAACTCGCAGTTGGCGCCGGTGTCCGATTCCGACTCCGGGATCAGCGTCTCCGTCTCCCCGGGCAAGAGCGGGAAGAAGTCCGACCGGAACGTCTTGTTCCCGTTCACCAGCTGCCCGCCGTTGGGGTGGTTGGCGAACCCCGGGCGGGTCATGCGCGGGACCACGGCCGCGAACGACTCCCCCAGCCACCCGCTGGGCAGCGCGTACGAGCCGGTGACGGTGAGCAGCTGCGGGGTCATCGGCCCGGTGGGGAGCGCCACGTTCTGGCTCAGGTTCCCGCTCACGTTGGTGGCGATCACCCCCAGGTCGAGCCACGACCACTCGCGGTTCGGGTCGAGCCCCAGGCTGAGGTCCTCGTTGAGCGCCGTCAGGGAGATGGTGTCGCCCGCCGGGATGCCCGTCATGGTGAAGGTGCCGGCCCCGCTGGTGAGGTTGAAGACCTGCCGGTTGGTGTAGCCGGAGAGCCCGGACGCCTCGATCGTCATCCGGCTGCGGGTGCCGCCGGCGCCGTTGGTGATGTTCCCGCTGAGCGTGAAGCCGACCGGCGCCTTGCTCCACGTCTGCGTGCGCTGCGTCCACGCGCTCGACGGCGGGTCGAACGTCCACACGTCGTTGAAGGCGAAGGCGCTGCCGTTCACGCCGCCGAACATGATCAGCCGGCCGGTGGCCGCCTCGTACGCCAGCACCGCGCCCTCGCGCGCGGGGGGCGGGTTGGCGGCGCCGACGGGGACGAACGTCCCGCCGGCCGAGACCATCAGCTCGTTCGTCACCCCTCCGGCGGAGACGCCGCCGAACGCGTAGACCGTGCCGGCGCCGGTGGCGGCCATGGCCAGGCCCTGCCGCGGGCTGGAGAGCGCGCCGCGCGGCTGCCAGGCGGTGGTCGCCGGGCTGAAGGACCAGCAGTCGGACAGCTCCGTCATGCCGTCGGTGCCGCCGCAGATCCACAGCTGGTTCTGCGCGCTGGTGGCCCCGGAGTTGTAGCGCGCGGACGGCACGGGCCCACCCTGGGTGACCGGCGACCAGGTGGAGGTCGCCGGGTTGTACGAGTACATGTCGTTCAGCGGTATGGCGGAGAACGCGTACTGCTCCCCGCCGAACAGGTAGACCTGCGACCCGATGCCGGCCATGGCCATCTGGTCGCGCGCGGAGGGCACCGATCCATTCGCCGCGGCCTGCGTCCAACTCCCGCTCGCCGTGCTGTACGTCCAGGTCTCGGCGAGGGTGATGGAGGTGGTGGTGTCCATGCCGCCGAAGAGGACGTGCACCCCGTTGGCGTAGGCCATCCCGGACCACACCCGCATGGAGGGCGCGCTGGCCATGGCTGGGGGTAGGTCCTCGACCCAGGTGCCAGCCACGGAGTCATTCAGCCGCAGCAGGTCGTTCGCGACGCCGTTCTGCAGCGAACTGACCAGCGGGGCGCCGAACCAGAACGCGTTCTGGCCCCCGGTCACGATCAGCTTGCCCGTCCCTGGGTCCATCTCCCCGTTCGCGTAGGCGCGGGGCAGGGGCACCGGGTAGTCCAGCAGCGGCAGGGTGACGATGGCCGAGTTCACCTTCAGGAAGGATTCGTTGGCCACGTCCTTGCCGTTGACGGTGACGTCCACGGTGTCGGTGGTGCCGTTGAGGCCCAGCCCGGTGAAGACGGCCTTCCCGTTGGCGTCGGTGACCTGCTCCTTGACGGGCGCGAACTCCACGCCGTTCTTCCGGATCCGCACTCCCATGTTCGGATACCGGCGGTTCTCGTAGTCGGTGGTGAAGACGGTGAGCGTGTCCGTGATCGGACTGCCCGCCGGGGCCGTGCCCACGGTGCCGCCGCCGTAGAGAGGCGCGGCGGCCTTCACCTGGAGGCTCGCGACGCCGCTGCCGGTCTTCCCGTTGGCGTCGGTGACCGTGAATGACACCGGGTACGCCCCCGCCGTCCCCTGCGCCGGGACGCCGGAGAGGACGCCGGTGGTGCCCGCGAGGAAGATCCCCATCGGCAGGCCGGTGGCGCTGAAGGTCAGCGGCGCCTTGCCGTTGCTGGCGGTCACCTGCTCGGGCGTGCCGGGCGCGCGCAGGTAGGTGACGCCTTCCGTCGCCGTCGTCAGCGAGCCGACGGTGATGGCCGGCGGCAGGTACGTGGTGAGCTGGAACGTCGCGGACGCCACCTGGCCGTTGGCGTCGGTGACGGAGACGGTGAAGTTGAACGGCACGGCCTGCCCGGCCGCGCCGATGGCGTTGCCCAGCGCGCCGCCGGAGGAGAGCATCAACCCCGGCGGGAGCGTCCCGGCCGCCTGCTGCCAGGTGAGCGGCGCCTTGCCCCCGCTCGCCGCGAAGGTGAACGTGTACGGGGACGATGCGTACCCGTCCGGCAGCGGAGAGGGCGAGGTGATGACCGGCGTGTTGTACACGGAGAGGGTGAAGGGCTGGCTGGCCAGCACCCCGTTCGCGTCGGCCAGGGTGAGCGTGAAGGTCTGCGTGGTCCCGGAGGCGCTCCCGCTGATCGCGCCGCTCCCGGCGTTCAGCGTCAGGCCCGCCGGCAGCGCGCCCGCCGTGACGGTCCAGGTGTACGGGAGCTTGCCGCCCGCGCCCGCCGCGGCCGCCGAGTACGCCTGGCCCGCGTACGCGTCCGCGAAGGACGTGGTGGTGATGGACGGCGGTGCGTAGACCACCAGCGACAGCGACTGGGTGGCGGTGGCGCCGTTGGAGTCCGTCAGCGTCACCACGAAGCTGGAGGTGCCGGTGGCGGACGGCGTCCCGGAGAGCGTGCCCGAGGTGGAGAGCGAGACCCCCGCGGGGAGCGCCCCGGAGCTGACCGTCCAGGTGTACGGCGCCCGCCCGCCCGTCGCGGTCATGAGGTCCGAGTACGGCCGCCCGGCGTAGCCGTCCGCCATGGACGACTTGGTGATGGCCGGCGGCGGCTGGATGACGAGGGTGAACACGGCGCTGCCCGTCGCCCCGCCCTGGTCGGTGAGGGTGACGGTGAAGGTGAACGAGCCCGAGGCGGTGGGCGTGCCGGCGATGGTCCCGCTGGCGGCGCCGAGCGTCAGCCCGGCCGGCAGCGCGCCGGAGGTGATCGACCAGGTCGGCGGCGCCACGCCGCCGGTGGACGCCAGCGTCACGCTGTAGGACAGGTTCCGGTAGCCGTCCGGCAGCGGCGAGGTGGTGGTGATGCTGGGCGGCTGGAAGACGTTGATGGTGTGCGACAGCGACGACGTCCGCCCGTTGGCGTCGGTGGCGGTGGTGGAGAAGGTGAAGGCGCCGGTGGCCGTAGCGGTGCCGGTGAGCGCGCCGGCCGGGGAGAGGGTGATGCCCGGGGGCAGGCCGCCGCCGGCCGTCCAGGTGAACGGCGACTTCCCGCCGGTCGCCGCCAGCGTGAAGCCGTAGGCGGTGGTGAGGTACGCGTTGGGCAGCGTCGCGGGCGAGCTCTGGGCCGGCGGCGCGTAGGTGCCGGCGGTGAACGTGTGGGTGCCGGTCGCGCCGTTCGCGTCGGAGATCTGGACGGTGAAGGTGGCGGCGCCGGTGGCGGTGGGCTGCCCGCTGAAGACGCCGGCGGTGAAGGTGATGCCGGCCGGCGGCGAGCCCGAGGTGATCGACCACGCGTACGGCGCCTTCCCGGCGGCGCCGGTCAGGGTGGCGCTGTAGCTCTGGTCCGTGTAGCCGTCCGACAGGGTGGTGGTGACGATCCGCGGCGGGTCGTAGACGACGATGGAGAGCGCCTTGGTGGCGGTCACCGCGTTGGCGTCGGTCACCTGGACGGTGAAGCTGAAGGTGCCCGGCGCGGCCGGCGTGCCGCTCAGCACCCCGGTGGTCCCGCCCAGCGTCACCCCGCTCGGGAGCGCGCCCGCGATGAGCGACCACGTGTACGGCGCCCGGCCGCCGGCGGCGGTGAGCGTCTGGTTGTACGCCGTCCCGGTGTAGCCGTCCGGCGCCGACCCGTAGGTGATGGTCAGGCCGTTGAAGATGGTGATCTGCAGCAGCTTGGTGCCGGTCTTCCCGTTGGCGTCCGACACCTGGAGGACGAAGGTCGAGGTCCCGGCGGCGGTGGGGGTGCCGACGATGCTGCCGCCCGGGTCCAGCAGCACGCCGGCGGGGAGCGCGCCGGTGGTGACGGACCAGGTGAGCGGCGCCTTGCCGCCGGACGCCTGCAAGAGCTGCGAGTACGGCCCGCCCACCGCCCCGTCCGCCAGCGTGGTGGTGGTCACCGCCGGCAGCGCGTAGAGGGTGAGGGTGAACGAGGCGCTCTGCGTCTGCCCGGACCCGTCCGTCACCGTGAAGGTGAGGCCGTACGAGCCGGCGGCGCCGGCGGCCGGGGTGCCGGAGAGGGTGGCGGTGGCGGCGGTGAAGACCAGGCCGCCGGGCAGCGCGCCGGCGACGCTCCAGCTGTAGGGCGCCTGGCCGCCGGTCGCGCCGAGCGTGGTGGACGAGTACGCCAGCGTCGCGTAGCCCTCGGGCAGCGCGCTGGTGGTGATGGCCAGCGCGGTGAAGACGGAGATCCGCAGCGACGCGGTGGCGGTCTGGCCGTTGGCGTCGGTCACCACCACCTGGAAGTCCGTGGGGCCGGAGGCGGTGGGCGTGCCGGTGATCTGGCCGTTGGCGGCGAGCGTCAGGCCGGCCGGGAGGCTGCTCCCGGAGCCCAGGCTCCAGGCGTAGGGCGGGCGGCCGGACTGGGCCACCAGCGTCGCCGAGTACGCCGCGCCCACCACGCCGTTGGGCAGGCTGGTGGTGACCACCGAGGGGGACGCGCCGGAGAAGATGTCCACGGTCACCGCCCTGGTGGCGACCGCGCCGTTGGCGTCGGTGGCCGCCAGCGTCACCGCGTACGCCCCGGCGATGGTCGGCGTGCCGGTGACGCTCCCGGCGGTGGCGCTCAGCGAGACGCCCGGCGGCAGCTGGCCCGAAGCCACCGAGTAAGTGATGGGCGCCTTGCCGCCCGACGCGGTGAGCTGGCCGACGAAGGCGGCGCCCACGTTGCCCGTCGCCGGGATGGTGGCGGTGAGCGCGGGGGCCGGGTACACCTTGAGCGGGTACGCCTGCGAGGCGGTCTGCGCGGCGGTGTCGGTGGCGGTCACCGTCACGCTGAAGTCGCCCGCCGCGGTGGCGGTGCCGGAGATCGTCCCGGACGCGCTCATCGCGAGGCTGGCGGGGAGCCCGGTGGCGGAGTAGCTCAGCGCCCCGCTGCCGCCGGTGGCGGTGATGGTGTGCGTGTACGCCACGCCCACCGTGGTGTCGCCCAGGTTGTCGGCCGGCATGGCGATGGCCGGCGGCGGAGGCGGCGGACAAGCGGACAGGACGGCAAGGGACAGCGCTCCTGCGAGCGACCAGGACCAGCGAACGCGAGACATGTCGGACCCCCAGCACGAGTCGCCGGACCGTTGGGGGGCCAATCAACGGTCGGCGGGCTCGCGGGGGTCGGTCTCTAATGCATTCGCCGGGGAAATGTACAGCAGCTCACAGCGCCAGGATTTCCTCGGGCTGGTAGTAGGGCCGGTCGGGTTCGCGCTCCACCGGGATGTCGAAGTACCGGAACACGGACTGCTGGTGTCGGCCCAGGCCGCGCAGCTCCACCGAGCGGCTCTTCAGCCCGCCCGACAGCACCGCCACCGCCACGTCCACGAACTGGCGGACGCGCGAGAAGTCCACCACCACGCGCACGCTGTCCACCGTCTCCAGCATCTGCCGCAGCTTCACCGCCGCCCGCGCGTCGAACATCCCCGCGAGGCGAAACGTCACGGCCCCCCCATGCTCCTCACGCACAATCTCCGTCGTCGACTGCTCCATGGCCGTTGAGCTCCTGGACCCGGAAAGGAGGTCCACGCCTCATCAGCAGGGTGCGTGCCACCCCACCCAGGAGAAATTCCCGTCGAGATTCGCGAGAGAGCGCGCTCGCCTGGGCGCAGTGCGGATGTGATCTGAAGAAATGCCGGTCGCGGGACCGGCAAGTTCTTCCAGCGCGGCTCAGGGAGCCATGCGCTCGGCGTTGATCGGCGTGGAGATCGGCGCCCGCGCCTGAGCCACCAGGCGGCGCTGCCGCTCCTCCTCGTACTGCGCCTTCAGCTTCCGGTACTGGACCATCACCTTGGCCGGGTAGCCCTGCAGGAACTTCTTCCGCTGCGGCGCGCGGGCGAGGATCTTCTCCGCCGCGCCCGGCCCGGCGTTGTACGCCACCAGCGCGCGCTCGATGCTGCCGAAGCTGCGGATCAGCTCGGAGAGGTACGCCGCGCCGATCTCCACGTTCAGCTCGACGTCGAACAGATTGTTCCGCCGCCGCAGCTCCAGCCCTCGCCGGCTGAGCAGCCAGTCCCCGGTGTCCGGCATCAGCTGCATCAGCCCCATGGCCCCCACCGGCGACACCGCGAACGGGTCGTATCCGCTCTCGCAGTGGATGACCGCCAGCACCAGGAGCGGGTCCAGCCCGTTCGCCTGGGCCTCGCGGACGATCGCCACCGCGAGGCGCCGCTGCTGGCGATCCGGCAGGCGCGACTTCTTCACCAGCGCCACCACGCCCAGCGACTCCGCCTCCTCGTACGCGGGCGCGTCGTCCAACTCCTGGAGCCGCGCCTTCACCTTCTGCAGCTCCGCGTCGCGCTCTGCCAGCGCGCGCGACAGCGCTTCCTCCGACAATACTGACGGACGGGAGACAGCCACGGCCGAAGCGTCTGCGCTGGGTGGGCGGTCGCCTTCCGCTGCGAAGGCCACCGCCCCCATCGCCCCCCACGCCACCATCACCACCCAGCGAGACATCCCAGCTTCCCCCTCGGCGCCCGACCAACTTCGAACCTGGCCGCTCCCGCCGTCGGAGGCCGCTTCAGCAGACGTCGTGCCAGGCGCGCCGATCGGCGCACGGTCCAGGGCCTGACGCACCGTTCGCCCCCAGGGCCCGGGTCCCTGGGATGCGCTGGGAAAATGTTTCCGCTTTGTGTCGTGCCAGATAACCAGCCCCTGGAAATCTGCCGGGCTTGCGCCGCCGCGCGCCGTGCCTACCGTTGCGCCCGTGCTCTGGACCGTCTCGGGAATCCTGTTCGGCCTGTGGGTGCTGGGCCTGCTCTCCGGAGGAACGGAGGGCGCCTGGGTCCACCTGCTCCTGGCGTTCGCCCTGGTGAGCCTGGCGCTCGCCTCGCTGACGTCGCTGCCGCGCCACGCCGTCCGCGAGCTCGCGAGGAAGTCGCGTTGACGGTAAAGAGGTCCGGATGCGCCCCGGTCGCGCTCCGGCCCTCGCCGTCCTCGCGCTCGCGCTCGCGCCGGCCGCCGCCCGGGCGCACGCCGCCGATCTGATCGCCGTCTCCGTCTCGGAGGCGCGGCCGTCCGTCCAGGAGCGGATGGTCATGGTGGGGGGCACGCTCTCCCTGCTGGTCCCGGTGGACGCCGACGGCGACGGGATGCTCACGCCCGAGGAGCTGGCCTCGAAGGCCGCCGCGCTCGAGGTGGGCGTGTGGGACGCCGTCCCGCTCTCCGCCGGCGGCCAGCCCTGCCGCAGGACGAGCACCGCCGCCGAGCTGCGCGAGGGCCTGGTGGAGCTGCGCGCCGCCTTCACCTGTCCGGAGGGCGAGCTTCGACAGCGATTCCGCGCGCTCGAAGTGTTGCCGCCCAACTACCGGGTGGTGGTGGGGCGGTCGGACGTCTCGGCGCCCCAGCGCTTCGCCCAGGGAACCGACGAGACCGTGGTCATCCCGGAACCCACCGAAGCCGGGTCTCCCCAGGGCAAGGCGGTGTCCGGCTTCTCCGGGTGGATCCCGGTTGGCGCGGTCCACCTTTTTACCGGGTATGACCACCTCGCCTTCCTGGCCGCGCTGCTCCTCCTCGGCGGCACGTGGCGGCGGGTGCTGGCGCTGGTGGCGTCCTTCGCCGCCGCCCACTCCACCACCCTGGCCCTCTCCGCGCTGGGCGTCCTCCCGCTGAGCGCCACCGGCGCCAGGGTGGCCGGGGTCGCCGTCGCCGCCTCCGTGGTCTACGTCGCCGCGGAGAACCTCTTCGGGAAGGATCACCCGCACCGCGCGTGGATCGCCTTCGGCTTCGGCCTGGTCCACGGCTTCAGCCTCGCCTCCGCGTTCGAGCGGTACGCCCCGGGCAAGGCCGCGGTCGCGGGCCTGCTGGGCTTCAACCTGGGCGTGGAGCTGGGCCTGGCCTGCCTGGTCCTGGCCCTCTTCCCCATGGTCCAGCTCGCCGCCCGCCGCCCCGCCTCCTTCCTCTGGATCCACCGCGCCGCCTCGGCCGCCATCGCCCTCGCCGGGGGCTACTGGGTGGTGGATCGTCTGCTCGCCTTCCGGTGAGGCCGGCGCCGGTTGCCGCGAGTGGGGCCCGACCCCACGTTGCGCCCGTGAGTCCCATGGAGCGGCGGCTGGCGGCGGCGCTCGCCGCGGCGTGGGAGGCGGAGGTGACCGCGGCGAAGCGGATGGCCGCCCTCGCCGAACGCGTGCTGGCGCCGGCCCTGCGCTCCCGCCTGCTGGTCCAGTCCGCCTTCTGCCGGGCCCACGCCTGCCGGCTGCTCGCCCGCCTCTCCACGAACGGCCGCGGCCCGCTCCCGGTCCCCGCGCCGGACGACGAGCCGCCGCCCGGACCGCTGGAGGCGCTGGTGGAGGAGGCCCGGCTGGCCAAGGACGCCGCCACCCGGTACCGCACCGCCGCGGACCTGGCGCGCAAGCTGGGGGACCTCTCCTCCGCCTGGGTGTGCGAGCTGAACGGCACCGAGGAGGTGGACCGCGCCTCCCAGCTGCTGGCCATGGCGCACGAGGTCGAGCAGGGCGCGCACCAGGATTCGTTTGCGGTGTAGCCTGCCCCCGCGATGGGGAAGGAAGAGGCCTACAACGAGCTCATCTTCAAGCTCGGGGACCTGGCGCGCGACGAGCTGGTGAAGAAGGAGCGCTACCCGAAGTCCATGGAGCGCGTCTTCAAGGCCGAGGAAGCGGTGGCCCACCTGCGCGAGGAGATCCAGTCCCTGGAGGACGAGCTGAACGAGGAGGACACCGCCTACCAGGAGATGCTGGCGGCCCACGAGGAGGAGCGCGGGCCGCTGATGGAGACGGTGAAGCGCTACCAGCGGGCGGTGGACGCCATCCAGGGGCGGTCCAAGGACCTGCGCAAGAAGATCCACGCCCAGAAGGCGGCCATCAAGTACGACACCATCTCGTTCGGGAAGGCGGAGCAGCGCCACGCCGACATCGAGCTGAGCACCACCGACGAGTACAAGCTGGACGAGTCCAAGGGCCTGGTGAAGCGCCTGCGACTGCAGCTGATGCGGCGGCAGCGGGACCTGGAGGAGCTGGAGATCCAGTTCAACCAGCTCCTCTCCCCGCCGGAGGGGACCAAGGGCGCGGCGGGCGTCCTGGCCCACAAGCGCCTCATGGAGATGGAGATGGAGGCGGAGCAGCGCAAGGAGTCCCTGGACGCCCGGACCACCGAGCTGGAGCAGGCGATCACCGACAAGGAGGGCGAGCTCCAGGCGGCCGAGGACTTCCTGGACCAGGCGATCTTCCTGTTGGGCGAGGACTGCTACCAGCAGCGGATCCCCGAGCCCGCCCTGGCGGCGCTGTACCCCAAGATTGACCGCACCGTCTGAGTTGTCTAGGGTGCGCCGCTTTCGCTACAGAGAGGAAGAGTCGTGAAGGGGCTGATCGGCAAGAAGGTCGGGATGACGCAGGTCTTCAACGAGGAAGGCAACCTCGTCCCGGTGACGGTGATCGACGCTTCGGCCTGCATGGTGGTGGGCAAGCGGACGCAGGACAAGGACAAGTACACGGCGGTGACGCTGGGCTTCGGGCAGGTGAAGGAGAAGAAGCTCAGCAAGGCCATGAACGGTCACTTCAAGAAGCAGGGCGCGGAGCCCCGCCGCCACCTGAAGGAGTTCCGGGTCGGCGAGAAGGACCTGGAGACCTTCAAGGTCGGCGACGCGGTGAAGGTCACCATGTTCGAGAAGGGCCAGCTGGTGGACGTGACCGGCATCACCAAGGGCCGCGGCTACCAGGGCGTGATGAAGCGGTGGAGCTTCGCCGGCTTCGGCCAGACGCACGGCACCCACGAGTACCGCCGCCACCCCGGCGCGGTCGGCCAACGCAAGACGCCGGGTCGCGTCTACCCGAACAAGAAGATGCCGGGCCACTACGGTGTCGAGCAGGTCACCACCCAGAACCTGACGGTGGTGGACGTGGACGTGGAGAAGGGTCTGCTTTTGGTCAAGGGCGCCATCCCCGGACACAACGACGGCCTGGTGTACGTGAAGCCGTCGATCAAGAAGCAGCTCCGCGAGGAGCACGCGGCGGCGCGCGCGCACAAGTAGCTTCGCAGCGAAGCGGCCGTTCGCAGGGCAAGCGGGCGAGGTCCCTCCGGGGATCCGCCCGCTTTGCATTGGGGGGCGCTACGCTCCGTTCACCCGGGGCCAGATCCATGCCATCGCGGGCTTGCGGCCGGGCACGGGCGTACCGAACTTCGTGACCCGCAACCCTGGAGCAGGCGACCGTGACACGAAGATCCGCACTCCTGATGCTGTCGCTGACCGTCGTCCCCGGCGCCGCCATGGCCGAGGACGAGGTCATCGAGCGGGTGGTGGTCCGCAACCGGCTGTTCGACGTGGGTGGGCGGCTGGAGCTGTCACCCAGCGTGGGCGTCATGCTGATGACGAGGCTCACCGACCACTACACGCTCTCCGGCGACGCCGCCTTCAACATCTTCAACACCCTGGCCGTGGAGGCGCGCGCGTCCATCGCCTACACCCGGCAGACGGGGCTGGCCCACCGGATCGCGCAGCAGTTCCTGGAGCGCGACCCGTCCCTGGGCATCGAGCGGGCGGACGACCTGTCCGACGCGTGGCAGATGCGGACCAACGTGATGGCCGGCCTCCGCTGGCAGCCCATCTACGGGAAGATCTCGCTGCTGGCCGAGATGCCGGTGCACTTCCAGGCGTACGTCTCCGCCAACGGGGGCGTGGGGAGCTTCCATCGCCAGTCGCTGGTGTACTGCCGGGCGCTGCTGTCCCGCGACGACGGCACCTGCGCGGATTGGCTGACGGAGGACAAGCTCTCCCCGGTGGTCTCGGGGGCGCTGGGGATCCGCTTCTTCACCCACCAGCAGGGGTCCATCCGCTTCGAGGTGCGCGACTACGCGTTCCAGGACTCGTACCTGGTCAACATCGACCGGACCGTCGCCGAGGCCGGCGGCACCACCGGGGAGCAGGCCCGCGCCGGCTTCACCCACCTGGTGCTGTTCGACGTCGGCTACGCCTTCCTCTTCTAGGTGACCATGACCTGGATCGTCCTCGCCGCCCTGGCCGCCGTCAGTGATGCAGAACCGGAGCAGCCTCCGCCGGAGCCGGAAGTCGCGCTCCGGGAACCCACCCCTGAGGAGAACAAGGCCAAGGAGCACGCCCAGGAGCTGGTCTCCGGCGCGCCGCTCTACAACCCGAACGTCGCGGTCCACATCGTCCAGCGCAAGCCGTTCGCCGACCGCGGCCTGCGCGAGGTGGTGCTCTACCCGGCGGTCCCGCAGGCCAACGGCAAGTTCACCCAGCACCTCGGGAGCGCGGCGTCGCTCGTCTACCACCTGCACGAGAACTTCGGCCTGCAGATCACCCCGCAGTACAACTGGTACTCCAGCGACTCCGCCTTCAACCAGGAGCTGGTGGACAAGGTGCGGCAGGAGGGGCTGGCGGCGTCCACGCTCCTGCTCAACTGGGGCGTGCAGGGCGGCGTGGAGGTGACGCCGCTGTACGGCAAGTTCGCCTTCTTCGATTCCACCCTGGCGCAGTTCCAGGTGGTGCTCTCCGGCGGCGCGGGGATCGGCTCCACCCGCCACCTGCTCCGGCCCGCCGCCCAGGACAAGCCGGCCTCGTTCGGCGACACCGGCAACAAGTTCCTCGGGTCGGTGGGCGGCGGCTTCCGGGTGCAGCTGGGCGACCGGTTCGCGCTCCGGCTGGAGGTGCGCGACCTGGTCTACACGGCGCGGGTGGACCACGTGAACGGATGCTCGGCGAGCGAGCTGGGCCAGATGCGCGACGTGTTCGACCGGCTCACCCGCGAGCAGCTCGACGCGCCGGACGCCATCTCCTCGCAGGTGATGGTGTCCTCCGGCTGCCAGGTGCAGAAGTTCGAGGGCATCGACCCGCAGCGCAACGAGTCCCGCGCCTACGACATCCGCCAGGCCCTCAGCCTGGTGGATGAGCCCTCGTCCGACGTGCTCAACAACGTCAGTGTCTACGCTGGCTTCTCGGTCCTGTTCTGATGACCAGATACGTTCACAGGTGGGTGGTGTTGGGGGCGCTGGTGCCGGTGGTGGCGCTGGCGGACGGCGAGATGGCCGCCTACGAGGCCGCGGTGGCGGAGCTGCAGAAGGGCACGCCCGCCGCGGTGGACTCGGCCGCGGTGGCGCTCTTCGAGCTGTCCGAGCATTCGGCGTTGCCGGACGTGCGGCGCCAGGCGGAGTACCAGCTGGGCCGCGCGCTGGAGCTCAAGGGCTATTCAGTCGCCGCGTCCATCTACTACTCGGGCGTGATCAAGGAGGGGCCGTCCCATCCGTACCAGCTCCAGGCGGTGGAGGGGCTGGTGCGCGTGCAGGACAAGCTGCGCGATCCGTTCCTCATCCCCAGCGCGCTGGACCACTCCTTCGACACCAGCTGGTCCAAGCTCGCGCGCGAGCCGCGGGCGCGGGTGAACTACCTGGTGGCGCTCACCTCGCAGCGGGCCAACAAGCTGGAGGAGGCGCGGCAGTTCGCCGAGGAGGTCCCGGAGGACAGCCCGGTCTTCGCCAAGTCGCAGTACCTCCTGGGCGTGCTGCTGGCGGACCCGCGCTACCCGGGCGGCCCGCAGGACGACCCGGCGCTCGCCTCGTTCCAGCGGGTGATCGATCTGAAGGACAAGAAGCAGCAGGACCTGGCGCAGGTGCGGGAGCTGGCGCTCCTGGGCAAGGGCCGGTTGCTGTACGCGCAGAAGAAGTACGAGGAGGCGGTGAAGACGTACGAGGCCGTCCCGCGCTTCTCCCGCTACTGGGACCAGGCGCTGTTCGAGCTGGGCTTCGCGCGCTTCCGGGCCGAGGACTACGGCGGCGCGCTGGGGGCGCTCCAGGCGCTGCACGCGCCGCAGTTCGAGGCCGCCTTCCAGCCCGAGTCGTGGCTGCTCAAGGCCACCATCTATTACTTCTCCTGCCTCTACGACGAGGCGGCGGCGTCGATGAAGGCGTTCCACACGCTCTACCAGCCGATGCGCGCGCAGATGGAGCCGCTGCTCACCCAGGAGCACGAGCTGCAGGACTACTTCACGCTGATCAACGACCCGAAGGACCAGCGCCTGCCGCGCCCGGTGAAGCTGTGGGTGCGCAACAACGAGCGCATCATCGGGCTGTTCAAGCTGCTGGAGGAGATCGACCGCGAGAAGGCGGCGGCCCGGAGCGAGAAGGGCTGGGCGCAGAGCCGGATCGCGGACGCGCTGGACGCCTACCTGGACCAGAACCGGGAGGTGGTGGTGCAGACCGCCGGGCAGCTGGTGAAGAACCGGCTCACCGAGGCCACCGAGAACATCAAGAAGTACACCAACGACGGGTCGCTGATCCGGTTCGAGACCACGCTCCGCCAGAAGGACCTCTACGAGCAGGGCGTGGACCAGGGGAAGGTCCTGAACGCGCAGCAGATCCACCGGCCCGGGATGCCCGGCGAGGACTGGAACTACTGGGCGTTCCAGGGCGAGTTCTGGATCGACGAGATCGGCTACTACCAGTACACGCTCAAGCAAGGGTGTCCGGCCCCGAAGGCGGAGGCGGAGGCCCCGGAGCCGCCGCGCCCGCCCGAGGCGCCGGCCCAGAGCAGCAAGGGAGCGCCATGATGGGGATGGCGGTGGTGGGGTGGGGGGTGGCGCTGTGGCTGGGGGCGACGGCGCCTCCGGCCCCCGTGCCCGGGTACAAGTTCAAGATGGAGCTGGCGGACGACGTCCGCTTCAAGATGGCCGACCAGAAGCGGGACGAGGCCATCGAACAGCTGAAGCAGATGATCCCCGGCTTCGACGACGCCTCGCCGGAGAAGCCGGACCTGCTGTTCCAGCTCTCGGAGTTCTACTGGGAGAAGCACCAGTACCTGTACGCGCAGGAGGAGAAGCGCGGCGAGCAGGCCATCCAGGCGTGGGAGAAGGCCGGCAAGCGCGGGCCGCAGCCGAAGGCGGACCACGCCCCCAGCGAGCAGCTCCGCGCGGAGGCGATGCGCCTGTACGACCAGATCCTGGCGCGCTACCCGAAGTACGAGCGGACGGACGAGGTGCTGTTCTCGCTCGCGTACAACCTGCACGAGCTGGGGAAGCAGGGCGAGGCGGTCAAGCGCTACCAGGAGCTGATCAAGCGCTACCCGAAGTCGCGCTTCGTGCCCGACACCTGGGTGCAGCTGGGCGACCACGCGTTCGACCACAACGACCTGGAGGGCGCCCGGTCCGCGTTCCAGCACGCCGCGGACAGCCAGGACTCCAAGCTCTACGCGTACGCCGTCTACAAGCTGGCGTGGTGCGACTACAACGCGCACGACTTCGAGGCGGCGGTGAAGAAGCTCCACCAGGTGGTGGACTACGTCGACACCAGGTCCAAGGCCCAGGTGGTGCTGCGGAACGAGGCGCTGGGTGACCTGGTGCTCCTCTACGTCGCGCTCGACCAGCCGGAGCAGGCGGAGAAGTACTTCGCCCAGAAGGCGCCGGCGGCGCGGCGGCCCCGGCTGCTGATCCGGCTCGCGGACGGGCTGGCGGAGGCCGGCCACGAGGAGAGCGCGCTGCGGATCTACGGGGAGCTGCTGGCGGAGGACCCGCTTCGCCCGGAGGCGCCCATCCTCCAGCAGGCGGTGGTGCGCGCGCTGGCCAAGCAGGGCAAGCGCGCCCAGGTGCGGGCGGAAGTGAAGAAGCTGGGCGAGGTGGCCCGGCCGGGCGGCGCCTGGTGGCAGAAGAACGCGGGGAACAAGGTCGCGCTGCGCGACGCGTTCGACGCCGCCGAGGAAGGGATGCGGAACCTGTCCGCCGACCTGCACAAGGAGGCGCAGGAGACCAAGCAGGTGGAGACGTACCGGCTGGCGCGCGACGTGTACCGCCAGTACCTGGACGCCTTCGGCTCCAGCGCCGACCCGGCGTGGGTGGCGGACGCGGCCTTCAACCAGGCGTTCTTCCACGCGGAGATCCTCTGGACGCTGGAGGAGTGGGAGCCGGCGTACGAGGCGTACGACCGGGTGGTGCGGTTCAAGGTGCCGGACCGTCCGGCGGCCAAGGAGCTGGCCAACGAGTCGTACCGGAAGATCGCCGCCTTCGACGCCATCCTCGCCGCGGACAAGCTGCTCAAGCTCGAGCGCGGCACGCTGCAGAAGAGCGAGCTGCGCGACGGACAGAAGGTGGACGAGAAGAAGGGCAAGGGCGGGGTGGAGGCGGAGAACCAGCGCCCGGAGAAGAAGGGCGCCGAGGCGGAGGAGCAGCCGCTGACCAGGGGAGAGGAGCGGCTGGTGAAGGCGTGCGACCAGTACGCGCAGCTCTACCCGTCCGCCCAGGCGCCGGCCGCGGAGAGGGCGAAGGCGGTGAAGGAGGAGATCGACATCCGCTACCAGGCGGCGGTGCTCCTGTACGACCGGAACCACGCGGCGGAGGCGGCGAAGCGGTTCGGGGAGATCATCGTCCAGTGGCCGGATGACCCGCGCGCCCAGGCCGGCGCGGACCTCAGCATGTCGGTGCTGGAGGCGCGCGGGCAGTGGGAGGAGCTGGCGAAGCTGTCGGGTGAGCTGGCGGCGAACAAGCGGCTGGTGAAGGCCGGGACCCCGTTCGGGCGGCGCGTGCAGCGGGTGCTGGAGGGCGCGCGGTACAAGTGGATCGACGAGGTGGTGATCAAGCGCGACAAGGACACGGCGCGCGGGGCGGAGGAGCTGCTCAAGTACGTGCGGGAGCTGCCGAGGTCGCACTACGCGGACCGCGCGCTCACCTACGCGATGCTGCTGGACCGCGACCGGCACGAGCTGGACCGCGCGGTGGCGGAGGGGGAGCAGGCGCTGAAGGAGTACCCCGGATCGCCGCTGGAGCCGAAGGTCCGTTACACGCTGTGCACCATCTATGAGCAGCTGGCGGAGCTGCCGCGGGCGGCGCAGATGGCGGAGTCGTTCATCGCGGCGTACGACCGGCGGAAGGCGGCGGTGGACGCGCTGCGGAGGAGCAAGCCCGAGAAGGGCTCGGCGGCGGACGCGGCCGGGGACGAGGACGCGGCGGAGAAGAGCCCCAAGGAGCAGCTGGCGGAGCGGGTGGCGCAGGAGACGGAGCTGCTGAGGGAGGCGGAGGCGTGGCTGCCGGACGCCCAGGCCAGCGCGGCGGTCTGGTACGAGGGCCTGGGGCAGGGGGAGCAGGCGGCGGGCGCGTACCAGCGCTACCTGGCGCGGTTCAAGGACCGGCCGGACGCGCCGCAGATGCAGTACGCGCTGGGGTCGTTGAAGGAGCGCGACCGCAAGTGGGGCGAGGCGGCGAAGGCGTTCGAGCGCTTCGAGGCGATGTACGGGAAGGATTCGCGGGTGAAGCCGCGGCAGGTGCTGCTGGCGAAGTACCGGCAGATGCTGGCGTGGCGGGAGCTGAAGGACGCGCGGCGGGCGGAGGCGCTGGGGGCGGAGGTGGTGCGGGCGTACCAGCGGCTGGGCGCGGAGGGGAAGCAGGACCCGGACGCGACGGCGGCGTACGCGCACGCGCGGTTCCTGGCGCTGGAGCCGCTGTGGAAGGAGTACGAGCGGATCAAGTTCACGCGGATCGCCACCGTGCAGCGGGACCTGGAGGCGAAGCGGAAGAAGCTGCGGGAGTTGGAGAAGGCGTACCTGGAGGTGCTGCAGCTGGGGGTGGGGGAGTGGGGCATCGCCTCGCTGACCCGCGTCGGGCTGGCGTACGCGGACATCGCCGGGGACATCATGGATTCGGCGCAGCCGCGCGGGCTGTCGGAGCAGCAGCTGCAGATGTACCGGGACGAGCTGGAGAAGCTGGCGCTCCCGCTGGAGGACCAGTCGCTGGAGGCGCTGAACAAGGCGCTGGCGAAGGCGTACGAGCTGGGGATCTACGGGGAGTGGACGGCGGCGGCCCAGGAGCAGGTGAACAAGCTCAAGCCGGGGACGTACCCGAAGGTGCGGGAGGTCCGGCCTCCGGTCGCGGACGCGTCCTGGACCGCGGAGCTCGAGAAGGGCGGCGGAGAGGCGGGCGGGGGGCCATGAGGAAGCTCACTTTCATCGCGTTGTTCCTGGGCTGCGCCGGCGCCCAGCGCGAGACCCGGTCGACTCCGGTCCTCGCGCCGGCCGCCGCGCCCGCCCAGGCGTCCGGAGCCGAGGGCGCGAACGCGCCCAGCGCCGGCGTCGTGGGGTCGGATGCGGCTGCGCCGCGTACCGCGCAGGGCGCGAGTGGTTCTCCGGCTACGCCGGGCGTCGACGCGCCGGGCACGGCTTCAGCTACGCCGCGAACTGCCGGGCAGAGCGCGAACGGTTCTCCGGCCACGGGCGCGCGGAGCGCGCAAACCTCTGCTGCATTCGCCGACGGCGTGACGGCGTTCGAGGCGGGCAAGCTCGACGAGGCGAAGCAGTCCTTTGAAGCCGTGGCAGACGACGACCCGCGCCGCGCCGCGGCCCGGTACGACCTCGGCGTGATCTCCGAGCGCCAGGGCGACCTCGCCGGCGCGGAGTCCCGCTACCGCGAGGCCCTCGCCCTCCGCCCCGACTACGCGCGCGCCCTGGCGGCGATCGCGAACGTCCTCCGCGAGCAGGGCAAGGCGGCCGACGCCGTCCCGCTCTACCAGGCCGCCCTCCAGAAGCACCCGGACGACCTCCAGCTCCTCGACGGCCTCGCCGCCGCCCAGCGCAACGCCGGCCAGCGCGAGCAGGCGGAATCCACCGCGCGCCGCGTCCTCGCCAGGTCCAAGGACGACGCCGAGGCCTACCGCACCCTCGCGCTGTGCGCCCTCGACCAGAACAACCCGCGCCTCGCCGAGCTCTACGCCCTGACCGCCCGCAAGCGCTCCGACCAGGACGCCTCCATCGCCAACACCCTGGGCCTCATCTACCTCAAGCTCGACCAGCGCCCGCGCGCGCTCCTGGAGCTCCAGCGCGCCGTCTCCCTGGACCCCTCCTTCGCGCCCGCGCACCTCAACCTCGGCGCCCTCGCGCTCGCCTCTCGCGACTACGCCACCGCGGAGAAGTCAGCCTCCAAGGCCCTCTCCCTCCAGCCCTGGTCCAGGGAAGCACGCCTCCTCCGCGCCTGGGCCCTGGACGGCCTCCGCGCCCAGGATCCACGCCGCGGCCCCGACGCCGGCGCCGCCTTCGAGCAGGTCCTCGCCTTCTCACCCGACGACCCGGAGGCCACCTGCGGCGCCGCCTTCGGCTATGGCGCGGACCGCTCAGGCTATGACCGCGCGTTGCCCTTCCTGGAGAAATGCTTGTCCCTCGCGCCCACCCCACAGGAGCGCCAGGCCGCCGAAGCCCGCCTGAAGACCATCCAGGCGATCCGCTCCGCGGCCCAGGACAAAAAAGACGCAACCGAAACAGAGGGTTCCGGTGGCAGCGGGCAGGCAGAGGACAGCCCGCCTCCACCGGCGCAGTAAGCTCCCCGGTACGGGGCTTGAAGGAGCGGTGACGGATGCATCGAGCGACGGCGATGGCGGCACTCCTGGTCCTCTTCGGCGCGGCCGGTAGCGCGCGCGCGGAGGACCCCAAGACGACCGTGAAGACGCGCGTGGTCCAGGAGGCGGACAAGACCGTCTACCGGAAGAAGTCGGTGGTCGACTTCAGCGAGGTGAACGTCGAGGGCGACCTCACCAAGCCGGAAGGTTCATACGTCATCAACCGCCGCAAGACCGGCTTCGACAGCCGGATCCGCGTGCGGGCCGACTTCTCACCGGAGCTGCAGAAGTCGGTGGATCACCTGTAGCGCCACGGGGCGGGGCGGGGTTGGAGGGGGGACGGAGAGACATGGTTTCAGGCGGAACGAATCAGCTCAGGTTGCGAATCACCGGGCCGGACGGCCGGGTGCACGAGTCGGTGACCGACCAGGAGAGCGTCATCCTCGGGTCGGGCGCGGGCGCGGCGGTGCGGATCCCGGATCCGCAGGTCAGCAACCTGCACCTGATGCTCAAGCGCGAGCGCAACGGCGTGGTGAAGGTCATCGACCTGGGATCGGAGGCCGGCACCCACGTGTCGGGCCGCCGCGTCCTCGAACCGCATTCGCTCGCCTCCGGGGACGTCATCTCGGTCGGGCGGTCTCGAGTGGAGGTGCTCTTCGGCCTGCCGCCGTCGGCCCAGCCACGGCCGCCGGCGCCCACCTCCTTCGCCGACCTCACCCTCGACCGCGGCGCCTCCGCGGTGCCGGCGCTGAGGCTGGACGCGCCGCCGCGCCACGCCCGCCCGCCGGAGGCCCCGGCCGCGCGCGCCCGCCGCGCCCCGGCCCGCGTGCCCTCCGAACCGCCCACGCCGCAGCACCACGCGCTGCAGGTGGCGCTGGTGTGGGGCGACCGGGTGCTGGACGTGAAGCACTTCGCGGACGGCGCGCCGGTGCGCATCGGCGACTCGCCCCGCAACCACTTCCAGGTGTTCTCCGCCGCGGTGGGCGCCTCCATGCGCCTGGCGGTGGCGGAGGGCGGCAAGGTGGCGGTCACCCTGCCGCCCCAGGCCAGGGTCACGGTGGCCAAGGCGGGCGGGGCGTCGCGCGCGGCCAGCGGCGTCGCGGCCGTCACCCTGGGCCTGGACGAGCTGGCGCGGGTGGAGATCGAGAACGTGGCGCTGCTGGTGCGCCAGGTGCGCCCGCCGCCCGGCATCGCCCTCCACCGGGGCGACCGGCAGGACTTCACCTTCTTCAAGGTCGCCGCCATCTCCCTGCTGGCGGGCGCGGCGCTGGTGGTCTCGCTGGTGATCACCCCGCGCGAGGCGCAGAGCCCGGACGACCTCTTCCGCGAGAACGCCCAGCAGGTGGCGCACTACCTGGTGCACCCGGTGGTGATCCCCAAGCCGGTCAAGCCCAAGCAGCAGGAGACGCTGGCCGAGGGCGAGAAGGCCTCCGAGGAGGAGGGCCGGATGGGCAAGCCGGAGGAGAAGAAGCTGGAGGCGGATCCCTCCAGGCCCGGCAGCCCCATCGTCGACCCGCGCAAGAAGGAGGCGGATCGCAACACCATCAAGCACGTGGGCCTGTTGGGCGCGGTGGCGCGCCTGGGCGGCAAGGACGGGTCGTCCAACGTGCTCGGACCGGGCGGCTTCGGCACCGGACTCAACGACGCGGTGGGCGGGCTGAAGACCGGCGCGGGGATGGGCGACCAGCGCGGCTTCGGCGGCCTGGGCGAGCGCGGCACGGGCCCGGGCGCGGGCGGGACCGGGCTGGGCCTGGGCGGCCTGGGCACCAAGGGCAAGGGGCGCGGCCCGCCGGGCGGCTCGGGTGACCTGGGCGGCCTCCAGAAGGAGATCGTCAAGGTGGTGCCGGGCAAGACCATCGTCGTGGGCGGCCTCTCCAAGGACGTCATCTACAAGGTGGTGAAGTCCCACGAGCGCGAGATCCAGTACTGCTACGAGCAGGAGCTGAACGCGCACCCGGACCTGTCCGGCAAGGTGGCGGTGGTCTGGACCATCGGCCCGGACGGCGGGGTGACCGACGCCAGCGTGACCGAGACCAGCCTGGGCGCCGACCGCGCCGAGCAGTGCATGTTGACCCGCATCCGCCGCTGGAAGTTCCCCGAGGTGCCGGGCGGCGGCATCGTGACCGTCACCTTCCCGTGGGTGTTCAAGCCCGCCGGGACGGACGAGAAGGGCGAGGGGTAGGGCGATGAGGAACGCGCTGATCCTGACGCTTCTGATCTCCGGCGCCGCCGAGGCGGCGGTGCCCCCGCACGGGGTGCCGCTGCACGTGCGCCGCGGCTTCTACACGGAGACGGACATCGGCGCGTTCTTCACCCTGGGCGGCAACGACGTCTACTCCAACCCCCAGAGCTACCTGCAGCTGGGGGTGGGCGTGGACCTGTGGGACCGCTTCTCGCTCTCCGGGCACGTGGCCTTCGGCGCCAACGCGTTCAACTGCTTCGCCGGGCGCATCGGCGACCTCTGCGCGCAGACGGACGCGTTCACGCTGACGTTCTTCGACGTCCAGCTCGCCTACATGCACCCGCTGGGCGACCGCTTCTACCTGACGCCCAAGGTGCTCGCCGGGCAGACGCTGCTGGACCCCGCGCCGGTGGGCGACATCACCCAGGGCTTCAACATGGGCCTCGGCGTGGGCCTGGAGTACGCCACCGCCATGGACCACTTCTCCGTCGGGATGGACGTGGTGGCCCGCTACGTGTTCCGCGCCAACATCCCCGCGTTCAGCGTCTTTCCGCGGGTGAAGTACACGTTCTAGTACGGCACGCCGCCCAGCGACTTCAGCGCGGAGAGGATGCGGTTCTCCACGCCCCACACCGCCTTGTTCACGCCCTTGACGCCGGCGCCCCGGAAGTAGTCGGTGGTGTCGTGGAGCGCGGTGGAGCGCTTCAGCCCGGTCCACGGAGGCGCGAAGAGGATGGGCGTGCCCGGCGCCCCGGTCACCCCGAGGCCCGGAGCAGCCTGGGACAGCTTCTTCGGGTCGATGCCGGTGATGGCGGAGAGCAGCCCCACCGTGAACTGGTGGGAGTCCAGCTTGCGCGACCCCGGCACGCGGCGCTCGATCTCCGCCTGGTCTTCCGGCGAGTCCGACAGCTTCTCCAGCGGCACCCGGCTCATCTCCAGCAGCTTCTCGTTGGAGATCTTCCGGTTGGACAGGATGGCCTTGGTGAGCATCTGCTCCACCGACTCGCCGCCCAGCTTGGTGCCGCACTGGCGGGCGCGGTCGACCATCGACTGGACGGCGCGGCCGATCTCCGAGTCCGGGCTCCCGCGGAACGCCCACGGCGACTGGGCGGGAGCACTCTGCGGCACCGCGGCGGCGCGCTGCGGCGCGGCGGACCGGGCCACGGAGGAGACCGGAGCGGCAAACGAAGGCTGGACGCGCGGCGAACCGGCGCGGAGGGCGGGGCTGATCATGGGAGGCTTTCCGCCCGCCAGGGGGAGTCCCGCGGGCGCAGATGCAGCCATTATCCATTCGCGCCCGCCGGGGGTCCGGCCAGTCGCCGGCAAGGCATTTTGCAGATCCGGACGCAACCCCTGGCGGAGCGCTAGGCCCCGGCTTCTTCCTCGTCCGCCTCGCGGTCCTCGCGCTTGCGGTCCCGGTCCAGCTTGTAGCGGTCGTTCGACGACAGCACCCGCTTGCGCAGCCGCACCGACTTCGGCGTGACCTCCACCAGCTCGTCGGGGGCGATCCACTCCAGCGCCTTCTCCAGCCCCATCTCGCGCGGCGGAGAGAGGATGACGTTCTCGTCCCGGTTGGCGGCGCGGATGTTGGTCAGCTTGCGGCCGCGGCAGGCGTTGACGTTGAGGTCCGAGGGGTGGGCGTGCTCGCCGATGATCATCCCTTCGTACACCTGCACGCCCGGCCCCACGAACAGGTCGCCGCGCTCCTGGATGGAGAACAGCGCGTAGGGGACGGTGTCCCCCAACCGGTCGGAGACGATGGCGCCGTTGGAGCGCTTGGGGATGTGCCCGAACCAGGGCTCGTAGCCGTCGAACTGCGCGGACATGATCCCCTCGCCGCGGGTGACGGTGAGGTACTCGTTGCGGAAGCCCACCAGCCCGCGGGACGGGATGCGGAACTGCAACCGCGTCCGCCCGGAGCCCAGCGAGCCCATGTCCACCATCCGCCCCTTGCGCGGGCCCAGCCGCTCCGTCACCGCGCCCACCGCCGTGTCCGGCAGGTCGCAGACCAGCAGCTCCATCGGCTCGTGCAGCACCCCGTCCAGGGTCTTGGTCACCGGCTCCGGGTTGGAGGCGGTCAGCTCGTAGCCCTCCCGGCGCATGTTCTCGATGATCACCGCCAGCTGCAGCTCCCCGCGGGCCACCACCCGGAACGCGTCCGGCGCCTCGGTGTCCTCCACCCGGATGGAGACGTTGCGGTACGCCTCCCGGTGCAGCCGTTCACGCAGGTTCCGCGAGGTGACGTACTTCCCCTCGCGCCCGGCCAGCGGCCCGTCGTTGACCCGGAAGATCATCATCATCGTGGGCTCGTCCACGGTGATGCGGGGCAGCGCGCGCGGGTTCTCCGCGGCGGAGATGGTGTCGCCGATGGAGATCTCCTCGATGCCGGCGACGCAGACGATCTCCCCCGGCCCGGCGTCCGCGATCTCCGCCCGCTTCAGCCCGGAGAAGCCGTAGAGCTTGAGGATCTTCCCCGGCTCCACCTTCCCGCCCTCGCGCACCACCGCCACCGGCTGGTTGGCCACCATCTTCCCGGAGTGCACCCGGCCGATCGCCAGGCGGCCCACGTAGTCGTCGTAGTCCAGGTTCGCCACCAGCAGCTGCAGGTCCCCCTCGCCCGCGGGCGGCGGCGACAGGTGGGAGAGGATGGCGTCGAACAGCGGGCGCAGGTCCGTCCCCGGCTCCTCCAGCCGGGTGGAGGCCCGCCCCTCGCGCGCCACCGCGTACAGCACCGGGAAGTCCAGCTGCGTCTCGTCCGCCCCCAGGTCGATGTACAGCGAGTACACCGCGTCCAGCACCTCGCGCGGGCGCGCGTCCTGCCGGTCGATCTTGTTGATCACCAGCACCGTCTTCAGGCCCATGGACAGGGCCTTGGAGAGCACGAACCGCGTCTGCGGCAGCGGCCCCTCCGCGGCGTCCACCAGCAGCAGCACCCCGTCCACCAGCCGCAGGCCCCGCTCCACCTCGCCGCCGAAGTCCGCGTGCCCCGGCGTGTCCACGATGTTGATCTGGTGGCCGCGGTAGCTGACCGCGGTGTTCTTGGCCAGGATGGTGATGCCCTTCTCCCGCTCCAGGTCGTTGGAGTCCATCACCCGCTCCACCACGGCCTCGTTGCTGCGGAACACGCCGGCCTGGCGGAGCATGAAGTCGACGAGGGTGGTCTTCCCGTGGTCGACGTGCGCCACGATGGCCACGTTGCGGATCTGGTCGCGAGGAATCATCCGGGCGGGCCGGCTTATATCCCCAGAAACGCCGAAAGCCAGCGGCCGGAGGGATGCTCCCTCGGGCGCTGGCTTCCTGGCTCACCGCGAGACCGGCTCGCGGCGAGGAGAACTGCCGGTAGACTAGTTGTTGGCGCCGTCGGAGCCGATGCGGACGCCGGTGCCGCCGCCGCCCGACTTCTCGTTGCCCAGGTGCAGGCCGTTGTCGTGCTTGTCGTTCACCTGGACCGCGCCGCCGCCGCCACCGCCGACGCCGCCGAGGAAGGTGGTGTCCTGCTTCTGCTGCACCGGAGGAGTCGGGGCCGCGTTCTTCTCGAAGGTCGAGCCGCCGCCGAACAGGCTGCTCCAGTCGAACGGGTTCGTCTTCGACGCGCCGCTCTGGCCCAGGTTCGTGCCGCCGGCCTGCTGCGCCACGGACTGGCCGTTGCTGAAGCTCTTGTTGGACGACAGGGACTGGACGGCCTTCTCCAGCGCCTCCAGCGCCTTGGTCAGCGCCGCCAGCGGATCCTGCCGCTGCGCCTGCTGGGTAGCCGGGGCGAACGCGGTCTGCTGGGTCTGAAGGGGCTGGACCGCCGGACGCTGGGAGCTGACGTTCGTGATCGACATGGGAAGCACCTCACCTCAAGAAAGGAGTACGGCTCACACAGGTTCTCGCCTGCCGCGAGAGAAATGTTGCCTGCATTTTGAGGGGATCAGAAACGAACATTTCCGGCCTTTTTTCATATGGTTACACGGCTATAAGGTGGCCCAAGGTAGGTGCTTGGAGGGGTCCGGAGGTACATCCGCGCACCAGGTCGCGCACTCATTTTAGAAGGGTATTTGCCAAGGAATTTGGAATTACCGTCCCGATCAGGGCGCCCTTTTTCTCAACTCCTGAGCATCCCAGGCGGCCGGGCGGCCGAAAATCATCCGCGTGGTAGTGTGGCCGGCCCGAGACTCCCCTCGTGCCGACCTGTCCGGAGGACCAGCGGCAGTGATGCATCTCGACGAAGCCGCCGTGGCCCGCTTCGTCCAGGGCCTGCGGTCATCCGAGGACGCGCGGGAGATCCGCAAGCACCTCTCGGGCTGCGCCGACTGCCGCAAGAAGGTCTCCGAGTTCGGGCAGATCCGCGACGTCCGGGCGCCGCCGCACGCCCACGCCAACGGCAAGGACGCCAAGGACGAGGCCACCCGCGGCCTGCCGCCGGCCCGCCCGCCGCCGTTGCCCGGGCGCGACAAGGACGACGACGCGGCCACCGCCGCGCTGCCCAAGGACCGCGACCGGCCCAAGGTGACGCCGATGCCGAGCATCACCGGCGCCACCGAGGACGACGGCCGGCGCACCATGCCCATCCCCAACGCGGAGCCCGCGCCGCAGCTCGAGCGCGGCGCGATGCTGGGGCGCTACCTGGTGCTGCACCAGCTGGGCGAGGGCGGCATGGGGGTGGTGTACTCCGCCTACGACCCGGAGCTGGACCGCAAGGTGGCGGTGAAGCTGATCTCCGCCGGCGCCTCCGAGGATCTGGCCGGGGACGGCCAGCAGCGGCTGCTCCGCGAGGCGCAAGCGATGGCGCGGGTCAGCCACCCGAACGTGATCGCCGTCTACGACGTGGGCACCCTCAACAACCGCGTCTTCGTCGCCATGGAGCTGGTGGAGGGCGGGACGCTCAAGGACTGGATCCGCGCCAAGAAGCGCGGCACCCGGGAGATCCTCACCACCTTCGTGGACGCCGGGCACGGGCTGGCCGCCGCCCACGCGGTGGGCCTGGTGCACCGCGACTTCAAGCCCGAGAACGTCCTCATCAGCAAGAAGGACGGCCGCGTCCAGGTGACCGACTTCGGCCTCGCGCGCCTGGCCGGGTCCGCCGAGGAGCAGCAGCGGCTCAAGGGCGCCGCGCTCACCTCGCTGCCCAAGCGCATCGAGCGCAGCGGCGACGAGCGCGGGCGGCTGCTGGACGCGCAGATCACCCAGCACGGCCTGGTGATGGGGACGCCGCAGTACATGTCCCCCGAGCAGCACCTGGGCAAGGACCCGGACGCGCGCTCCGACCAGTTCAGCTTCTGCGCCGCGCTCTACTGGGCGCTCTACGGCAAGCGCCCGTTCGACCCGGTGCAGCTGGCGGCGGCGGCGGTGAAGCTGGACGAGGCGGACGACAAGACCCGCGCCGAGCGCTCCGCCAACCCGCAGGTCAAGGCGTCCATCGGCAAGGGCGTGATCGCCGAGCCTCCCAAGGAGGTGAAGGTCCCCTCCGACGTCAAGAAGGCCATCCTCCGCGGCCTCTCGGTGGACCCGGCGCAGCGCTACCCGTCCATGGAGGAGCTGCTCAAGCGGCTCGCTCCCCGGGAGAAGTCCGCCCAGCGGCTGTGGGTGGCGGGGGTGGTGGGGGTGGTGGCGATCGCCGTTCCCAGCGCGATCTACGTCTTCACCAAGTCCGCGGTGTGCTCGGGCGCCGAGGACAAGATGGTGGGGGTGTGGGACCAGGCGCGCAAGGACGCCATCCAGAAGCAGTTCAGCGCCACCAACATCCCCATCGCCGCCGAGGCGTACCGCCTCACCGCCGCCAGCCTCGACGAGTACTCCCGCAGCTGGATCACCCAGCGCACCGACGCGTGCATCGCCACCCGCGTCCGCGGCGACCAGACGGACAAGATCCTGGAGCTGCGGCAGGTGTGCCTGGAGCGGCGCCTCAAGGAGCTCAGGGGCCTGGTGGACCTCCTCACCCAGGCGGACAAGGAGCTGGTGGACCGGGCGTACAACAGCGACTTCACCGGGGCGCTCTCCTCGCTCAAGAGCTGCGCGGACGTGGAGCTGCTCACCAACCAGGTCAGCGTCCCGCAGGACCCCGCGGTGCAGGCCAAGATCGAGGCGGTCCGCGGGAAGCTGTCCGACGCGCGCGCCCGCTGGGCGGCCGGCCAGTTCAAGCCGGCGCTGCAGATCTCCGACGGGGCCGCCGCCTCGGCGAGGGAGGTGGGCTACAACCCGGTGCTGTCGGAGGCGCTCTACGTCCAGGCGCGCCTGGAGGACCAGCTGGGCCAGTCCGCGCAGGCGGTCAAGACGCTGCTGCAGGCGATCCGCGCGGGCGAGGCCGGCCGGCAGGACGAGTCGCGCGCGGAGTCCATGGTGCAGATGGTGAGCACCCTCCACAACGCGCGCCAGTACGAGCAGGCGCTGCAGTGGGGCGACCTGGCCCAGGGCGTGCTGGACCGCCTCTCCGGCCACGAGGAGGCGCAGGCGGACCTGGCCCACAACACCGGGCGCGCCTTGACCAAGCTCGGGCAGTGGAGCGAGGCGCTCAAGTACGAGCAGAAGGCGCTGGGCCTGTTCGAGAAGTACGCGGCCAACAGCTACAAGCGCGCCAAGGTGCTGGACGGCATCGGCAACATCTACGACTCCAGCGACGACCCGAAGATCCGCGACCCGGACAAGGCGATCGGCGCCTACCTCCAGGCGACCGCCATCTACGAGAAGACCAAGGGCAAGCGGCACCCGCTGGGGATGCAGACGCACCTGAACCTGGTCAACGCGTACCTCGGCCGCAACGACTTCCAGAACGCGCAGGAGCACGCCGAGCTCGCCTACCAGGTCGCGCTCACCTACTACGGGCCGGAGAGCCGGAGGGCCCGCGACGCCATGGAGGCCCTGGCTCCCGTCTACTACGGGCTGAAGAAGTACCCCCAGGCCCTGGACACCGCCCAGCGCGCCTGCGCGCTGAACGCCAAGTTCGAGAACGGCGAGACCGGGGAGATGCGCTACTGCATGATGACCATCGGCCGGTCGCTGATCGCGCTCAACCGGCCCGCCGACGCCATCCCGGCCATGGAGAAGGACGTGAAGTGGTGGGAGGGCGAGAAGGGCGTGGACCCGGACGACGTGGGCACCGCGCGCTTCCTCCTCGCCCAGGCGCTGCGCGACGCGAAGAAGGACCCGGAGCGGGCCGTCGCGCTGGCCACCCGCGCGCGCGAGGACTTCCTCTCCGTCAAGAGCACCCAGAAGGCGCAGGACGTGGAGAAGTGGCTGCGCGTCGCGCCGTCGCTGGAGAAGGGCGGCCGCAAGCGCGGCAACACGCTGGGGTCGCGCGACTACTGACGAGGTGGGGCTAGGCGGACTTCGCCGGCGCCTGGGCGAAGGCGGGCAGCACCCGCTGGTCGATGAACCCCTGCACCTTCTCCGACACGAGCTTCGGCTGCTCCAGCGGGGCGGTGTGGGTGCCGTTCTCGAGGATCACCAGCTCCGCGCGGGGGATGGCGTCCGCCATCCGCCGGGAGAGCCACACCGGGGTGAAGCTGTCCTTCTCCCCGGCCACGATCAGCACCGGCACCTCGATGTGCGGCAGGTGCTCCCAGGCGGAGTGCTCCGCCAGCGACCCGAGCGAGCGGAAGAAGATCACCGGGTCCATCTTGGAGAGGTGGTCGAAGTAGGGGATCACGTCCTCCCGGCGGATCCGCTGCTTGTCCATCTCCCCCGACTCCAGCGCCACCTTCAACGCCAGCTCGCTGGAGAGCACCGTCCGGATCAGCCGCGCCGACGGCGCGGGGAAGGCCTCGATCAGCTTCTTCAGCAGCGGGAAGGCGCGCTTGAGCACCGTGTCGTCGTGGAAGGTGTCCAGCACGTTCCCGTAGGAGCCGCACAGCAGCGCCAGCCCCACGCAGCGCTGCGGGTACATCCGCTGGAACTCCAGCGCCACCTGCACGCCCATGGAGTGGCCGAAGATCACCGCCCGCTCCATTCCCACGTGGGCCATCACCCGGTCCAGGTCCTGGCAGGTGTGGAGCATCTCCACCTTGTCCCGGTCCTCGGGGACGGTGGACTTGCCGTGGCCGCGGTAGTGCCAGCGCAGCACCCGGAAGCGCTTGGCCAGGTCCGGCAGGAGGTACTTCCAGACGAAGCCGTCGCATCCCAGCCCGTCGCACAGCACCATCCCCGGCTCGCCCTCGCCGTGGACCTGGAAGTAGATCCGGGCGCCGTCGGGGACCTCCAGCATGTCTTGGCGGAAGTAACCGGACATGGCTCACCCCTCCCTCAAGCGCTGGCCTCTTCCTCGCCCTCGCCGTCGCCGCCGCCGCCCTGGGACGGCGGCCGCTCCAGCCCGTACTTGGCGATCTTGAGGATGAGGTTGGACCGGCTGATCCCCAGCTCGCGGGCCAGCTGGCTCTTGTTGTGCCGGGTGCGGATCAGCCCCTGGTGGATCATCTCCCGCTCCAGCATCTCCACCGCGGCGTTGAGGTTGGCGGGCGCGCCGCCGAAGCTGAAGGAGCCGGCGGGGGCGGGCTGGCCGCCGGCCTGGCGGATCCGCGCGGAGATCAGCTCCGCGGGGATGACGTCCTCGTCGGAGCCCAGCACCAGCAGCCGCTCGATCTCGTTCTCCAGCTCGCGGATGTTGCCCGGCCAGGCGTAGGCGTGGAGCACGCCCATGGCCTCCTCGGAGAGCGCGCGGACCCGCTGGTTGGGCTTGCGGTGCTTCTTGAGGAAGTGCTCCACCAGCAGCGCCAGGTCGTCCCGGCGCTCGCGCAGGGGCGGGATCTGGATGCGGATGACGTTGACCCGGTAGAAGAGGTCCTCGCGGAACTCGCCCTTCTCCACCAGCGCGGCGAGGTCCTTGTGGGTGGCGGCGATCACCCGCACGTCCACGCGCTTCTCCACGCTGCCGCCCAGGGGCGTGAAGCTGCCCTCCTGGATGGCGCGCATCAGCTTGAGCTGGAGCGACGGCGACATGTCGCCGATCTCGTCCAGGAACAGGGTGCCGCCGTCGGCCACCTCGAACAGGCCGCGGGAGTCGCGCACCGCGCCGGTGAAGGCGCCCTTCATGTGGCCGAAGAGGGCGGACTCCAACAGGTTGTCGTTGAGCGCCGAGCAGTTCTGCGCCACGAACGCCTTGTCCTTGCGCGGGCCCAGGTGGTGGATGGCGCCGGCCACCAGCTCCTTGCCGGTGCCGGACTCGCCGTTGACCAGCACCGTGGAGTCGGACTGGGCGATCTTCTGCAGGAGGCTGAAGACCTGGCGGATCGCCGAAGACTTCCCGACGATGTTGTCCACCCGGTACTTCTCCGCCTCGCTGCGGTTGGCGGAGCGCTCCTCGCGCCGCAGCTGCTCCGCCTCGAAGTCCGCGATGTCGCTCACCGCCAGCTGCAGCAGGTCCGCCAGCCGTTCGGCGTCCGGGGTGGCGAGGACGGGGACGCGCTCCAGCGCCTTCTCCAGGTCCGTGTTGCCGGGGTTGAGCTCGCGGATCTTCGCCTTGAGCGCCTCCGCGTCACGCCCGCCGATGGGGGAGCGCGCGAAGCCCTCCACGAAGAGGAAGCCCTCGTAGCGGCCGTTGAGGTACAGCGGCGCCCCCACGATGCCCAGGGCCAGGTGGCAGTCGTGGAACACCGCGTGGCGCAGCTTGGGCGAGCTGACGAACTTCTCGTGCAGCACCCGCACCGACTGCGAGCAGCGGCGCAGCCCCTCCTTGCTGAAGAGGGAGAGGCGGCAGAAGTCGTTGGCGGGAGGGACGATCTCTCCGCTCACCCATTCGCGGACCTGCCCGTTGTCGTCCGCGAAGGAGAGCTCCGCCCGCCACCACTTGCGGATGACGTCCCTCAGCATGATGATGGTGTGGAGGCTTCGGTGCCGTTCGTGATCCAAGGCAGCGCATTCTAGTTCTCGTGGCCACCCATTCGCATCCGGATCACGCAGGGCACGAGCACCACGACCATGGCCACGGCCATGCCCACGCTCACGGCGTAGCCAAGGGCCCCGCCAGGGGGGCGGAGCGGTCGAGCGACCGCAAGCGCCTGGGTCAGGCGCTGTGCCTGACGGTGGCCATCCTGGTGGCGGAGGCGGTGGGGGGCTGGGTGTCCAACTCCCTGGCCCTGATCTCCGACGCCGGCCACATGCTGACCGACGTGTCCGCCCTGGCGCTGAGCCTGGTGGCGCTGTGGATCGCCGAGAAGCCGGCCACCTTGAAGAAGACGTACGGCTTCTACCGGACGGAGATCCTCTCCGCGCTCGCCAACGGGGTGACGCTGCTGGGGATCACCGCGGTCATCGTCTACGAGGCCTGGCACCGCCTGCGGACGCCGGAGCCGGTGCAGATGGGGACGGCGGCGCTGGTGGCCGGGATCGCCCTGGTCGCCAACGTGGGCGCCCTGCGGATGCTCCACCATTCGCACTCCATGAACGTGCGGGGCGCCTTCCTCCACGTGCTGGGGGACGCGCTGGCTTCGCTCGGGGTGCTGGTGGGGATGGGCGTGATGTGGCTCACCGGCTGGAAGTGGGTGGACCCGGTGGTCTCGGTGGGCATCTCGGTGATCATCGTCGCGGGCTCCTTCCGGCTGGTGAAGGACGCGGTGGACGTGCTGCTGGAGGCGGTGCCCGCCCACGTGGACCTGGACGCGGTGAAGCAGCTGCTGGGCGGGGTGGCGGGGGTGAACGCGGTGCACGACCTCCACGTGTGGACCATCTCCAGCGGGATCTACGCGCTCTCCGCGCACCTGGTGGTGGCGGATCCCATGGTCTGCAACAACGACCAGATCCTCTCGGCCGTGAAGCACGAGCTGTTCGACCGCTTCGGGATCGACCACACCACCATCCAGATCGAGTCCGAGACCTACGCCCACCTGGGCGAGGTGCACTGAACGCTAGCGGCGGCCCTTGGAGGTCGCGCTGGCCAGGAAGGCGTCCACCTCGGCGATCTTCTTCTCGTCCTTGAGGCCCTGGTAGCCGGCGCGGGCGTCGGCGGCGAGCGCGCGGGCGCGGGCCGGGTCCTTCCGCGAGGCGACCAGCGCGCGCGCCAGGGTGAGCTTGAGCCCCGCCATGATCGCTTCGTCCGGCGGCTTGACGGCGAGGGCGCGCTCCAGGCTGGCGATGGCCTCGGGGAGCTTGCCCAACGCCAGCTGCCCGCGGCCGATGCTGTCCAGGCTGAACCCCTCCGCCTGGGTCGCCTTGTTCTTCCGGTGGATGTCCAGCGCGCGCAGGCCGTCGCTGATCGCGTCGCGGGGCTTGCCCATGGAGATGTAGATGCCGGCCCGGTAGTCCAGCACGTCGGCGGTGGCGGCGTGCTCCTTCCCCATCTTGGCCTCCACCAGCTGGAGCGCGCGGTCCGCCGCCGCCAGCGCCTCCGGGTAGCGCCCCAGCTCCGACAGGTCGTTGGAGAGGTTCTCCAGGGGCTCGATCAGGATGGGGTGGTCCTTGCCGCGCAGCTTCTCGAAGGAGGCGATGGCCCCCTGTTCGGCCTTCACCGCGTCCGCGTGCTCGCCCAGCCGGCCGCGCGCCACGCCGATGTTGCCCAGGGTGCGGGCCCGCCGGAGCTCCGCGTCCGAGCAGCGGGCCGACGGGCCCAGCGACTGCTGGAAGGCGGCGATGGCCTCGCTCCAGCTCCCGTTGCGCAGGTAGATCGTGCCCAGGATGGTGAGGACGTCCGACTCCAGCTCCGGGTAGTGGTCGGTGCCCAGCCGCTCCAGCGTGGCCTCGGCGAGCTGGACCCAGCCGATGCCCGGCTCGGTCTGCATCTGCCGGTAGCCGATGACGAAGCCCAGCCGGCTGGCGGCGCGCGCCTTGGAGACGTCGTCGTGGCCGGCCTCGGCCAGCTTCCAGGCCTCCTGGAGATCGCGGGCGGAGGACTTCTGGTCGCCAGTGTAGTCCTCCAGGAGCCCCAGCTCGATCAGCGCCTGCGCCTGCAACGGCTTGAAGGCGAGGTCCTGGCTGGTCTTCACCGCCGCGGCCGCCTCCTCCTTCGCCTGCGGGTAGCGCCCGGCGATGCGGAGCGCGTCCACCTTGGCCAGCGCCTCGTCCAGCTTGTCCAGCTTCTCGCGCCGCGCCGGGTCCTCGGGCCGGCCCACGGCCGCCAGCGCCTCCACGTCGCCGCACTGGCCCACCGCGGAGAGCCCGGCCACGGCGTCCGGCGCCTTGTCCACCAGCGCCGGGTCCGGGTGCTCCAGCAGGCGGACCAGCGCGTTGAGCTCCTTGCGCCGCCGCTCCAGGCACACCATGCGCAGCGCGAGGATGCCCTCCGCCTGCTCGCCGCGGATGCGCGTGGCCTCGCACGCCTCGCGGTGCGCCTGCGCCCAGCGCCCGGCGTAGCCGTCCAGCGTGGGCGCCACGCCCTTGATCACCTCCGGCCCGCGCTCCGGCGCCACCGCGGTGAAGGCGGCCTGCAGGCCGGCGGAGACGGTGGGGCTCCACACCTGGGCGATCTCCGCCGCCCCGCCCGAGCACAGCTGCGACTTCGCCTTGCCCATGAAGTCCCGGCCCACCCAGACGCCGCCCGCGGCCACCACCACCACCGCCAGCCCGGCGGCGGCCAGCGCCACCTGGAGCGAGGGCGGGTGGAGCGCGGCCTGGATCTCCGCCAGCAGCGGCTCCATGGCCTCGAAGCGCTGGGCGGGCTCCACCGCCAGCCCGCGCATGATCGCCTTGCGCAGGCGCGCCGGGATCCGGGGCTGCGAGGGCGGCTCCTGGATGAGCAGCTGCGGCTGGTCGGTCTTCGAGTTGGGGCGGAGCGGGGTGGTGCCGCCGCCCTGGGAGCGGAGCCTGTCCGCGCGCCGGGCCAGCATCACCGGGTCGAACGGGTGCGTCTTGAACAGCAGCGCGTAGAGCGCGGTGCAGAAGGCGAACTGGTCCGCGCGCGCGTCCACCGCGCCGGCGAGGTGCTGCTCCGGCGCCATGTACTTCGGCGTCCCCAGCACCACGCCCTCGCCGGTGAGGTTGGAGCTGAGCCGGGAGTGGCGCTCCAACTCGCGCTCGGACGCCGAGAGGGGGGCGGTGGCGAGGTCGTCGGCGGCGTCCGACATCCGCGCCAGGCCGAAGTCGGTGACGAACACCTGGCCGTCGTTGCGCACCAGCACGTTCTGCGGCTTGAAGTCCCGGTGCACCAGGCCGGCGGCGTGCGCGGCGGCCAGCCCGTGCCCGGCGTCCAGCATCGCCTTGACGATCTCGCGCCAGGTGCGGCCCTTCATCTTCGCCCACGCGGAGAGCGTGCTGCCCTCCACCAGGTCCATGGCCATGAAGACCTGGTTGCCGAACGGGCCCACGTCGTGGATGGCGATCACGTTCGGGTGGGAGACCTTCGCCATCGCCTGCGCCTCGCGCTGCAGGCGCGCCTGGCCTTGCGATCCGGCCACCGCGCGCGGGCGCAGCAGCTTGAGGGCCACCTTTCGATCCAGCTCGGAGTCGTAGGCCGCGTACACCACGCCCATGCCGCCTTGACCCAGCCGATGCACCACGAGGTAGCGGCCGATCGCCGTGCCGCGGGGGACGGCCTCCGCCTGCGGGTTCGACGGTTGGAGCTCCTCGTCGACGCCCACGTTCGTCACGCGCTGCCGCTTTTCCGCAGGGCGGAGCGAGACTGATTGCGTGTCGTCGCCGTCGGTGCTCATCGCGCGCGCGCGAACCATATCTCGGAGCGTTTGTAGGGGTAGGTACGCATGAAAACGAGAAGCAACCGGTTGAATGGTTTTCCCGATATTGAAATGAGAAAACGGTCGATCGTTAATGGCCGCTCCCCGTCTTGCCGGAGCTACCCCCGATGTTCCGAATCGGTTCTCAAGTTCCTCCGCAGAGCGCTACTCCGATCAGCTCCACCACCGCACAAGGTGGGAATGGCACCTCCAATCAGCTCCAGACACTGATGGCGTCGCTGGACAAGGCGATCGCGGAGCTGAGCGCGCGGTTCGGGTCGCACCCGGGCGGCGGCGACTCGATGGAGTTGCCGCACATGGGTGGGCCGACGACGGCGAGCATGGGCATGCCGGGCGGCACCATCGGGACGAACTCGTTCGCGATTGGCGAGCCCGATCCGACGACGCACGGCCACCCGAAGAGCGGCATGGCGGCTGGGACCGTCGGGACCGCGAAGTCGGCCCATATTCACCCCGACAACCCGCTGCACCACGCGCACCGGATTCAGCCTGACAACCCGCTGCACCACGCGCATCGGATTCAGCCTGACAACCCGCTGCACCACGCACACCGGTCCCCGAAGCAGCCGCCCGTCACCGAGCCGCCGATCTCGGTGTTCGCCCAGGGCGGCTCGCCGGGCGCCACCGTCGGGACGAAGACGCCGGTCATGGCGGTCGCCAAGAGCGCCTCGCCGGGCGCCACCATCGGGACGAAGACGCCGGTGGAGAAGAGCGTCCTGTCGGCCGCGGCCGCGCCCGCTCCAGCGGGGGACAACGGCCTGGGGAGCCTCGGGCTCTTGACGGGCGGCGGCGGTCAGCTGGCGCAGCCGGTGCTCGGCTCCAAGGATCTCTTGTCGAGCAAGGGCGGTGGCGGCGCCGCCGGCGGTATCGTCGGCACCAGGACTGCTGGAGGGTAAACGTCATGTTCCGCATCAACTCCCAATCCGCGCCCCAGCCGGCCCAGGCGGCGACCACCGGCGGTGCCGCACGGCCGGCCCCCAACTCGCTGCAGGGGTTGATGGCCGCGCTGGAGGAGGCCATCCAGCGGCTGGCGCAGATGCAGGGCGGCCAGCAGCCCGGCGGCGGCGATCGGATGGAGCCGGCGCGGCAAGCTCCGGCCCACCACCACCTTCACCATCATCACCACCAGCATCATCAGCCGCCTGCCGCGCAGCCGCAGCCGCCGGTGGCGAAGCCGCCGGTCGTGCAGCCGCAACCGCCCGTCGCGAAGCCGCCGATCTTCCAGCCGCAGCCGCCCGTGGCGAAGCCGCCGATCTCGCTGCCGCCGATCTTCCGGCCGCCGGTGGTGGTGGGTGGCCCGACGGGTGGTCCCATCGGAGGTCCCATCGGCAAGCTGCCCGAGGGCGACCCTCTCGAGGGCCCGGGCATCGGCATTCCTCGCGGGGGTTCGGTCTGCTCCGAATCCGGTGGCGAGGTCGTCCGCAAGGGTCTCGCCGGCGGCACCGTCGGGACGTAGCTCGTCACGGCGCTCGCGAGTTGATGGTGCCTGGCGCGCGGGCGCGGTAGAGAGCGTCCGCTGATGCCTCCCGATCCGCCGCCCGCCGTGCTGGAGAGGATCCTCGCCCTCCGGCCCACGAGCGCGGCGACCCGGCTCGGGGACTCGACGCTTCCCCTGCTCAACCCGAGGGACCTGGCGCGCGCGCTGGAGGGCGGCGCCGCGCCTCTGGTCTGCGTGCCGGTGGCGGCGGTGGAGGCGATCCCCGGGCTGCTCCGCGCCGCGCGCGACCAGGACGCGGTGCTGGGGCTCGCCGCGCCCTACCGCCCCACCCACCGGGACGCCCCGGACGCCTTCTTCGACGCCGTGCGCGCCGCCGCGGACGAGTGCCGCCACGTGCGGCCGGTGTTCCTGCAGGCCGGCCCCATCCGGCTCACCTCGGCGGAGCCGCGCGAGCTGCAGCTGCGCGCCGACGACGTCTACCGCTTCGTGGACGCGGGCTTCTCGCTGCTCTCGGTGGACGCCTCCACCCTGGTGCCGGAGGCGGGCGTGCTGGTGGCTTCGGAGCTGGTGCGGGCCGCCGCGGAGCGCGAGCTGTCCGTGGAGATCGCCGCGCCGGTGGACGAGTCCGGCCGCGCCGACCCGGTCGCGCTGGAGACGTGCCTGCGGGGGTTCGCGGCCAAGAAGGTGGAGGTGCGGTTCGTCCGCGTGCGGTTGTCCTCGCCGGACGCGGCGTCGCTGCGCGCGCTGGCGGAGGTGGCCGGGCGGTTCGGCGCGTGGCTGTCGGTGGAGGCGCTGGGCCCGACCGTGCCCACCCCGGAGGCGTGGGGACCGGCGGGCGCGCGCAAGCTGGACGCGGGCGGCCCGTTCACGCGCCTGGTGCTGGGCGCGCTGGAGCCGGAGTTGCGCGCGTCGCTGGAGGTGCGCGCGAAGGCGACCGGCGTCGCCACCTGGGAGCTGCTGGCGCAGTTCGGCGACCCGCTCCAGGACGCCGCGCCGCGGGCCCGCGAGAAGGTGGAGGCGCTCTCGTACGCGGAGGCGCTGGACCTGCTGGAGCGGGCGGGGGCCCGGGGCTCGGCGAGCGCGTCGGTGGCGTTCCTGGCCGAGCGGGCAGGGTACTGATGCGGATCGTCGCCGGCAGCGCGCGCGGCCGCCCGCTCAAGGGGCCGCGCGGGAGCGAGGTCCGCCCCACCGCGGACCGGGTGCGCGAGTCGATCTTCAACATCCTCGGCCAGTGGCTGGACGGGCAGCGGGTCCTGGACCTCCACGCCGGCACCGGCGCGCTGGGGCTGGAGGCCGTCTCGCGCGGGGCCGCCGAGGCCGCGCTGGTGGATCTCGACGTCTCGCTCTGCCAGGAGAACGCCCGGGCGCTGGGCTTCGAGCCGCGGGTGAAGCTCATGCGGATGCCGGTGGAGCGCGCGCTGAAGCAGCTCCAGCGCGAGGGCCGGCGCTTCGACGTCATCTTCTCCGACCCGCCCTATGCCGCCCAGGTCACCGCGCGGACGCTGGCAGGCGCCGAGCCGCTCCTGGAGCCGGGCGGGACGTGCGTGATGGAGCACGACAAGCGCGAGGACGTCCCGGAGGTGGTGGGGCGGCTGCGGCGCGTGGACGCGCGCGCTTTCGGCGACACCCGGGTCGCCTTCTTTCGATTCCTTGACCCCGCCGGGGACGGCAAGGACACTGGCTCGCCATGAGGGTGGCCATCTACCCGGGCTCGTTCGACCCGCTCACCAACGGGCACCTCAGCCTGATCCAGCGCGGCCTGGAGATGTTCGACCGGCTGGTGGTGGCCATCGCGGTGAACCCGAAGAAGACGCCCATGTTCTCCACCGAGGAGCGGCGGGCGCTGATCCGCGAGGCCGTCCCCGACGAGCGGGTGGAGGTCGACGACTTCCAGGGCCTGCTGGTGGAGTACGCGCGGCGGCGCGGGATCAACGTGCTGCTGCGCGGCCTGCGCGCCGTCTCCGACTTCGACTACGAGTTCCAGATGGCCAACATGAACCGCAAGCTCGCCCCCAAGGTGGAGACGGTGTTCATGATGACCGGCGAGGACTACTTCTACATCTCGTCCCAGCTGGTCCGCGAAGTGGCCATGTACGGCGGGAGCGTGAAGGGGCTGGTGCCGCCCAACGTGCTGGCCAAGATGACCGCGCGGTTCGGGGAGTCGGCCGGACGCTGACGCCAAAGCCTCCGCTGTGGTAACTCCGCGCGTCATGGCCCTGAAGCTCGCCGACCGCGTGCAGTCCGTGAAGCCCTCTCCCACGCTCACCCTCAACGCCAAGGCCAAGGCGCTGGCCGCCTCCGGCGTGGACGTGGTGGGGTTCGCCGCCGGAGAGCCGGACTTCGACACCCCGGACTACGTGAAGGCCGCCGCGGTGGAGGCGATCAGGGCCGGCTTCACCAAGTACACCGCCACCGCCGGCATCCCGGAGCTGCGCGCGGCCGTCTGCGAGAAGCTGAAGAAGGACAACCAGATGTCCTTCACCCCGGAGCAGGTGCTGGTGTCCGCCGGGGCCAAGCACTCGCTGTACAACCTGTTCCAGGCGCTGCTCTCGCCCGGCGACGAGGTGGTGATCATCGCCCCCTACTGGGTGAGCTACCCGGAGATGGTGGCGCTGGCCGGCGGCCACCCGGTGGTCGTCGACACGCGGGAGGAGGACGGGTACGCCCCGGACCCGAAGGCGCTGGAGAAGGCGATGGGGCCGAAGACCCGCGCCGTCATCGTCAACAGCCCCTCCAACCCCACCGGCGCGGTGCTGGGGCGCGACGCGCTGGCCGCCATCGGCAAGGCGATCGCCGCGCACCCGGACGCGCTGCTGGTGACGGACGACATCTACGAGAAGTTGCTCTACGTGCCGGGCCCGTTCCTCAACGCCGCCAACGTGGTGCCGGAGATCGCCGGCCGCACGGTGGTGGTGAACGGCGCCTCCAAGGCGTTCTCCATGACCGGGTGGCGGATGGGGTACGCGGCGGGGCCGAAGCCGCTGATCGCCGCCATGCAGATGATCCAGGACCAGTCCACCTCCAACTGCTCCTCCATCACCCAGAAGGCGGCGCTGGCGGCGCTCCAGGGCCCGACGGACGCGATCGAGAAGATGGTCGCCGAGTTCCGCGTCCGCCGGGACCTGTTCGTGGCCGGGCTGAACGCCATCCCCGGCGTGAAGTGCCGGATGCCGGAGGGCGCGTTCTACGTCTTCCCCAGCGTGAGGGGATGGATGGGGAAGAAGTGGAACGGGAAGGTCATGGACGGGTCCCTGGCGATCTCCGAGGCCCTGCTGGACGGCCTCAAGGTCGCCGCGGTGCCTGGACAGCCGTTCGGCGCCGAGGGCTTCCTGCGGATGAGCTTCGTCACCTCGCGGGCGAACATCGAGAAGGGCCTGCAGCGGCTGGGCGAGTTTGCATCCGCCCTCTCGTGAGCTAGCCTTCCGGGCATGACGACGCGCCAGACCTCTCCCCCATGACCGTTTCGTCTCACGCGGCTCCTGCTGCCGGTCGCCCTCCTGGACGAGCTGGCCGCTGGAGTCGCGCCCACCAGCGCCCCTGAATTCCTGCACGAGTTCGGCGTCTCACCCGCGCTGGCCGCCGGCTGGACGCTGGTGGCGATGCAGCTCTCCGGCGTCCTGATCGAGGCGCCGCTCCTCCACCTCACCGCGCGCTGGCCGCGGCGCGGGGTGCTCGCCGGATCGCTGGTCGCGGTGGCGCTGTCCTGCTTCGCCGCGGCGTGCGCGGGCAGCTACGCGGCGCTGCTGGGGGTCCTCTTCGTCTTCGGCCTGGCCATCGGCATGGCCTGCGCGGTGGCCGAGGCGGCGTTGATGGATCTCACCCCCGAGGAGCGCGAGCGCACGCTCGGGCGCTGGTCGCTGCTGAGCGGGGTCGGCGACGTGGCCGCGCCGCTGCTGGTGGGCGGGGTGGCGTGGGTCGGCCTGGGCTGGCGCGCGGCCTTCGTCGTCGTGGGGTTGTGGTCGCTGGTGCACGCGGCGCTGGTGCGCGCGGGGCCGCCGCTGCCTCCCGGCCGTCCGGAGGACGAAGACGGGGAGGAGGGCGAGGTTGCCTCGGGGCCGTGGTGGCGCGCGCCCGGCGTGCGGGCGGCGATCGGCTGGTGCCTGGCGTCGGGCTTCTGCGCGCTGGTGGACGAGGTGCTGGTCTCCTTCGGCTCGCTGCGGCTGGAGGAGCTGGGCGCGTCGCCCGGGGAGCGGTCGGTGGTGCTGGCGGCGGGGACGCTGGGCTCCATCCTCGGGCTGATCGTGGCCGAGTGGGCCTGGTCGCGCGTCGAGCCGCTGCGGGTCCTGCTGTACTGCTCGGTGCTGACCGGAGTGGCGCTGGCGGTCTGGCCCGCGGCCCGCTGGCTGCCGCTCAGCGCGGTCGTGCTGGCGCTGACGTGCGCGCTGGAGGCGCCGCTCTACGCGGTGGTGGCGGCGCAGGCCTTCGCCGCCATGCCGGGCCGGTCCACCACCGTGGTCACCATCGCCGCGGTGGCGTCCGGCTTCGACCTGCTGGTGCCCGTGGGCATCGGCTGGGTGGCGGACCACTGGGGGCTGAGGAGCGCGCTGGCGTCCATGCTCCTCGGCCCCCTGGGCCTGGCGATCGTCGCGGCGGTGTCGCTCAGCCGAGGTCGGTCTTCGCGGCGCCCGCCATCAGGATCGGATCCGGACGGACCGGCGGCCACTTGATCGGAGGAGGGGGCGGGAAGTTGATGATGGACCCGCCGTTGGCGATGCGGGTGAGCTCCTTCACGTCCGCGTCGCCGAAGTAGGAGTTGCTGAACCGCGACCCCTTGGGCAGGTCCTGCGCGGGCAGCGCGTGCACGCGGCCGTGGCAGTCGGGCTGTTCGTCGGTGAGGTAGTACTTGTTGGTGTTCGGGTCGACGTAGGCGGTCTTCCCGTTGTCCAACTTCACCGGCACCAGCGGCTGGCCCTCGGGGCCGCGGTAGGTGCCGTTGGCGTCGCGGGTGATGGTCTCCGTCTTCTTCCCGAACGCCAGGCGGAGGTCGTTGATCGGGCTGGAGAGCGCCTTGGACAGGCCGGACGCGTTCACCCGGTCGCCGAAGGAGAGCGACACCTTGCCCTTGGGCTGGAGGACGCCGCCCAGGTCGGGCGGGAGGTGCACGAACTCGTCGCGCACCCGCTTGCCGGTGGGCAGGCCCGAGGCCGGGTCGCGCGGCGACACGATCTGGTGGTCCTGCTGGAGCTGCTGCGTCTGGACGGTGGGGACGGCGCTGCCCTGGACCTTGACGGCCATGGTGTTCTCCTCGATGCGATGGGATGCGTTGGGTTGGATCCGGGCGCGGGGGAGCGCGCCCGTTCATTTGCTGCGGACAGCAAAGTTATCCGCACGAAGTTGGCGCTCGTTCGCGCCAGAACTGTCAACCCAGCGTGACCGCGGTCTCGGAGAGTGAGAGCCGGTCAGACCGCGATGTTGCGGTTGCGCAGCGGCTTGAGCCAGTCGTCCGGGAGGTCGAGGCGCGGAGTCCCCGGGAACGGATCCGGAGGCGGCCGGACCGAAGGCGGGAACGGGCGGTCGGGCCAGGGCAGCGGCTCCGGCTGCGGCCGGACCGAAGGCGGGAACGGAGAC
>DASRBA010000090.1:0-8810 GCA_035637895.1 Myxococcaceae bacterium
GAGCCCGGAACCAGGCCGCTGGCCGCGCCTGCGCGATCGGTCGTGGCATCACCTGCCTTGGGCGCGCCGGCCGTCATGCCACCCGGGCCACCCGGGCCACCCGGGCCACCCGGGCCGTCGCGGGCCTCGGGCGAGGCGCGGCCGTCGGGCGGGGACACCGTCATCTGGATGAGCTCCTCCGGCATGTCGTCCGGGTACATCCAGAATTCCTTGGTGGTGTGGCTGGTGATGGCGAACAGCGCGGACCAGGGCACGGCCACGGTGAAGCGGGAGCCGGAGAAGCTCAGGGTGGAGCGGACGCCCCAGTCGCCCACCGAGAGGTCCGGCGGATCGAACCGGTACGAGAGGTTCAGCCGCAGGTGGGCCTCGGTCCGCAGGGCGACGGGCACCAGCACGCCGGGCCGGCGGGCGTCCAGGTGGACCATCACCATCCCCTGGTCCAGGGCCTGGAGAAGCCGCTCCTTCTTCTCGGCCGCCTTCTTGTCCATGGTGCCCACGCCGGGGTCCGGGCGAATCGTATCACCTCCGCCGCATGGCCCGATCCATCTCCCGCTTGGTCTCCCGCTCCTTGATGTCGCTCCGGCGATCCTCGTGCGTCTTGCCCACGCACAGGCCCAGCTCCACCTTGGCCACCGGCCCCTTGAAGTAGATGGACAGGGGGATGATGGAGTAGCCGCGCTCGCGCACCTTGCTCGACCAGCGGTCGATCTCCGCCCGGTGCATCAAGAGCTTCCGCTTGCGCAGCGGGTCGTGGCCGAAGGCGGTGGCCGCCCCGTACGGGCCGATGTGCGCGTTGTACAGGTACAGCTCTCCGTTCTTCTCCGGCAGGGCGTAGGCGTCGGAGAGGACGACCTTGCCGGCCCGGAGCGACTTCACCTCGCTCCCGGTAAGCTGCATCCCCGCCTCCACCTTCTCCTCCACCCGGAAGTCGAAGCGGGCGCGGCGGTGCTCGGCGATCAGGCGGACGGCCTGGTCCCTGGGCCTGGGCGCTCGCTCGGCGGCGCTCACTCGGAGGGCTCGCGGAGCTCCAGATTGTCGATCAGCCGGGTGGCGCCCACGTAGGCGGCCACCAGCAGCCGCGCCGGCCGGTCCGCCACCCGGATGACGTGGGCCAGCGTCTCCGAGTCCACCAGCTCCACGTAGTCGGTGCGCACGCCCTCCTCCGCCTCCAGCTCCGCCCGGACCGCGCCCACCAGCTCCCGCGCGTTCACCGTCCCGCGCTCGCACAGGGACGCCGCCGCCTGCAAGCCGCGCTGGAGCGAGAGCGCGCGCTGGCGCTCCGCGGCGGAGAGGTAGCTGTTGCGGGAGCTCATGGCCAGGCCGTCCGGCTCGCGCACGATGGGCAGGCCCACCACCTCCACGCCCAGGTTGAGGTCCTCGTTGAGCCGCTGGATGACGCGGAGCTGCTGGAAGTCCTTCTCCCCGAACAGCGCCACGTCCGGGCGGAACAGCGCCAGCAGCTTGGCGACCACGGTGGCCACACCCCGGAAGTGCCCTGGGCGGCGCTCGCCGCACAGGCCCTTGGACAGCTCCGTCACGTCCACGTAGGTCTGGTAGCCGGCCGGGTACACCTGGGCGCGCTCCGGCGCCCACACCGCGTCCACCCCCGCCTGGTCGCACTTCTTCAGGTCCCCCTCCAGGTCGCGCGGGTAGCGGGAGAGGTCCTCCTTGGGCCCGAACTGGGCGGGGTTGACGAAGATGGTGGCGGCGCAGACGTCCGCGCGCTTCTTCCCCTCCCGCATCAAGGAGAGGTGGCCCTCGTGCAGGAAGCCCATGGTGGGCACCAGGGCCAGCGTCTTCCCCTGCCCCCGGGTGCGCCGGACGAAGGCCCGCGCGTCCTCCACCGTTCGGAAGAGCTCCGCCATGCGCGCCTCGGGTTACACGGGGACGCCGTAGATCTGCACCTTCTCGCCCTCGGCCTTGTCGTCGTCCGCGGGGGAAGGGGGCGGCAGGTCCGGGTTGGAGGCCACCAGCCGGATGGTCTTGGACTTGAAGGAGTGGGCCTCGTCCGGGAACGCGTCCGTCCGGACCTCGGAGAAGAACGCCTCCGCCGCGCCCTTGATCTGCCCGTAGAGGTCCGCGTACCGCTTGACGAACTTGGGCTTGAAGTCCGGGTTCATCCCCAGCAGGTCGTAGCAGACCAGCACCTGGCCGTCGCAGTGCAGCCCGGCGCCGATGCCGATGGTGGGGATGGTGAGCCGCTGGGTGATCTGCTGCGCCAGCTCCAGCGGGACGCCCTCCAGCACCAGCGCGTAGCAGCCGGCCTGCTCCAGCGCGACCGCGTCGCTCATGATCTTCCGGGCCTGCTGCTCGTCCTTCCCCTGCACCACGTAGCCGCCCATCTTGTGGACCGACTGCGGGGTGAGGCCCAGGTGGCCCATCACCGGGACGGACGCGCGGACGATGCGGGAGACGGTCTGGGCGAACTCCTCGCCGCCCTCCAGCTTCACGCTGCCGGCCCCGCCCTCGGCCACCATCCGGCCGGCGTTGCGGACCGCGTCCTCCCAGGAGCCCTGGTAGCTCATGAACGGGAGGTCGCCCACCACGTGCGCCCGCTTCACCGACCGCGTCACCGCGCGGCAGTGGTAGACCATCTGGTCCATGGTCACCGGGAGCGTGGAGTCGTGCCCCTGGATGACCATCCCCAGGGAGTCCCCGACGAGGATCACGTCCGCGCCGGCGTCGTCGAGGATGCGGCCGAACGTGGCGTCGTAGGCCGTGACCATGCAGATCCGCTGGCCGGCCTGCTTCTGCTTCTTCAGCGTGTGGATGGTGACCTTGTCAGGCACGGTTCACCTCCCTGGAGGGTGGGCGCTGCGTTTCGCTGCCGGTGGCCGGTACGCCGTCCCCCGTCCGAGCGGGATCGCCGTTGGCCACCTGGGGAGCATAACCGGGGGTCAGCCCCGCTTGCTGTCCAAAGGGATGTAGTGCTGCGTCCCGGCGCGGTGCTTGCGGATGACCTGCACCAGGTCCTCCAGGTCCGCCTCGTTGTTCACGTAGTCGATCTCCGAGGTGTTGATCACCAGGAGCGGCGTGTCCGAGTAGTGGAAGAAGAAGTCGTTGTACGCGTGGCAGAGCTGCTCGAGGTAGGCGGCGTCGAACTTCCGCTCGAACTCGCGCGCCCGCTTCTTGATGCGGTGGAGGAGCACGTCGAGGCGGGCCTGGAGGTAGATCACCAGGTCCGGGCGCGCCACCCGCGGGTTCAGCTCGTCGTAGACGCGGTCGTAGAGGGCCAGCTCGTTGGGGTCCAGGGTGAGGCAGGCGAAGATCCGGTCCTTGGCGAACAGGTAGTCGGAGATGGTGACGGTGCTGAACAGGTCTTGCTGGAAGAGCGCCTGCTGCTGCTTGAAGCGCGAGAGCAGGAAGAACATCTGCGTCTGGAAGGCGTACTTGGCCCGGTCCGAGTAGAAGCTGGAGAGGAACGGGTTCTCCTCCACCACCTCCATCACCTTGCGAGCGGAGAAGCGCTGCGCGAGCAGGTTGGTGAGGCTGGACTTGCCGACCCCGATGGGCCCCTCGACGACGATGTAGCGGTGCTCCATCCAGCGGCCTTTTGAACGCGCCCGGGCCGATTTTCCGGCCCCGGATCGCGCGGCGCATCCAACCAGGAACGCGGGGCGGGCACAACCCACTTACCGAAATCCTCAGTGATCTTGGTGCTTTGCTTGACGGGAAATGCAGTGCCACGTATGGTCATGTCACATGAAGCGAGCGCCAAGTCGCGTCGTGGAGCTGGAGCGGACGAAGGGCCGGACGCTGGCCGAGGGGACGGCCGCGCCGGAGGAGATCGCCCAGAGCCCGATGTACGGGGTGGCGTTATTGAAGATCGCCATGGAGTTGAAGCGGACCCCCGCGGCGGGGCTGGACGACATCTTGAAGGGCGTGCTGCGCCGGATGCGGCTGGACGAGCCGGAGTTCCGGAGGTTCCTCGAGCAGAACGGCGGGCTGCTGCGGCAGATCGCGCACAAGAAGGCGCTGTAGATGGGCGCGCGTCCTCAGCCCCGGCTCGCTCGGAAGACGAAGGCGGTGCAGGTCCGGGTCGCCGCCGTCGTGGACGGGTTCTTGAGGGTGCTGCCGGCGGAGAAGAAGCCGGTGCGCGAGAAGGTCGTGCGCAAGCTGCGCCAGCTCCACCCGATGGACTGAGCCTTCAGCGCCGGAGCGAGCGGAAGAAGTCGCGGATGTCCTCGGCCAGGAGCTGCGGCTCCTCCAGCGCGGCGAAGTGTCCGCCGGAGGCCATGGCGGTCCAGCGCTGCACGTCGTAATGGCGCTCCACCCAGGAGCGCGGCGGCATGGGCGCCTCCACCGGGAAGTGCGCCACGCCGCAGGGCACCGGCACCTTCTCGTCGCGGCCGAACCGCAGCGGGGCCGACCGCGCCTCCTTGTACAGCCGCACCGAGGAGCCGATGGTCTCGGTGATCCAGTACAGCGTGACGTTGGCGAGCAGCACGTCGCGGCTGATGCGGCGCTCCAGCTGGCCGCCGCAGTCCGCCCAGTCGCGGAACTTCTCGGCGATCCACGCCAAAAGACCCACGGGCGAATCGTTGAGCGCGTAGGTGGCGGTCTGGGGGCGGGTGGACTGGAGGTGGGCGTAGGCGCCCTCCTGGTCGGTCCAGAGCTTGGCGGCGTCGATGAAGCCGCGCTCCTCCGCATCCAGCTCGCGCGCGCCCTGCCCCAGGAACGGCACGTACGAGCCGGGGACGTAGTTGAGGTGGATGCCGATGACCTCGGCCGGGTGCTGCATCGCCAGGCGGGTGGCGACGCTGGCGCCCCAGTCCCCGCCCTGCGCGCCGTAGCGGAGGTAGCCCAGCTCCTGCATCAGCGCGTGCCACATCTCGGCGATCTTCCCCGGCGTCATCCCCGGCGCGGTGGGGCGGTCGGAGAAGCCGTAGCCGGGGAGCGAAGGGATGACGACGTCGAACCCCTCTCGGGTGAGGTGGGGGATGAGGCCCTTGAGCTCCAGGAACGAGCCGGGCCAGCCGTGGGTGAGGATGAGCGGGAGCGCGTTGGACGCGGGGGCGCGGGCGTGGACGAAGTGGATGGAGAGGCCGTCGATGGTGGCCTTGAAGTGCGGCAGCTCGTTGAGCGCCTGCTCCTGCTCGCGCCAGGAGAACTGGTCCCGCCAGTGCTCGGTGAGCTCCAGAAGCCACGCGCGGTCCACGCCGTACTCCCAGCGCGCGCCCTCCACCTCGTCCGGCCAGCGGGTGCGCGCCAGCCGGTCGTTGAGGTCGGTGAGGACGTGCTCCGGGATGTCGATGGTGAACCGGCGGATGTCCATTCCAGTGCCAGTCGTCATTCGCGCAAGCCGGGCGCTTCCCGGCCGGTGCGGGCCACGTACTCGGTGTAGCCGCCGCCGTAGGGGTGCGGCCCCTCCGGCGTCAATTCCAGCACGCGGTCGGAGAGCTGGGCGAGGAAATGGCGGTCGTGGGAGACGAAGAGGAGCGTCCCCTCGAAGTCGTGGAGCGCGTCGATCAGCATCTGCTTGGTGAGCAGGTCGAGGTGGTTGGTGGGCTCGTCGAGGACGAGGAAGTTGGGCGGGTCGTAGAGCATCAGCGCCAGCACCAGCCGCGCCTTCTCCCCGCCGGAGAGGACCCTCACCTTCTTGTCCGCCTCGTCTCCGGAGAAGCCGAAGCAGCCGGCCAGCGTCCGCAGCGAGCCTTCGCCGGCGCGCGGGAAGGCGTCCACCAGCATCTCCCAGACGGTGCGGTCGCCGTCCAGCACGTCCATCGAGTGCTGGGCGAAGTACCCCAGCTTCACGGACGGCCCCAGCTGCGCGGCGCCGCTGTCCGGCGCGGCCGCGCCCGCCACCAGCTTGAGGAGGGTGGACTTGCCGGCGCCGTTGATGCCCAGCACGCACCAGCGCTCGCGGCGGCGGACGAGGAAGTCGAAGTGGTCGTAGACCGTGAGGTCGCCGTAGCGCTTGCTGGCGTCCTTGAGGATGGCCACGTCCTCGGAGGAGCGGGGCGAGGGCTTGAACTCGAACTTCACCCGGACGTTGCGGCGCGGCGGTTCGACGCGGTCGATCTTCTCCAGCTTCTTCACCCGCGACTGCACCTGCGCGGCGTGGGAGGCGCGGGCCTTGAAGCGCTCGATGAAGGCCAGCTCCTTCTTGAGCATGGCCTGCTGGCGCTCGTAGGTGGCCTGCTGCTGGGCCTCGGCGACGGCGCGCTGCTTCTCGTAGAAGTCGTAGTTGCCGGAGTACGAATTCAGCTCGCCGCCGTCGATCTCCAGGATGCGCGAGCAGCTGCGGTTGAGGAACTCCCGGTCGTGGGAGGTCATCAGGAGCGCGCCGTCGTAGTCCTTGAGGAAGTTCTCCAGCCAGATGAGCGATTCGAGGTCGAGGTGGTTTGAGGGCTCGTCCAGGAGCATGGCGTCCGGCTTCATCAGGAGGATGCGGGCGAGCGCCACGCGCATCTTCCAGCCGCCGGAGAGGAGGCCCACGTCGCCCTCCACCTGCGACTCGCGGAAGCCCAGGCCGGAGAGGATGGCGCGGGCGCGGCCCTCCAGCGCGTAGCCGCCCAGCTGGTCGAAGCGGGCCTGCACCTCGCCGTAGCGCTCCACCAGGTCGTTCAGCTCGTCGGCGCGCGCCGGGTCGGCCATGGCGGCCTCCAGCTCCTTCAGCTCGCGCGCCACCTCCGAGACAGGGCCGGCGCCATCCAGCGTGCACGCCAGCACCGTCTCCCCGGCCAGCTCGCCCACGTCCTGGCGGAAGTAGCCGATGGTGACGCCGCGGTCGACGGAGACGGTCCCTTCGTCGGGGACCTCCTCCTTGACGATGTAGCGGAAGAGGGTGGACTTGCCGGCGCCGTTGGGGCCGACGAGGCCCACCTTCTCGCCGCGGTGGATGGCGGCGGAGGCGCCGACGAAGAGGATCTGGCGGCCGTGCTGGGCGCCGATGTTGTCGAGGCGGATCACCGCGCGGGTCGTCTCATATTGGCGGCGGGAGCGCCACCGCCTCAGATGCGCTGGCGCGGGCCGGCCGTACGGAGCGTGGCGTCCTCAATGGCAGCAGCGGAACGGCAGGGCGGCGACGCCTGCTCCGACCAGCACCGGCCATCTCGACAGGACGACGTCCTCCGCTCGGGAGTTGTTGCCGGAAGCGTAGCGCCGCCGCGGCTTCATGGGTCCACTCTCGGCTCGCCCAGCGCGCGCTCGATGGCGGCCAGCTCTTCGATGCCCAGGGTTTCGCCGCGCCGGGTGGGGTCGATGCCGGCGCTTTGCAGCGCGGCGGCGAGCTGCTCCGGCGTGGCGAGGCCGGAGGCGGAGCGCATGGAGTTGAGCAGCGTCTTGCGGCGTTGGGCGAAGGCGGCCTTCACCACCCGGCGGAAGCGCTCCTCGCTCCTCACCTCCGCGCGCGGGCGGGGGAGGCGGCGGAGGCGGACCACCGCGGACTCCACCTTGGGCGGCGGGTGGAAGAGGTGCGACGGGATACGGAAGAGCTTCTCCACGTCGAAGTGGTGCTGGAGGAGGACGGTGAGCACACCGGACTCGCGCGTGCCGGGCGCGGCGAAGATCCGGTCCACCACCTCCTCCTGGAGCGTGAAGACCGCGCGCGTGACGGAGGCGTACTGGTCCAGCACCTCGAAGAGGATCGGGCTGGAGAGGTGGTACGGCAGGTTGCCGGCGACGGCCACCTCCGGCACCCCCGCCAGCTCCGCGAACTTCAGGTCCGTCGCGTTGCCCGCCACCAGTTGGACGCCCGGGAGGTTCTCGCCCTCCAGCACCTTCACCAGGTCCCGGTCGCGCTCCACCGCCACCACCCGCGCGCCCGTGGCCGCCAGCGCGCGCGTGAGGTGCCCAAGCCCCGCGCCCAGCTCCACCACCGCGTCACCCGGCTGCAGCTCCACGGCCTCCGCGATGCGCCGCAGCAGGTCCGGGTCGCCCAGGAAGTTCTGCCCCCAGGAGCGCTTCGGGAGCAGGTAGTGGATCCGGAGGAGGTCGCGCGGCGAGGTCACGTCGAGAGCATTACTACAGGCGCCAGGAGGCATCCGCGCCGAGCGTCAGATCCGCGCGCTCGCCCCGGCGGAAGGCTTCGTAGCCGGCCACCGCGATCATCGCCGCGTTGTCCGTGCACAGCTTCACGGGGGGGAGGTAGACGCGGATCTCCCGCTCGGCCCCTCGCTCCTGCGCCAGCGCTCGCAGGCGGGAGTTGGCCGCCACCCCGCCGCAGATCACCAGCCGCTGCGCTTTCAGCTTCCGCGCCAGCCGGATGGTCTTCTTGGTGAGCGTGTCCGCCACCGCCTCCTGGAACGAGGCGCACAGGTCCGCCAGCGCCTGGCCCTGGGGAACGCCGTGCTTGCGGACGTGCTGCAGCACCGCCGTCTTCAGGCCGGAGAACGACCAGTCCAGCTGGTCCGGCGCCGGCAGCGCGCGCGGGAAGCGGATCGCCTCCGGGTCGCCCGTCTGGGCGAGCTGGTCGATGGGCAGTCCGCCCGGGTACGGCAACCCGAGGATCTTCGCCACCTTGTCGTACGCCTCGCCCGCCGCGTCGTCGCGCGTGGAGGCGAGCAGCTGGTACTGCCCCGGCGCGCGGGCGTCGTAGAGGCTGGTGTGGCCTCCGGAGACGACCAGCCCCAGGAACGGCCACTCGGGCGGATCGTCGGTGAGGCGGATCGCCAGCAGGTGCCCCTCCAGGTGGTTCACGCCGACCACCGGAATGCCCAACGCCGCGCCCAGCGACTTGGCGACCTGAACTCCGACCAACAGGGCGCCCAGAAGGCCAGGGCCTGAAGTGACCGCGATCCCTTCGACCTCCTTGAGCGACTTGCCCGATCGAGTGAGGGCTTCGTTGAGCACCGGCATCACCTGGACGA
>DASRBA010000091.1:0-7176 GCA_035637895.1 Myxococcaceae bacterium
GAGGTGGTGCCATCCGCCGTCGAGCTGCGTCCGGGTCGTCACCGCGCTCGCGCGGCCCGCGGGACCGTACGCCAGCGACCCGCAGAGCCCGAGGTACAGGTCGCCGGCGCCACCGGAGAGCAAGGCGCCACAGGCGCCCTCGGCGGGGCGGACCCACGCCTCCACCGTGAGCTCGGAGGGGTGGAGCGCCGCGGCGCCGGGGATCGCCAGGAAGCCGCGGCGCCCGTCGACGAAGACGGAGCCGGCGGGCGCGGCGCTGTAGGTCGGCCCCAGCACCAGCTCGCCCGTGCGCGCTTCCCCGCGAGGTGAAGGCCAGGCGGCCTGGTCGACGGAGACCGCCAGGCCGACCGAGCGGCCGAAGCCCCCCACGCGCGACAGGTCGACGCGCTGCTCCAGGTCCCCCGTGAGCTCCAGCGCCGCCGGGCTTCCTCCCGCCACCACCGGATCCAGGCGCACCGTGGCGCGCCGGGCGGCCGCGGCGTCCAGGCCGTCCACGCACACGAACAGATCGAGCCCGTCATGCAGGACGTGCGCGCGCCCAGCCTGGCGACCCGACGGGTCCTCGAGCGGAAGGGTCGCGGCGCCTGAGTACGCCGGGTCGTCGCAGCGCCCGTCGACGCGCGGCGGGGCGATCGAGCGTCCCGCTTCCACCCGCGGCGGAGGCGCCGGCGCGCTCCAGGGGAGCCGGCACGCCGGGCAGAGCATGACCAGCGCCGCCGGCAAGGCCAGCCGCAGAACCTGCACGGTGAAACGGGTCATGTCGGGCTCTTTCGCTGGCGTGAGCAACGGATGTCTCAGCGACGATGGACATGACTCAAGGGTATTCGTGGGCGGGTGTCCTCTTTTCAATGAGCCCGTGGCGCGGTGACGACGAACTCCGCGCCGCCCTCGCCCGCGGGGGGCGACAACTCCAGCGTCGCCCCGAACACCCGGAGCATGGAGCGGGTGATGGTGAGCCCCATCCCGGTGCCGCCCCGCTCGCGGGCGGTGGTGAAGAAGGCGTCGAACACCCGCGCGCGGTTCGCCTCGGAGATGCCGGCGCCGGAGTCCTTCACCGCGATGCGCACCCGCCCGTCCGACGCGCCGGTCCCGATGCGGACGCGCACGCCGGGGCCGCCGTGCTGGGCGGCGTTGGAGACGAGCTGCCAGACCGCGGCGTCCAGCACCTCCGGCGGCACCGCGGCGCGGGCGCCGTCCACCGCGCCCTCCAGCGCCACGTCCACGCCCTGCGCCCTCCCCCGCTCCACCACCTCGCGGAGCACCGCCTCCACCCCTGAAGACTCGCCGCCCGGCGCCATCGAGTCCGCGCGGGCCAGCTCCAGCAGCCGCTTCACCAGCTCCGTCAGCCGCCGGGCGTCCGCGTCGATGTTGGCGAGGAAGCGGGCGCGCTGCTCGCCGGCCATGGACTCCGCGCCGTCGCGCAGCAGCTCCACCGCGCCCTGGATGGAGGAGAGCGGCGTCTTGAACTCGTGGGAGACGTTGGCGGCGAAGGAGCGGATGTACTCGTTGCGGTCGCGCAGGGTGGAGGACATGGAGGCCAGCGCTTGCGAGAGCTGGTCGAACTCCGCCACCACCGGCGCGCGGATGGCCTGGCTGCCCGCCGCGTCCCCGGCGCCAATCGCCTTCGCCTGCTGCACCACCGCGCGCAGCGGCCGCAGCACCAGGCCGGCGGCCAGCAGCGACACCAGCACCACCCCCCCCAGCAGCACCAGGCCCGTGGAGGAGAAGCTCCAGCGGTCCGCGTACACCGCCTTGGCCAGCGTCATCGGCGTGCGGGTGAGCAGCACCGCGCCCACCACCCGCTCGCCCTCGATGACGGGCAGCGCCACCGAGACGCGGACGCCGGTGTTCCGGCTGAGCGACTCCAGCGGCGCGTCGTTCGGGTCGCGCAGCCGCTGGTGGAGCACGCTGTGGGGACTTCCGCGCAGGGCGCCCTGCACCTCCTCGCGCGAGGCGTAGCTGGCGCCGGTGGCGCTGCTGGAGGAGGCCACCGCCACCCCGCGCGCGTCCAGCACCCGGATGCCCGCCAGCGTGGAGCGCCCGGCCCGCCGCACCAGCTCCGCCACCTGGTCACCCGCGGCGGAGGAGATGGGATCGGACGGTTCGGCGGCGGCGGGCGCGTCCTCCGGCGCGGGGAGCACCGGGTCCGACGCGCGCAGCCGCGGCAGCACCGGCTGCAGGCCGTCCGGGGTGACGGGGAACGGCCACGGGTCCGCGCGGGGGAGACCGAAGGTGGGCGGCGGCGAGCGCTCCGCCACCGCGGCGCGGTACGCCTCCGCCAGCACCACGCCCTGGGCGATCAGCTCGCCCTCGGTCTGGCGGAGGAGCTGGTCGTCGTACAGGCGCAGCCAGGTGAGGCCGAGCAGCGCCAGCACCAGCGCGGTGACGCCCACCGCGGCGAACACCATCCACAGCCGCGGGCGGGCGCGGTCAGCCCCCGAGCCCGGGGGACGCTGGCGCGGCGGCCTCCCGCCGCTCCCTCCGGGCTCAGCCCTGCGCGACGGAGAGCCGGTATCCGTGGCCATGGACGGTCTCGATCACCTCCGCGCCGGCGGCGGCGAACTTCTGCCGGATGCGCCGCACGTGGCTGTCGATGGTGCGGTCGCTCACCACCACGCCCTCGTAGGCGCGGGTCATCAGCTCCTCCCGGGTGAACGCCTTGGTGGGCGCGCGCAGCAGCGCGGCGAGCAACTGCAGCTCGGTGGCGGTGAGCGTCACCTCCCGCTCGCCCCAGAAGGCGCGCCACTGCTCCAGGTCCACCGAGAGCGGGCCGCGTTTCAAGACGCCCTCCCCGGAGCGGGCCGCGGGAGGCGCCGCGACCTCCGCCTGCCGCCGCAGCACCGCCTTCACCCGCGCCATCAGCTCGCGCGGGCTGAAGGGCTTGCTCACGTAGTCGTCGCCGCCCAGCTCCAAACCGAGGATGCGGTCCACCTCGTCGTCGCGCGAGGAGAGGAAGATGATCGGGACGCGGCTCTGCTGCCGCACCGCGCGGCACACCTCCAGCCCATCCATCTCCGGCATCATCACGTCCAGCACCAGCAGCGCGGGCGGCCGGCGCCGGAAGGCCTCCAGCGCGGCTCGCCCGTCCGCCGCCTCCTCGACCGCGTAGCCGGCCTGCCTCAGCGCAAAGCCCACCACCTCGCGCAGGTGCGGGTCGTCGTCCACCACCAGGACGCGCGGCTGGTCGGCCACGCCCCGAGGTTATGCCGGAACCGTGCCCTCTAGCAGCCGAGCGGATACGTCACGTCGATGGTGGAGTCGAAGCCGGGCGCCGCCCCGGCGGCGAACACCACGGAGCGCGTCGCCGCGTCGTACGTCCAGCCGCCGGTGACCGGCGTCCCGTCCACCTCCACGGCGATCTGCGACGGATCCGCCGGCACCTGGCTGAGCGGGAAGCGGCGCCGCGGGCTGAACACGCCGCCGGAGATGTTCCCCAGCGCGCCCGCCCAGTCGTTGGTGCAGATGCTCTCCACCACCCCGCCGGTGCGCTGGGCGAGCGAGATGTACCGGGACCCGGGGCTGGAGGCGGTGGGGCAGGTGGACAGGTCGGCGGGCCCGACGATGGCGGAGACCACCAGCAGCGTCGGGTCGTTGCCCTTCAGCGCCCGCAGGAAGGTCTCGTAGGAGTCCACCGACCCGCTGGACCCGTCGTCCTCGTCGGAGACGAACACCACCGCCAGGCGCGCGTCCGGCCGGAGGAAGCCGAGGTTCCCGTCGTCGGGGAGCGCGGTGTCCGGGTCGTCCGCGTTGTTCACCAGGGGCGAGCTGAGCGCGCGGTAGGCGGCCTGCAGGCCCTGCTCGTCCCAGTGGCAGACGCCCACCGTCACGTTGTTGGCGAACACCTGGTCCGCGGAGGGCGTCCCGCGGGTGATGATCCGCGGCCGGGTCCCGTCCGCGGGGAAGAGCCGGCCCGCCTCGCCGCCGTCCACGCCGCCCGGGCACCGCGTCCACCCGCTGGGCGACGGCTCGATGCCGGTGGTGGTGACGGCGACGTGGTAGTCCACCGGCTGCTGCTGCGTGCCGGAGAGGAAGGCGGCGAAGTTCTGCGCCAGCCCCGCCTGCTCCTCCATCATCGACCCCGAGTTGTCGATCACGAACAGCACGTCCACCTTCGCCTGCCCCTGCTGCGCGAAGTGGTCCGTCTGCGTGGGGTGCGCCTGCGCGCTCCCCAGCACCCCGGCGGTGAAGGTCATCCCCTGCGCCCGCATCCTCAGCGCCGCCGCGTCGTCTCCCTCGGCGCCGGGCGCGTAGCGGAGCACCCAGCTGGCGCTCGAGCCCGCGGGGATGATGCCGCCCGAAGGACCGGTGAGCGAGAACGGCGACCCGGCCTGGGCCTCCAGCGCCACCCCGGTGAACGTCACGTCGGAGGCGCAGCGGTTGAAGCCGGTGACGGCCAGCTGCCGCGCCGGGCAGCCCAGCTTGGCCGCCCCGAAGTCCACCGTGCCCGGCGCCAGCGTGAAGCAACTGGTGGTCCCCGCCCCGGAGAGCGGCGCGGTGGGATGGCCGTTGGGGCCGTTCACCCAGCCCTCGGCGAGCCCGGCGAACGAGCCCGGAGCGTCCGGCTGGAAGCGCACCCGCAGCGTGGCCGACGCGCCCGGCGCCAGCAGGCGCGACCCGACCGGGTCCGCGGTCAGCTGCGGGTCGGACCCGGCGGCCACCTGCATCCCGCCCACGAAGCAATTCGTCGTCCAGGTGTTGGTCAGCGACAGCCCCAGCGTCACCGACGCGCCCACCGCCACCGAGCCGAAGTCCAGCGCCGAGGGCCGCAGCTGGTACTCGCACGGCGGCAGCGTGGTGTTCAGCCCCAGCAGCGGCACCTGCTCCGTCCCGCCGCTCCCGTCCGCCTGGTGGACCTGGACCGTGAGCGTCCCGGCGCTGGCGGCGCTGCCTGCCCGCGGCGTGAAGGACACCCCCATCCGCGAGGCGCCGCCGCCGTCGAGGAAGATCGGCGTCGAGCCCGCCGGCAGCGTGAAGTACCCGCCCGCGGTGGTGGCCAGCGCCTGGCCGGAGACCTCGATCGGCCCCGAGCAGCGGTTCCTCAGCTGCAACCAGAGCGTGGAGGTCATCCCCTGCGGCACCGGGCCGAAGTCCAGCGGCGAGGGCGACACCCACAGGCACGGGGTCCCGCCCGCGGCCAGCACCGGCAGCTTCGGCCCCGGCGCCCCGCTCCCCGCCGGGCTGACGTCGATCTGCAGCAGCGCGCCCGACACCGGCCCGCTGGCGTGTGGCGTGAATCGCACCGCGAGCTCCGCCACGGCGCCGGGGTCCAGCCGGCCGCCCGGCGGTGACGGGACCAGGGTCAGCGCCAGCACCCCGGAAGGCGCGTTGAGCAGCCTCGCGCCCCCGAAGTCGAACGGCTGCGAGCCCTGGTTGCGCACCCTCACGTGCAACTCGGCGGAGGAGCCCACGGGGACCCGGCCGAAGTCCACCACCGCCGGCGAGATGTCCAGCATGGACACCACGCCCGTCCCGCCCAGCGGCACCTCGACCTTCGGGCACCCCGGACAGGTGGAGACGAAGGCCACGCCCTGGGCCACCCCCAGCCGCGTCGGCTTGAACGCCAGGGCGACGGGCCGGACCTCGCCGGGCGCCAGGGTCAGCGACCGGGGCGAGGAGGAGAAGAGCTCGTCCGCGTCCGGGCCGCCCAGCGCCACCAGCACCGGCGCCGGCACCGCGCGCGGGTTGGCCACCACCAGCTCGCCCATCTTCACCGTCCCCAGCTCCACGCTGCCGAAGTCCACTGCCTGGGTGCGGACCTCGGCCAGCGCGGTGACGCCGCGCCCGCTCACCGGCACCTGCGCGCGGCCGTCGCTGTCGGTCTGGAGTTGGAGCACGCCGGAGACGTCGCCCTCCACCTGGGGCGCGAAGACCACCTCCAGGTCGCGGCCCTCGCCGGCCTCCAGCCGGAACGCCGCGGCGTCCGGGAGCTCCAGCAAGGGCAGCGTGGTGGAGATCTGCGTCACCTCCATCGGCGCCGCGCCGCGGTTGGCCACGTGCACGGAGAAGACCTGGCGTTCGCCCAGCGCCGTGGGCCCGAAGTCGATGGCGCTGGGGCTCACCTCGAACGCCGCGCCGGCGGCGCCGAGACGCTCACTGCCGTCCCGGCACCCCAGCACCCCCGCGCACACCACTCCAACCACACAGCTCGCCCACGCCCGTTCCCGCCGCATGGGCAGCGCGGAATTGCAATGCAAGTGCCGGAAGTGCCCCCGGCTGGCCAAGTGGGCGCCAGCCGGGGGCTCGCGGCGAAGACTGTCCGGGGAGAAACGCGGGCGACCCGTCCCGCGAGGCCCGGACCGGCAAGATCTTCAGGGAGGGCCGGCACCCTCCTCGGCAAACCCGGTCAGGTCAGTTGATCAGCACCTGACAGGTGCAGTTGCTCCCTCCGACGCAGATGTCGAGCGCTTCGTCCACGCACATGAGGCCGGCGCAGCACTGGTTGGGGTTGGCGCACGCGCCGCCGATTCCCCCGCACCCGCCGCCGCCACCTCCACCTCCGCCACCACCCGAGCCGCAGGCGCCGAACGTGTCGCCGTGAAGCAGGTGTGCCCGCAGCGCGGGCGCGCCGACCGCGATGGTCTGCGCGTTGGCCGGGTTGTCGGGAGGATGGTGACAGATGGTCGTCTTCTCGGCGCTCGCGCCGGGGGCCGCCGGCGGGGCCTGGACCACGCCTTGGTCCACCGGATCGACCCCGGGGCCGTTATCCTCGGGGACGCCACCGCAACTCGAGCCCACCAGCGACATGGCCACCGACGCGACCGAGATCCAGAGCAGGCGCATGTCGTTCGAAACCTCCGGAAGGGTCCCGCAATTGGAGCGCGATCGAGCACGCTCGCGAAAGAGGCGGATCGCCCTGATCCGCTGGGTGATTTCCCTCACCGCCGCGCTCCTGCCGTCGTGCACCTGCCAGCGCGGCGCGCCGCCCTCCCCGCCCCGGGAGATCGCCCCCGGCGCCGCCGACGCGCCCCACGCGAGCCCGCTGCTCGACCAGGCGCCGACCTTCAGCATCGCGCTGCTCCCGATGAAGCCGCTGGAGAAGGACGTGAAGGCGGCGGTGGCGGAGCTGCTGCCCGCCCAGTTCCCCAACCTCCGCGTGCAGTCACCGAGTCAGTCCATCGGCTCGCTGCCGGTGGTGATCGTGGGGAGCTACCACTCCCCCGGCCTCGGCCCGGAGGT
>DASRBA010000092.1:0-31669 GCA_035637895.1 Myxococcaceae bacterium
GACCAGCGCTGGTACCTCTCGGGCCCGGTCGGTCCGAACGGCGAGTGGCTCGATGATGCGCTCACGCGTGGCCAGCCCTACACCGGGCCACTGCCGTTGCAGGTCCGCGTCACCCGGCCTGGTCCCGCCCTTGAGCTAACCCTGACAATCGATACTGTTCCCATCGTGAACGCGCGTGTCGCGGAGATCCTGCGAAAGGAGGCTGCAAATGACATCCAGCTTCTGGACGTTGCGGTCCCCAGCACCGAAGAGCCGTTTTATGTCGTGAACGTTTTGACGCTTCTGCCCTGCATCGACGAGAGAGCGTCTGCGCCGGTCGTCTGGTGGGAGGAGAAGGACGGCCGTCCCGAAATGCTGGGGCAGATCAAGCGCCTCGGCCATTTTCGGATCGACGCCGCGCGTGCAGGCCCGCACCAGATGTTGCGCCCGAAGGAATGGCCCGTCGTCGTTGTGGTTTCGCAACGCACTGCCGACGCGCTCCAACGCGCGAACGTCAGTGCTCCCTTAGCAGTCGTCGCCGAGTGAGTAGCTTGCCCCAGTGACCTATTCGCGGTCACTCTCCATAGCGCGGCACCCACAGCTCCTTGCGGAGGAAGCGCGCGACGTCGGCCGGCGAATCCTAGTCGACGCTCGAGCTCCTCCGGGGAGATCCGCTGGTGGGCGATGGCGTCCGCAGCTCCGCGCTGAGCGCTTCGCTCCGGCTGCCGGTGTTCAGGAAGCGGCGCAACTCGCCCCAGTCGACCTCCACCCCGGCGACGAACCAGGTCTGCAGCAGCTTTCGGAGGATGGATTCCATAGCCGAGGTAAATCCCGGCGTACGATAAGCCCCTTATGGGGAAGTGGTTCGCGACCACGTTCGGGGAGATCCGCCTCCTCGAGCCGAAAGGATTCCAAGATCGGGTGGTCGGTCAGCTCAGCGAGGCGTTCTCGTTTCGCGCTATCACCGAAGAACAACGCCAGGCGTGGCGCGCCACCGCTAAGGCCCTTCACGGCTGGGCGAGTCCACTCCGTGGCTGCGACCGCTGGCTTGCCCTACTGGAGTATGCACCTCCACTGATCACAGCTCGCTCCGATCTGGTGATTGTCGCCAACGAGCACGTCCTCGTTTTGGAGCTGAAGACTGGCCACAGTGGCGCTCCTCAGCATGCTCGCAGACAAGTCCTTGGGTATGCGGACGACCTCTACTGGTTCCATCCGGGCTGCCGGGGTGTGCGCATGGTGCCCGTCGTAGTGGCCACCAGCGGGGAGAGCACCTTCTCCATCCGCAGCGAGCTCGACGAGCGACCAAAGTCGAGCTGGGTGCTACACCTCACCGCAGACTCCGTCCCAGCCCTGCTTGCGGAGGTCGTTCAGCAGGAAGCGAACCAAAAGCCTCGGCAGAATGACCCCGTCTGGAGCCAGGCTCAGTACTCGCCCCGACCGCACATTGTGGACGTCGCTGTGGCGCTCGTCGCCGGCAATGAAGACGCAGGGCTCAGCGCAGCGCTCGCTGACGATCAAGAATTGGAGCGACTCCTCAAGGTCCTCGGCCGCCAAGTAGATGAGGCGGCGCAGGCGAAGGACCATCGGCTCCTCCTGGTCACGGGCGCGCCTGGGAGTGGGAAGACGCTCGTCGGGCTTCGGTTGGCGCACGACCCCAAAGTGGTCGGGCGCCTGCGCGGGCTTGGTTCCGAACCCCCGCTGTATCTCACCGGGAATGGGCCCCTCGTTGCCGTCCTCAAGGAGGCGCTCGCAAGAGACTTCCACCGCCGCAACCGGATGCCCATGGTCGAGTCGCGCAAGAGGGCCTCAGTTCTGATCAAGCTCGTCCATGCCTTCACGCGCGATGGACTTGCAGGCGCGGAGCTCAACGTCCCGCACGTGGCCGTCTTCGACGAGGGGCAGCGCGTTTGGGACAGCGAGCGGATGGGCAACAAGCACAAGATCGAGACCGACCCGCCTTCGGAGCCAACGGTCATCCTGGAGCGCCTGAAAAAGAAAGACTGGGCAGTGGTGGTTGTCTTGGTTGGAGAGGGACAAGAAATCAACACCGGCGAAGCGGGCGCTCAGCTCTGGCTCGAGGCCGCCGCCACCGCCCCGAGTGGCCGGTGGCACGTCCTCGCCCCTTCTCACCTTGCTGCTGGGGTACCACAGGTGACGAACGCCGACGATCTACGCTTAGTTCACTGCCGCCGCAGTGAAGGCGCAGCTTGGCTGGCGGAGTGGGTGGATGCCGTGCTTCACAATAAGCCGGACGAAGCGCGAAACCTGACCTCTGGTGCTTCAGCCTATCCGATTGTCCTTACGCGAGATTTAGAAGAGGCCCGCCGATGGCTGCGGCAAGTCGGCATGCGCTCCCGGTTTGGTCTAGTGGCCAGCGCCCGCGCCGGGCGTCTGCGCGCCTACGGCCTCGAGATGGACACCGATTTTCAAGCCAAGGTGGATTGGCCAAATTGGTTCCTGGATCGCCCGCCCTCCCTCGAAGCCAGCACCGCGCTGGAGGTCGCAGCGAGTGAGTTCAAGTGTCAAGGGCTCGAGCTCGACTACGTGGGGCTTGCGTGGTCCTGGGACATGGTGCGCCACCGTGGGGCTTGGTCGTTCCGGCACCTCAAGCCGCGGCAGATGACGTGGTCACCTGTCATAGGTGAACGAGCTAGGTATGGGCTCAATGCGTATCGCGTCCTTCTTACCCGGGCGCGGGCAGGCATGGCGATCTGGGTCCCCCAGGGAAGCGATGACGACTTCACACGCGATCGAGCTTCCATGGACGAGGTCGCAGCGTACCTGCGCGCGTGCGGCGTCCGTGAGCTACAGAGCGTCTCAGGACACAACGCTGCAGCCGCCACTTCCCCTTCGCCCCTTCCAGGCTAAGACTCCCTCGTGGCTCCGAGGTGCCTCCTCCCGGCCCTGACGCTGGTCGCGTTCGGCTGTTCGCACGTCAAGGGCGAGACCGCCGCGCCCGAGGGGCCGGTGGTGAAGGGCATCACCATCCAGGGGGCCAAGCGCCTCGACGAAGACGACATCAAGAAGAAGATCCTCACCACCGAGACGCCCTGGTGGGGGCGGATCTGGCCCTTCCACGAGGTCCACACCTTCGACCCCAACGCGTGGCAGGCGGACCTCCGCCGCATCGAGCGCTACTACCAGGCCCAGGGCTACTACCAGGCCCAGGTCCTCCACGACGAGGTGAACCCCGACGGTGAGGACGCCGTCCGCCTCCGCGTCGAGGTCACCGAAGGCCAGCCCACCCACATCGCCAACGTCGACATCCGCGGCCTGGAGTCCCTCCCGAAAGAGCACCAGGACGCCGCGCTCAAGGACCTGCCGCTCCACCAGGGCGCCGTCTTCCACGAGGAGGACTGGGCCGGCCTCAAGCAGAAGATCCAGTCCGCCCTCCGCGAGCTCGGCTACGCCGAGGCCTCCGTCGAGGGCGAGGTCCGCGTCGACGTCGTCACCCGCCAGGCGGACATCCAGCTCTCCATCGACCCCGGCCAGCGCTACCGCTTCGGCGCCGTCTTCGTCACCCAGGAGGACCGCCCGAAGGTCCCCTCCCTCCGCGTCATCGAGCAGGCCCAGGGCGCCATCCGCACCTCCGACTGGTACTCGGAGAGCGCGCTCGCCGAGGCGCAGGCCCGCGTCTTCAAGATGGGCGTCTTCGGCGGGGTGAAGGTGAACCGCGGCGCCCCCCAGCGCGAGGCCGGCACCATCCCCATCGTCGTCGACGTCCGCGAGGCCCCCTTCCACACCCAGAAGCTGGGCGGCGGCTTCGGCGTGGACCAGACGCGCAACGAGGGCCGCGTCCTCGGCGAGTACACCGACCGCAACTTCTTCGGCGGCCTCCGCCGCCTCACCGTCCGCGCCAAGGTCGGCTACGCGTTCATCCCGGGCGTGATCTCCTGGCTCGCCCCCCAGGAGACCCAGGCCCAGCAGCCCAGCACGGGCTGGACCCTGGACACGCTGGCGCAGCTCGAACAGCCCCGCCTCTTCGCCCGCGACGTCCGCGGCCAGGTCACCATCGGCGCCCAGAAGGGCCTGGAGCAGGCGTTCCAGTACCTCGAGGGCCGCGCCAAGGCCGGCGTCATCTGGCAACCCGTCCCCGAATTCTCCGTCTTCCCGTCCCTCAACTACGAGCTCTACCGCCTGAGCGGCGTCCTCACCCAGTCCACCACCCTCGGCTCGCAGGGCCTGGGCTGCCTCCCGGACCAGACCGGCAGCTGCAACGTGGCGCTCTCCTACGGCGAGGTGGCCGTGGAGTACGACCGCCGCGACGACCGCGCCGAGCCGCGCAACGGCTACTACGCCGCGCTCTCCATCCAGGCCGGCGGCAAGATGCTCCTGGGCGACTTCAACTACCTCCGCGTCCAGCCCGAGGTCCGCGCCTACAAGACGTTCCAGCCGCTGGACCGCCTCACCCTCGCCGCCAAGATCAAGCTGGGCACGCTGGTCCCGCTGGCGGGCACGCCGGAGAGCCCCATCGTGGCGCGCTTCTACTCGGGCGGCGCCACCTCCATGCGCGGCTTCGACACCCGCCGCCTCTCGCCCATGCTGCTGGTCCCCACCACCGGCAGCACGGGCGGCTTCGCCACCACGCCGCTCGGCCTGGAGAGCGCGGAGACCATCCCCATCGGCGGCAACGGCCTGTTCGAATCCTCCATCGAGGCGCGCTACCGCTTCACCTCCAGCCTCAGCGCCGCCCTCTTCCTCGACGCGGGGTTCGTCTCCGTCGACTCCTTCAACTTCGCCGACGCGGGCTTCATCCCGCGCAACACGCTGTTCGCGGTGGGCATCGGCGCGCGCTACCTCACCCCGGTGGGGCCGATCCGGATCGACATCGCGCGCCGGCTGGACGTCGGGGCGCCGCTCCCGCTCATCGGCCCGGGCAACCTCGTCCCTATGACCCGCCCCGGCTGCTTCGGCCTCCTCCCCCCGCGGGACCCGGCCTACGCCGGCTCGCCCGAGGGGCAGTGCGCGTTCCACCTCTCCATCGGGGAGGCGTTCTGAGCGTGAGCGCCCCTCCTCCAGATCCGCGCCGCCGCCGCTGGCCCCGGCGCCTCGCGTACGCGCTGCTGGCGCTCCTCGCCCTGCTCCTGCTCACCGTCGGCGGCGCCCTGCTCTACCTCCAGAGCCCTTCGGGCGAAGCGCGCCTCCGCCGCGAGGCGCTCTCCGCGCTGAGCGGCGCGCTGCAGGGGTCGGTGGAGGTCAAGGAGCTGGCGCTGAACGGCGAGGAGATCATCCTCCGCGGCCTGAAGCTCTACGACCCGGAACGGAAGCTGGTGGCGGAGATCGACGAGGTCCGCCTCCGCGTCTCCGCCACCGCGCTCGTCCGCCGGACCCTCTCCATCCGCGAGGCGACCATCCTCAACCCCCACCTCTTCCTCACCTCCGACGACCGCGGGCTCAACCTCTCCCGCGCCCTCGCCGCCAAGAAAGAGGAGCTGGAGCGGCAACAACCGGAGGAGAAGAAGCCCTCCCGCATCTCCTTCGCGCTCCAGCACCTCACCATCCAGGGCGGAACCGTGGCCTTCACCCGCGAGGGCGAGGGCGAGGCGAAGGACCTGAAGCTGGACCTCCACGGGCTGGGCGGCGAGGGCGACGCCGCGTGGTCCGGTCCCGAACGTTCGCTGAAGGCGCGCGCCACCCTCCGCGGCGCCGAGCGCGCGCCCCTGGAGGGCCCCGTCGCCCTCTCCCTCCAGTTGGAGACGAAGGGCGAGGCGCTGCAGGCGTCCGTCGCGCTCGCGGCGCCCGGCCTGGCGCTGGACGCGGCGGCGAACCGCGGTTCGAAGGACTCCGCGCACGTCGACCTGAAGACCGCGCGGGTGGAGCCGAGGCTCGCCCGCGTCCTCACCGACCGGTACCCGCTCCAGGTCCCCGCCCAGCTCTCCGGCACCGCCGACCTCCAGGGCGACACCGTGCGCGCGCAACTCGACGGGGCGGCCGGGCGGTCGAGGCTCCAGCTCCGCGGGTCGTTCGACGTCAAGCGCGCCTGGAGCGACGGCTTCACCCTCTCCGCCCGCGACGTGGACCTCTCCGAGCTGACCCCCGACGGCCCGCGCACCCGCCTCCAGCTGGAGGCCTCCGCGCGCGGCGGCGGCAAGACGCTCGCCGGCCTCCAGGGCGAGGTGAAGCTCTCCGTGCCGCCCTCCCAGGTCCGCGGCGAGACGCTGGGCCCCATCCAGCTCTCCGCCAGCGCCGACCGCGGCCACTTCCACCTCCCGTCCCTCCGCGCGGAGCTCCCCGGCCTCTCGGTGGAGGCGTCCGGCGACGGGACGATGGAGCGGATGTCGCTGCGCGGGACGCTCACCGCCCGCGACCTGTCGGAGCTGTCGCGCTCGCTGGGGCGGCTGCGCGAGAAGGGCCAGGTCCCCGCGCTCGCCGGCCGGGGCGCGCTGGTGGTGGCGGTGGACGGCCCGGTGAAGCACCCGGGCCTGACCGCCGACGGGCAGTTCGCGCTGCTCCGCTTCCAGGACACCGCCGTCTCCGGGCTCAAGGTGAGCGCCTCCATCCCGGACGTCACCGCCCCGCTCCACGCCGAGGCGTCCCTCCAGGCGGCGGAGGTGAAGGTGGGGAGCCGCGAGCTCCGCAGGGTCTCCGTGCAGATCGCCGGCGGCGAGGGCGCGCAGACCTCGGTGGACGCGCGCTTCACCCCGGTCATCCGCGACCCGAGCACCGGCGTCTGGAGCGAAGGCGGCGAGATGGCGGCGCACGTCTCCGGCACGCGCGACCAGGACTCGCGCGGGATGCTGGTCCGCGAATTCACCGTCCGCCTCCCCGAGGCCACCTGGACGTTGCAGGCCCCGGCCAAGGTGGCCTTCCGGGACGGCGTGGCCACGGACCCGCTTCGCCTGGTCAGCGAGGCGCAGTCGATCACCGTGGGCGGGCGCGCCTCGCTCGAGTCGGTGGACGCCTCGCTGGAGGTGCAGCGACTGGACCTCAAGCTCTTGCCGGCGGCCTTCGTGGATCCGAAGCTGGACCTGGCCGGGTTGCTCAGCGCCACGGTGCGCGCGCGGGGTCCTGTGCGGTCGCTGGAAGTGGACGCGGAGGCGGAGCTGGACGGCGGGCGGGTGCGGCGCTGGGACGCGCTCGGGCTCACGCTGGCTGGCCACTACGCGAACGACCGCGCGGCGGGGAAGCTGCGCTTCACCTCGCGGCTGGCGACGCTCTCCGCGCGCTTCGATCTGCCGGTGAAGGGCCTGGCCCGCCGGCGGCACGAGCCCATCGCCGCCTTCATCGAGCTGGACCCGCACGAGTTGGGCGAGACCTTCCGGGCCGCGGGCAAGAAGGAGCGCGTCACAGGCACCGCCGGCGCCACTCTCACCCTGGTGGGCACGGCGGACGACCCGGCGGCGCGGCTGTCCATCTGGGCGCGGAACCTGCGCATCCCGGACCACCCACAGCTCCGCCTCCGCGACCCCAACATCGACGTGACGGTGGAGGGCGGCGAGCGCGGCGCGCTGCGGGCGCGGGCGGAGGTGGAGGCCGCCGGCACCGCGGCCGAATTCGTGGTGCGCACGCCGTTCACCCTGGACGGCCTGCTGGACCACCCGCCGGACGAGGCGGCGCTCCGGAAGGCTGCCTACGAGGTGGACGCCTCGGTCCGCGACTTCCCGCTGGAGTTGCTGGAGGCGGCCGGCGTGCAGGACCTGCACGGGCGCGCGTCGGTGCGGGCGGAGGCGCGCGGGACGCTGGCGGAGCCGGCGCTGGACGCGCACGTGGAGGGCCACGGGGTGGCGTTCCGGAAGGCGGCGCCGGCGGACCTCTCGCTGGACGTGGTGGCCGGCGCCCGGGACGTCGCCGCCGCCGTGCACGCTCGCCGCGGCGCCACGTCCCTGGCCGACCTCACCGCCCGGCTGGGGGCGCCCCTGGGCGCGCTCGCCTCCGCCGACCAGGCCATGATGGAGCGCACGCCGCTGTGGGTGGAGGGGACGGTGGGGCCGCTCGACCTGTCGGAGTGGATGCCGGCGCCCGCGCCCGGAGACGAGCTGGAGGAGCGCGGCTTCAAGCCCCCCACCGGGCAACTGGCGGCGCGGGTGCGCGGGCGCGGGACGCTGGCGGACCCGCAGGTGGAGGTGCTGGCCAACGCCGAACAGCTGCGCACCGGCGACGCCTGCATCGGCCGCGGCACCGTCAGCCTCCGCTACGCGCGCGCCGTCTCCACGGTGAAGGCCGCGCTCACCTCCTCCGGCCAGGGCCGCGCCACGGTGGAGGGCACCGTGAAGCTGGACCTCTCCGCCCCGGCGCTGCGGCGCGGGGTGAAGGTGGGGGACGCGCCGCTGGAGGTGGCGCTGCAGGCGAAGGACTTCGAGCTGGGGGTGCTGGGCGGCTACCTGCCGCGGGTGCGGCAGATCAGCGGCAAGCTCTCCGCGGACGCGAGCGTGAAGGGGACGCCGGCGCACCCGGAGGAGCTGGGCTGGGTGGAGTGGCGCGACGGCGCGCTGGCGCTGGACGGGTACGGCGACTACCGCGCCATCCAGGTCCGCGCCGAGGGCACCGGCGAGCGCTTCGCCGTCAAGACGCTCCAGGCGCAGAGCGGAGGGGGCGGCCGCGTGAGCGCCACCGCCGATGCGGTGAGGACCGGCAGCCACTTCCGGCTCACCGGCGAGGTGCAGGCCGAGCGGTTCCCGGTGGTCTACGACGACCAGACCTACGCGGTGGTCACCAGCCGGATGCAGGTGCAGGGCGATCTCTCCAGCGATCTGATCGACCTCCAGCAGATCGAGGTCCCCGAGGCGCACGTCGAGCTCCCGGACGTCAAGCGCAAGGACCTCCAGGAGATCGGCCGGCCGGACGACATCGTCCTGGTCAGGCGCGGCAAGCCGGTGGACCGGAAGCACCGCGCCGCCGCCGAGCAGGGCACGGGCGGCTCGGGTGGCCAGGGGAAGGAGGAAGCCGGGCCCGGGCGCCGCTACCTCTTCACCCTCCATGCGCCGCGGAACGTGTGGCTCAAGAGCTCCGACCTGAACATGGAGCTCGGCTTCTCCGACCACTTCCGCGTCGAGTACGACACCCGGTCGCGCATCTACGGGGACGCCCGGGTGCTGCGCGGGCGCGCGTCGGTGCTGGGGCGGGAGTTCGAGGTGCAGCGCGACTCGCGGGTGACCTTCACCGGGCCGCCCAAGGCCCCCCACGTCAACGTCACCGCGACGTACGTCAACGAGCGCGAAGGGGTGACGGTGTTCATGGTGGTGCAAGGCGAGGGGAAGAACCTCTCGTTCAAGCCCTCTTCCCAGCCGCCGCTGCCGGATTCGGAGATCTACGTCCTGCTCGCCACCGGCCGCCGGACGCTCAAGCCCGGGTCGGGCGCGTCGATGGGCAGCGGCGACGCGGCGTCCGTCCTGGGGTCGCTCGCCACCTCCCAGCTCAAGGGCGCCATCGGCAGCATCCTCCCCATCGACCTGGACGTGCTCTCCATCGAGTCCACCGGCGGCGAGGGCCTGGCCGGCACCCGCGTGGAGGTGGGCCGCTACCTTTCCGACAAGGCGTACCTGGGGGCCGAGGTCCGCCCCGGCGCCGACCCGCGCAAGGGAGAGAACAAGTACGGTTTCCGGTTCGAGTACCAGATCACCCCCCGCCTCAGCGTCCAGACCGAGTACGGTGACTCGAACGCGGGCGGCGCGGACGTCATCTGGAGCCGGGAGTACTAGGTGGCCAGACCCAGGAGGTCAGTGTGAAGCGGAACCAGTGGATCATCGCGGTGGCGGCGGCGGCGACGCTCGGCGCGGCCTGCACGCCGACCACGGAGTGCGACTACATCGACCGGGAGGTGGCCGACCCGCTCCACCCCACCGAGGACGACGTCGCCTACTGCTGGCAGGGCTACGACGCGTACGGCCTCTACGCCTTCCGCTTCGAGATCGGCAACCCCGACCTGGGCACCGAGAACATCCTCTTCGTCGAGGACCAGCCCAACGCGCTGGAGCCCGGGGGCGCCGAGTACGGATCGCGCTGGTCGCTCGACAACAACGTCGCCACCCCCGCCGGCCCGGTGGCGGTGCTCTCCATGCCGGACCTGGCCAGCCTCCCGTCGGTGCAGGTGGAGGTGAACACCACCTCGATGATCATCGGGTCGCCGGACGTCGGGCAGAGCGCGCTGCGGCGAGCGGTGTGCCGCGGCTTCGGCTTCGAGACCGCGGAGAAGCAGTGCCGCGGGAGCCCCAGCCGGCCGTAGGAGCCCGATTCCTCGAGGCTCAGTCGTCCAGCCGCCGCGAGGGCTGCGGCGTGCCCAGCTCCTCCTGCCACTGCTTGGGGTTGGTGCGCCAGGCGAAGTCCTCCGGCACCTTCCCCCCGCCGCGCTGGCCGGAGTTCCACTCGTCCAGGTGGTGGTCCTTGGAGCGCTTGGGCTCGGCTGGCTGGCGGGCCTTGGGGTCGTTATTGGCCATGGACGCGGCGCTCCTTATTTCAGATGGTGTCGCTCGCCTGGCCGGTGGCCGGGACGCTGGTCAGTTCGGTTCGACTTTGCACCATACTCCAACCATGAACGTTCCATTCCTGCTGGCCCAGGTCACGGCGGACCACGGGTGGCTCACCTCGCGTCTGCTGGGCGTCACGCTCTCCAGCGCGGAGTGGGTGCTCTGGCTGCTGGCCAGCCTCTCCGTCATCTCCATCGCGCTGATGCTGGAGCGCCTGGTCTTCTTCTCCACCCACCGGCTGCCGCACGCCGAGGCGCTGGCCATCCAGCTCTCGCGCGGGGAGCTGGAGAAGGTGAAGGCCGCGGTGGAGGGCAAGCGCGGGTTGGAGGCGGCGGTGATCTCCGAGGGCATCGCCTCCGTCGGCGCCGGCCCGGACACGGTGGAGCAGGTGATCGCCGCGGCGGTGGCGCGCGAGCGCCCGCGCTACGAGCGGTACCTCTCCTTCCTCGGCACGCTGGGCTCCAACGCTCCCTTCGTGGGGTTGTTCGGCACCGTGCTGGGCATCATCAAGGCGTTCCACGACCTGGGCGCGATCAGCGTGAAGGGCGCGGCGGTGCAGCAGACGGTGATGGCCGGCATCTCCGAGGCGCTGGTGGCCACCGCGGTGGGCCTGGCGGTCGCCATCCCGGCGGTGGTGGCCTACAACGGCTTCCAGCGCTGGCTGAAGAACATGACCGCGCGGACCAACGCGCTGGGGCACGCGCTGGTGGGCCACCTCCGGGCGGAGAGCCGCCACTCGGCGGAGGTGAAGTAGGCCATGGCGGCTTCCGTCTCCGAAGACGATGACCAGATCACCGGCATCAACGTCACCCCGCTGGTGGACATCGTCCTGGTGCTGCTCATCATCTTCATGGTCACCGCCAACTTCATCGTCCGCGAGACGGTGGAGGTGGACCTGCCGCGCGCCGCCCACGGGGGCGAGACGGTGCAGGGGCTGGTCAACGTGGTGATGGACAAGGACTCGAAGATCTTCTTCGACGGCGCCGAGGTGTCGGAGCAGGAGCTGGTCCGGCGCTGCGACGAGGCGAAGGCCAAGGACCCGGAGACGCGGGCGGTGATCTCCGCCGACCAGTCCCTCAACTACGGGAAGGTGATGCGGCTGATCGACCTGGTGAAGGGCGAGGGGATCGCCAAGTTCGCGCTCAACATCCAGAAGGATGCCGCGCCCGCGCCGGCCGCGGCCGCCACCCCGTGACGGGCGCCTGATGGACGCCGCCGCCGCCACGCTCGATCTGCCGGCCTCCACCGCGCGCTCGCGCTCCGGGCTGTGGACCGCCGTGTTCCTGGTGGTCTCGCTGGGGGTGCACGGGCTGGCCCTGCTGTACCTGGCCTCCCGGCCGCTGCGGTCCGCGGAGCTGGAGCGGCCGATGGAGCTGGTGATGGTGGAGGTGGAGGCGCCCAAGCCGCCACCTCCTCCCCCGCCCGAGCCGGAGCAGCCGAAGGCGAAGCCGCCGCCGATCAAGGTCGCGCGGGCCGAGGTGCCCAAGCCGCCGCCGCCACCGGACGAGCCGCCCCCGCCCCCGCCGCCCAACGACGCGCCGCCGCCCGAGCAGCCGGCGAAGCCGGTGCTGGTGGTGGGCATCTCCATGTCCTCCACCACCACCGCCGGCAACTTCGCGGCCGCGGTCGGGAACACGCTCTACGGGAAGACGGAGAAGAAGGCGCAGGACCCCACCGAGGTGAAGGCGTACTCGGCGCCGAAGTACATGCCCATCCACCAGGTGGACTCCGAGCCGGAGGTGGCGGAGCCCTTCAAGATCCCCTACCCGCCCGAGGCGAGGCACGCGGAGATCGAGGGCACGGTGGTGCTCTCCATCACCGTCGACACCGAAGGCAAGGTGGTGGTGGCCAAGGTCCTCTCCGGGCCGGGGTACGGGCTGAACGAGGCGGCGCTGGAGGCGATCAAGAAGTTCAAGTTCAAGCCGGCCCGGAAGAACGGCGAGGCGGTGAGCACGGAGCTGAAGTACTCGTACACGTTCGTGCTGGACTGACGCGTTTCGCGGCATGCTGGCGCGCATGGAATTCCGCGTCAGCCGCGCCGAGCCGAGGCGCGACCGGGAGATGCTGCTGAAGCTCGGCGGCGCCGGCTTCTTCCAGGCGATGGTGGCCGGCCACGAGCTGAAGCTGTTCGAGCACCTCGCCGCGAATCCGGGCGCCTCGCGCGAGGCCATCGCCCAGGGCATCGGCATCCCGGTGGCGTCGGTGCGGGTGCTGCTGCTGGCGCTGTGCGCGATGGAGTTGGTGCTGCGCGACGAGGCGGGCGGGTACCGCAACCAGGACTGGGTCACCGGGGCGTTCACCGGCGAGGGGGCCACGTTCACCACCATCGTGGACGCGTTCCACCAGCTCATCTACCGGCCGCTGTTCCACCTCACCGAGTCGCTGCGGCGGGGGACCAACGTGGGGCTGGAGGTGTTCCCCGGCGAGGGCAAGACGCTCTACGAGCGGCTGGCGGCGTACCCGCAGCTGGAGGCGGTGTTCCACCGGTGGATGTCGAACCTGAGCGTGCAGGGGCTGCCGCCGCAGGTGGTGGAGACGCTGGGGCGGGCGTCGCACGTGCTGGACGCGGGGGGCGGGGACGGGACGAACGCCGTCATCCTGGCCAGGGCGCATCCGGGGTTGAGGGTGACGGTGCTGGACCTGCCGTCGGTGTGCGAGCGCGCGCGGGCGCGGGTGGCGGCGGAGGGGCTGGGGGACCGGATCTCCGCGCACCCGTGCGACATCCAGTCGGACCCGTACCCGTACGGCGCCGACGCGGTGCTGTTCAGCCGCATCTTCAACATCTACGGCGAGGCGCAGAACCAGGCGTTCGTGCAGAAGTCGGCGGACGTGCTGCCGGAGGGCGGGCAGCTGGTGGTCATCCCCGCCATGGTCTGCGACGAGGACGAGACCGGGCCGCTGGCCGCCGCCTACCTGACGCTGTACTTCGCCTGCCTCGCCACCGGCGAGGGGCGCGTCTACCCGACCAGCGCGTACGAGGCGTGGTTCGAGCGCGCGGGGTTCTCGATGCTGGACTGCGCGGTGGACGAGTACGACAACGCGGTGCTGGTGGGGTGGAAGTGATCAGGGCGAGGTGAGGCCGTCTTCCTCGAGCAGCGCGCGGTCGAACGTCGCGACCGAGTCGCTCCCCATGGCGCGCGCCTGCTCCCGAATCACCTTGATGGTGGCGCTGGGCACCTTACCTCCAGGGCAATTCCTTACCTGAAGGTAACGGGGCCGATGGCCGGGGACAAAGTGAGGGGCCGGGCCCTCAGTGCCCGGCGGGGACCAGCACCTCGAGGAACTCGGCGATGATCTTCAGCTCGCGCTCCGGGTCCTCGTCCATGACCATGGGCGAGAACTCCTTGTTGACCGGCTCCAGGCGCACCCGGGTGATGCGCCGGCCGCTCCGCGCCAGCACCCTGAAGCGCTTCACCGTGTAGCGGCCGCCCGACTCGGGGTCGCGCTCGTCGCGGAGCTGGAGCAACACCACCCGGCCGTCCGGGTCCCGGCCCTCCATGGGCCGGAAGAGGCAGATGGCGCCGTCGCGGATGAGCGGCTCCATCGACCGGCCGCTCACCGCCACCGCGAACATGTTGGGCTTGATCGTCCGGCGCGTGGGCGCGGTGATGTAGCCGGCCGGCTCCACCGCCTCGGGCTCGCTGAAGGCGCCCGCCGCGGCGCGCACGCTCACCAGCTTCACGCGCTTGCTGGCGCGGGAGATGGGGATGGGCGCCGGCCGCCCGTTCACGGAGAGCAGCTCCGAAGGCTCGGAGCGGAGCGCCACCGCCACCTTCGTGAGCCACGACACCGTGGGGCTCTTCCGGCCCGCCAGCACGTCCCAGAAATGGCTCCGCGACACGCCCGCCAGGTCCGGCACGTGGGTGAGCTGCACCCCGCGAGCCTTCGCCGCCGCCCGGACCTGCGCCACCAGCCGACGGTGGACCTCGTCTTTGGGTCCTTTCGCCAAGCGCGGGGACCGTAAGGGCGCATGGCTGCACCGGAGTCCGTCATGGCGGAGTGGAGCGCGGTCACGGTCCGGTTTCGGGCCCGCGCCATGTGGGTGCGTAGGCGCAGACGCGAGCGGTCATTTGAAGTCCTTTGAGGTCCCCCCTCGGGATTCCGGGTCATTCGGGTGGAGGGACCAGCACCTCCAGGAACTCGGCGATGACCTTGAGCTCGCGCTCCGGGTCCTCGAACACCATGGGCCGGAAGGCCCGGCTCGCCGACTCCAGCCGCACCCGGGCCATGCGGCGCCCGCGCCAGCCAATCACCTTGAGGCGCTTCACCGTGAAGCGGCCGCCCGTCTCCGGGTCGCGCGCCACGCGGAGCTGGACGAGGACCACCCTGCGGTCCGGGCTCCGGTCGCCGATGAGCCGGAACAGGCAGACCGCGCCGTTGCCGATCAGCCGCCCCATGGACCGACCCACCACCGTCGCCGCGAACATGTCGTCGGACACCGGCCGGGGCGGCGGGACCAGGAGGTAGCCCGGCGGCTCGGCGCGGTCGGCCTCCAGGAACGCGCCGGCCGACGCCCGGAGGCTGATCAGCGGGACCTTGCGGTCCGCGCGGATCCGTGGCGGGGTAGGCAGCGCCGGCGCGGACACCAGGAGCAGGTCCGTCAGCTGCCACCGCAAGGCCGCCGCCAGCTTCCGGAGCCAGCCGACCGTCGGCTGCTTCTTGCCGTCCATCACGTCGTAGAACTGGCTCTTGGAGACCCCCGCCAACACCAGCACCTGGGTCAGCGACAGCCCCAGCTCCTCCGCTCGGCGGTAGACGCGGGTCTTCAGTTGCTGCGGATCGTCGATGGGGGGGCCGGAGGCCAAGCGCAGGCCACCGTAGGTGTCAGACTGATTGCTAAAGTCCGTTATAGCGGAGTAGAAGTCGGTTTTCGCCGCGGGGATGGGAAGACGCTTGAGCTTGATGGTCGCCACTGACAACGGGACACACGCCGGGCCGCGCGGTCGGGGCGCCCGCTTCTCCAGGTGCGCGGCGCTGGCCGCGCTGGGCCTCGCCGCCCTCCCTGCCCAGGCGCAGGAGGCGAGGGGACCGCGGGCGAAGGTGCGGTGGGTCGTGCCGGTGAAGATGCCGGCGGACCGCGCCCCCACCGTCTACGGCGCGGCCGGCAAGCCCCTCTTCCTCCGGTTCGACGTGCCGGTCGGCGCGGGCGCCGTTCACGCCCCCGACGTCGAGGTGCGCCGGATCCGGGGCGACCGCAACGCCCTCATCCTCACGCCGTCGCGGGCGGCCTCGCGGGACTCGGTCCCGGTGGTGGTCCCGCTCGCCGGCGGGCCGGCGAAGCTGACGCTGGTGCTCAGGGCGGAGGCCCCGGACGAACAGGTGAAGGTCATCCACCCGGGCGAGACGGGCCTGCTCGCCCAGGTGCAGCGCCGCGACCTCATGGCCACCCTGGCGGCGCGGCCCATCGTCACGCTCGCCGGCCCCAACGCCTCCGTCCCGGACGCCATGGTCCAGTGCCGGCTGAACCTCCTGGTGCGGGCGCCGGGCACGTCCCAGGTCGCCTCGGTGGAGCTGCGGACCGCGGACCGCGCGCTCTGCGAAGCCTCCAGCACCCTCAGCATGCGAGTGGGCGGTGACAGATAGCCCGGTCGAATTGCCCTCCAGCTCCGGGCGCCTGCGGCCGGACACGGGCGCCGAGATCACCCAGACGTTCAACGGCGACGACGAGACGCCCTGGGCCAGGCTGTCCTCGAGCGAGGTGAAGACGCCCACGCTCGGCAGCGTGCTGGACTTCGGCGCGCTGGGGGCCTTCAAGCTGGAGGCGAGGCTGGGCCGCGGCGGGATGGGCGAGGTCTACCGGGCCCGCCAGGTCGGCGCGAAGGGCTTCTCGCAGCTGGTCGCCATCAAGCGGACGCGGCCCGGGCGCCGGGACTGGGAAGAGCGGTCGTTCGTGGACGAGGCGCGGGTCCTCTCGCTGCTGCACCACGACAACATCGCCCGCGTCTTCGGCTTCTTCGAACGCAAGGGCAACGCGTACCTGGTGATGGAGTACATCGACGGGCAGACGCTCTACTCGCTGCTGGAGCAGGCCCGCCGCCGGGGCACCCGCCTCTCGGAGCGCGGGGCCTGCCTGATCGCCGCGGACGTCGCGGAGGCGCTGCACCACGCCCACCACGCCACCGACGAGGTCGGGCGGCCGCTCCACATCGTCCACCGCGACGTCTCCACCACCAACATCCTCATCACCAGCGCCGGGCGGACGAAGCTGGTGGACTTCGGCGTGGCGTACTCGACGCTGGACGGGCGGGTGCAGACCAGCGCCTCCTCGACCATCATCAAGGGGAAGGCGCCCTACCTCTCGCCGGAGCAGGTGAAGCACCGGCCCGTGGACGGCCGCTCGGACCTGTTCTCGCTGGGCACCATCCTGGTGGAGATGGTGACCGGGGAGGCGCCGTTCGGGTGGGCGGCGGACCTGGCCACCCTCAAGCGCATCGCCGAGGTGACGCCGGAGTACGTGGCCGCCTCCACGTCGTCCGCCTCCAGGCGCCTGCGCGCCATCTGCCAGAAGCTGCTGGCGCGGGACCCCGCGGACCGCTTCGACAACGGCCAGGAGGTGGCGCGCGCCCTCCGGGACCACGCCGGCCGGGCGGAAGGCCGCTCCCTGGTGCTGTTCGACCTGGCGAAGCTCCAGGGGCTCCTCGGCGCCGGCCCTCCCCTGCGCGAGCTCAGGCTCGCGCGGCGCGGCCTCCGGCTGGCCGGCGCCGTCGCGCTCACCGTCATCGCGCTTCTCTCGTGGCACACGCACCGGAGCCCCATGAACGCACTGGACACCCCCTCGGCCCCCGAAACCGAACCCATGACGGCCAACTCGTGCTGGAAGGCGCTCGCGCTGGCGCACGTCGTCGCCATCGCCGCCTGCCAGACGCACCTGCCCCCGCCGGCCAAGGGCGGGCTGTGCACCACCGAACCGTACCGGGCGGTGAAGGGCCCCCGCGGGATGACGCCGCTCCCGGAGCGCTTCTACGTCGAGTTCGTCTCGCTCCGGGGAGAGGTGTGCACGGGGCAACCCACCCGGTACACCCAGAAACCGGACGGGGGAGCGAACGACCTCATCCCGGTCGATCAAGGGCAGCGGGAACCGTGCCCCTACGGAGACGGGCCCATCATCGCCCGGATGTCCTGGCTGGACCCGCGCACGGACGCGTTCGGGGGTGGCCCCGGGCCGCACCAGTGGGACCGGCCGCTCCTGATGGGCCAGGCCCACCTGGTGCCCATCGACAACGACATCGGGGGCGAGGTGCTGGACGAGGGCGACGCCGAGCACCCCCGCGTCGGCATCTCCCGGATGACGGCCCTGTTCAACTACGTCCAGCTGCTGAACGGGGAGAAGGTCCCCATCTGCGGCGTCCTCTTCTGGCACGACGGCAAGGAGGGCATCCCCGTCCTGGCGGAGCAGTACCACGACGACAACCGCGCCGCGGCCGACTGGGGCGACAAGTCCTACGTCCAGCTTTACTACCCCTGAGGCCAGGTGCGCGCGGAAGCACAGAGGCCCGGTGCGCCGGAGTTGCCGGATCTGGCGGTGGACCCTCCTGGTCCTGATCGTGGCCGCCGGTTGCGGCGACTGCGGCCGGTGCGGCACGGGCACCGACGCCGGCGCGCAGGAGCTGGGCAAGAAGCGGATCGGGCCGTGCTGGTACGAGTACACGGGCCCGGTCGCCTGGTGGCGGGCGGGCTTCGTGTGGGTCGAGGTCAACGGCCTCCCCGTGGACACCGTCGATGTCGACCCAGAGCAGAAGACGGTGCGCTTCCCCTGCGAGCCGTACCTCCGCACCGGCGCCGGCGAGCCGACCGACGTCCTGCTCCTCTGGGTCCATACCTGAGGCGCCTGGGGAGGCGGCTCTGCGCCGGGATGATGGTCGCCGCGCTCGCCGGGTGTGAGGAGGTCCGGGTCGCGGGAGAGCCTCCTCCGTCCCGCGTCGCGCTGGCGGCGAGCGCGCTGCGGCTCACCCTGGAGGTGGAGCAGCTGAGGCCGGCGGCGCTCGCGCTCGGGGACAGGTCGTACGGCGTGGCGACCCTCGACGACCTGCAGGAGCGGATTGCCCTGGTGCGCGACCTGCTGTCGGACGACGTCTCCGCCGACCCGCGGCGGGCCCAGGTGGCCGCGGTGGCCCTTCTCTCCGCCGGCATCAAGTACGACGCCGTCCGGACCGACCTCGAGGCGGCCGCGCGCGGCTTCTCGCGGGCGACGCGCGCCGGGTGCAACCGCGCGGTGGAGCTCACGAACCTGGTCTCGAACCGCATCGCCGCGGACTGGACGTGGCCGCTCGAGCACGCGAAGGAGGCCGACGGCCTGCTGAGCCGCGCGGCGTCCCTGCGGACCAACGCGATGGCCGCGGCGGAGGCCACCAGCGTCGCCAAGCCGGCGGTCGAGATCGCGTCGATGGCCGCCGCCGCGTCCACGGTCGAGGAGCTGGCCGGCCGCGGGCCCGCGCTCTCACGGGTCGCGCGGTGGCTGAAGGGAGAGGGCGGCGTGGGCCGGCTCGCGCCCGCGGGCGAGGGGGCCGGGGCCGGGCTGCAGATGGTCGGGGCGGCCGGCGCCCTGGTGCTCACCCAGGCGGAGATCGCCGCGCTGGCGCAGGCGGGGAAGCTGTCGGGGCTGGCGCTGTCGCTGCTCTACCTGTCGCGGGGACACCTCCACCACATCTGCACGAACAAGAACTGGGCCTCGGATGCCAGCGGAGGACCGTGGTCGCCCGCCTTCAAGGAAATCCTGGACGACGCGGGCGTCGGCTTCGACGATCCGGCCAACCTGGTGGAGGTCGAGGGGCATGTCGGTCCGCATCCACAGCGCTATCACGAGCTGGTGTACGCCCAGCTCCGGGGAGCCATCCGCGGTCTATCGCCCGGCACGGCCCAGTACCGGCAAGCCGTCCTCCGAGCGCTGAACGAGCTGGCCATGGAGATCGCCAGACCCGGCACACGGTTGAACCTGCTGGTGACGGGAGCCGCCCGGTGAGCGAGTACTTCGAGCTCTGGGACGACAAGCTGGTGACCGGGCGCTGGCACCTCCAGGCCCCGCATGTCGGGGACCAGTGGGTCAACGCGGATCTCTTCACGGGTGGGGGTGGGCCGGTGGCGCCCCCGGAGACCATGGTCATCAAGCGGCCCTATCCGGGAGTGGCGCTGGACTACACGATGGCCAGCCGGGGATTGCCGGTCGCCAGCGAGCGCGCGGCCCACGTCTTCGAGCATTCGGCCGCGGACGACGTCCAGCTCATCCCCGTCACCGTCGAAGGTCACCGGGAGCCGTACTTCATCGTCCACGCGCTCCACGCCCTGGAGTGCGTGGACGAGCAGCGCTCCGAGGGAATCCGTCCCTGGACCGAGGCCGACGAACGCCCGGATCGGCTGGGCGACTACAAGGCCATCGACGCCCTCCGGATCGACCCGGCCCGGGTGGCCGGCCATCACCTCTTCCGCGTCAAGCGCTGGGAGGTGGCGCTCATCGTCTCCGCCCACCTCCGGGAGGAGCTGGAGCGCGCCGGGCTCACCGGTCTCCGGTTCGTGCCGGCCTAGGCCGCCGACCGCGCCAGCAGCGCCGCGCCGATCAGCCCGCTGTCGTCGCCCAGGGCGGCGGTCTTCACCTGCACCGCCGCGCGGGCGTTGGCGTTGGTGAAGGCCATCACGTGGTCCTCCACCCGCTGGCGCAGGGCCGGGCAGTGGTTGATGACCCCGCCGCCGAGAATGAGCCGCGCCGGGTTGAGCACGGTCACCATGTTGGCGACGGCCACGCCCAGGTAGAGCGCCGCGGTGTCGTAGATCTCCTTCGCCGCCGGGTCGCCGCCCAGCGCCGCCTCCTCCAGCGACGCGGAGGTGAGCCGGCTCACGTCCCCCGCCGCCAGGTCGAACAGGCGGGTGCCGGCGCCCAGCCGCTCCACCGCTTCCCGCATCTGGCGGTTGAGGTTGTGCCCGCCCACGTAGGCCTCCAGGCAGCCGCGCTCGCCGCAGCCGCACTGCCGCCCGGCGGCGCCCGGCACCACCTTGGTGTGCCCGAACTCCCCCGCCACGCCGGTGGAGCCGTGGAGCTGCCGGCCGCCGCTGATGATGGAGCTGCCCACCCCGGAGCCGACGAACACCACGAAGATGTCGTTCACGCCCCGGCCGGCGCCGGAGGAGAACTCGCCCCACGCGGCCGCGGCGAGGTCGTTCACCACCCGCACGTTGCGGCCCAGCGCGGCGGCCAGGAGCTGCCCGAACGGGACGTCCCGCCACCCCAGGTTCGGCGCCACGGAGACGAAGCCGCCGGGACGCAGCTGCCCCGCCACGCCGATGCCGCAGGAGGCCACCTCGGCGGAGGTCTCCTTGGCCAGCGAGAGCGCGTCCTTCGCCGCGCCCTGGATGGCGGCCACCACCGCCTCCGGCGTGCGCTGGGTGAGCGCCGTCTTGGCCGCGGCGACGATCCGGCCCTCGGCGTCCACCACGCCCGCCCGCGCGTACGTCCCTCCCAGGTCGATGCCCAGCGTGTGCACGGCGTCACCTCCTGTCCGTCACTTCGGCACTTCCGGGACGCCCTGCCGCGCCCACGCCACGAACAGCGGGACCAGCTTGGCGAGCTGGGCGCGCGTCCGCTCGTCCTTCAGCGCTCCCTGCTCGTCGAACGCGCGGTCCGAGCTGGGCACCATCAGGCCGTGCGGCACCACGAAGGACCCGAGCACCGACAGGATGTGGCGCAGCTCCGGAAGCACGCCGCGCCCGCCGCCCCATCCGCCGGTGGCGCTCATCATCAGCACCACCTTGTTCTGCCAGGGGTTGGGGATGTGGCCCGGCCGCGACACCCAGTCGATGGCGTTCTTCAGCCCGCCCGGAATCGACGCGTTGTACTCGGGGGTGGAGATGAGGACCCCCTGTGCCCGGTGGATGGCGTCCTTCGCCCGCACCACCGACTCCGGGAGGCCGGCGTCCTCGACGTCCTGGTCGTAGACCGGCAGCGCCAGCGCCTTGAGGTCCAGCAGCTCCACCTGCGCGCCGTGCTTCTCCGCCTCGCGCACCGCCAGCGCCAGCAGCTTGCGGTTGTTGGCCGCCAGGCGCAAGGCGCCGGGGATCGCCACCACTCGAACGGGGTCGGCCATGATGGCTCCTCAGGCCTCCGCCTTGGCGCGGTCCAGCGTGCTCTCGATCAGCTTCTGGATCTCCGCCAGGCGCTCCTTCGTCCGCGCCTCGCAGCGGACCACGAGGATGGGCCCCGTGTTGGACGCGCGGATCAGCCCCCAGCCGTCCGGGAAGGTGACGCGCACCCCGTCCACGTCGATGAGCTGGTGGCCGGCGGCGCGGAGGAGCTGCTTGGACTTCTCCACGATGGCGAACTTCTTCTCCTCCACCGTGTCCACGCGCAGCTCCGGGGTGGAGAAGGTCTTCGGCACGTCGGCCAGCAGCTCGGAGAGCTTGCGCGGCTCGTGGGTGAGGATCTCCAGCAGCCGCGCCGACGAGTACACCGCGTCGTCGAACCCGAAGTAGCGGTGCTTGAAGAACATGTGGCCGCTCATCTCGCCGGCGAGCTGGGCGCGCTCCTCCTTCATCTTCGCCTTGATCAGCGAGTGCCCCGTCTTCCACATGATGGGCCGCCCGCCGTGGGCCTTGACGTCGTCGTAGAGCGTGAAGCTGCACTTCACCTCGCCCACGATGGCCGCGCCGGGCACCTCCTTCAGCACGGAGCGGGAGAAGAGGATCATCAGCTGGTCGCCCCAGAGGATGTTCCCCTGGTCGTCGATGACGCCGATCCGGTCCGCGTCCCCGTCGTAGGCGATCCCCACCTCCGCCTTCTCCTTGCGGACGGCGGCGATCAGGTCCTCCAGGTTCTTCACCACCGTGGGGTCCGGGTGGTGGTTGGGGAAGCGCGCGTCCATCTCGCAGAACAGCGGCACCACGTCGAAGCCCATCGACTGGAACAGCGGCACCGCCACCGCCCCGCCGGTGCCGTTCCCCGCGTCCACCACGATGCGCATCCCCTGGCGGCCCATCTTCACGGTCTGGCGGACGAAGTGGTTGTACGGGGTGACGATGTCGAACTCGGTCACCTTGCCGCCGCCGCCGGTCTCGAAGTCGCCGCGCTCGATCAGCTTGCGCAGCTCCTGGATCTCCGGGCCGTGGAAGGTGGTCTTGCCGAAGCCGATCTTGAAGCCGTTGTACTCGGGCGGGTTGTGGCTGCCGGTGATCATCGCCAGCCCGTCCACCGGCAGCGTGTTGGCGGCGAAGTAGGTCAGGGGCGTCGGCACCACGCCGATGTCCACCACGTCGATGCCGGTGGAGGTGAGCCCCTTCGACATCGCGTCGCGGAAGCGGGTGGAGGACTCGCGGCAGTCGCGGCCCAGCGCCACCGAGCGGCCGCCGCCGCGCCGGACCACCGTCCCCAGCCCTCGGCCGAGCAGCTCCACCACCTCCGCGGTCAGGTCTTTGTCGACCAAGCCGCGGATGTCGTACTCCCTGAAAATATGCGCGTTCATCGGGGTCCTTCTTCGGGGGGCGGCGCACGATACACCGCCCTCGCCGGAGTCGGACCTAGAAGAACACGGACGCGGAGCCGAGCACCGTGCGCGGATACCCCGGCGTGAAGTGCAGGTCCTCCACCGGCGCGCTCTCCCAGGGGAGGCGGGAGACGTTGGCGAACTGCGCCTGGCGCCAGGCGGCATTGGTGAGATTCCGGACGTCCACCGCCAGGCGGAAGCGCCTGGTCTCGTAGCCCGCCTCCAGGTCCACCAGCGTGAAGCCCTGGGCGACGATGGAGCCGGTCTCGTTCGCCGGCCGGTCCGAGATGCCCTCCACGCGCACGCTGCCGAACGCGCCGATGGGGTGGCGCACCTGCAGGCCGCCCGCCCAGGTGAGCGCGGGGGCGAGCGGGATGAGAGTCCCCTCGGGCTCGCCGGTGGGCTGGAGGAACCGGGCGCGGGTGTACGTCACGTCCACGTCGGCGCGCACGAGCTTGCCCAGGTTGTAGCGGGCCTCGAATTCCAGCCCCAGGCGGCGCGAGGCGGGCCGCGCCTCGGTGGTGCCCTCGTCGCCCACCCACACCGTCTCGCTGGCCAGGTCCAGGCCCCAGGCGGACGCCGCCACGTCGAAGCCGCCCCACCGGCCGCGCGCGCCCACCTCGTAGCCGGTGGCCGGCGCCAGCGGGGAGACCGGGTCCACCTCGCGGGAGACGCCGCGGGCGTCGTTGGAGTGGAAGCCGCGCCCGAAGTTCACGTAGAGGTCCAGCCAGTCCGCGGGGGAGATCACCGCCGAGGCCTTGGGGCTCACCAGCGCGGCGGCGACGTTGGCGCGGCCGCCGTCCAGCCGGTCCGCCACGTCGAAGTCGAAGCCGTCCGCGCGCACCCCGGCGACGGTCCTCAACCAGCTCGCCCACTCCACGTCCGCCTCCGCCCACGCGCCGGCGGTGACCTCGCGCACGTGGTCGTCCACGGTGGTGCCCAGGCGCCCGCGCTGCTCCGCGTGGTACAGGCCGTTGTCGAGGTCGTCGCCCCGCCCGCGCGCGCCGGCGGAGAGCGTCACCGGGCGCTCGCCGAGGAGCCGGAAGCCGCGCTGCCAGCGGACGTCGAAGCCGCCCGTCCTGCGGTGGTCCACCTGCTCGATCTCGTCGCCGTGCAGTGGGTCCCCGGCGAAGAAGGTGAAGTCGGAGAAGAGGTCCAGGTTGGAGAGGGCGCCGTACGCCATGGCGTTGAGCTGGCCGCCCGCGACGTCGCTGGAGCGGTAGCGGAGGACGGCGGAGTGCCGCGAGGAGAGGCCGCCCTCGCTGGGGTCGATGGAGCCGAAGCGGTCCAGGAGCCCCTCGCTCACCGCCCGCAGGGGGATCTGCCCGGACGCGCGCCAGCCGGCGCCGTAGGACTGGAGCTGGAGGTTGAGGTCGGAGCTGGAGCCGGTGTGCAGGGTGACGCTGGCGAGCGCGTTGTAGCGGCGGTGGTTCTCCGGGAGGAGGAACGGGCCGTTGGAGCCGTACACCTCGGCCGCGGCGAAGCCCTCCCACGGGCCCTCGAAGTGGGGCGCGGCGATGCCCAGCACGCGCATGGTAGCGAACTCGCCGTAGCCGGCCTTCACCTGGCTCTGCTCGAAGGAGCGGCGGGTGACCAGGTTCACGGAGCCGGCGGTGGCGAAGTCGGACTGGTCCGCGGCGTACGGGCCCTTGGTCACCTCCAGCTTCTCCACCAGCTCCGGGATGATGAAGTGCAGGTCCGCGTAGCCCTGGCCGTGGCCGTGGCTCACCGCGTTCACCGGCACCCCGTCCACCGACAGCGCCAGGTCCGTGCCGTGGTCCGCGTCGAAGCCGCGGATGAAGTACTGGTTCGCCTTCCCGCCCCCGGCGTGCTGCACCGTCATCAGCCCCGGCGTCACCTTGAGGATGTCCGCGGGCTCCAGCAGCGGGCGCGAGGTGAAGTCCTGGTTGCGGACCGTGGCGGCCGAGGCCGCGGTGTACGGGCGCCGCGCGGAGACCACCGTCTGCATCGAGGGAGGCGCCGGCTTTTCAGCGGGCGTGGACGTGGCGGCGATGGGGGTGCCGCCGTCGGGCGCGCCGCTCTCGACCGGCACTGGAGTGGCCTCTTCGGCCATGGACATGGAGGCAGCGCACAGCGCCGCCGCGGCGACCGCGAGGGCCGCGGAGAAGCGAGACATGGTGAAACCTCAGGTGGTGGTGGGAGGGACGGTCCGCGAGACGCGGAAGCCCTACGGCCCCTGAGGCATCGCCGGGTGGACCCACGTCGCCACCCGGGGTTTCGACGCCGGAGCGCGCACCACCGCCTCTGCCACCTGCTCCAGCACGACTGAGGGCGCCTGGAGGGAGACAGGCGCGAAGAGTGCGGTCAGGTGCTGGATGCTGTCGGGTGGGTGCGTGTGGTGGTGCGCGCTCCGGTCGTGCGAGTGCGGATGGGAATGCGTGTGGCCCGCCGTGGTGCCGTGCGTCAACCAGGCTTCATCCGCGGCGATCTGCGCGCCAGCGTGGTCGATGAGGAGATGGGAGAGAGGCGCGACGACCAAGCCGATCACCAGGACGGTCAGTCCCAGGTGCGCGAAGTGCCTGCGGTCGTCGGGGGACACACGCATGGTTGCCGGGCGCAGTACGTCGGTCCCCGGCAAACGGATGTCTCCCGTGGATCCGGCTACTTGAGGAGCCGGATGGCGCGGAGGCGGCGCCGCCGCTTGCGGGGCGTGAGGAACAGGCGGGCGCAGGACGTCCGCATCCGTCGAGCGGCGGACAACGACCCTCGACCGGGGACCAGGCGGCGGGCCGTGGGGACTCGCGCTCCGAGCGGTCAGGGAACAGGTTGTGAGGCGAAAGGGAAAGGAGCCCACGATGCCTGAACGGAAGACGCTCCAGCGCGCGCGCCGCGCGAAGCGGCAGGGGAAGCGCGCGAGCACGCAGGCGGGCGAGTTCGTCCGTGAGGAGATGCATCACGTCAAGCGCGGCAAGCACGGGGCCAAGAGCCGCGAGCAGGTGATCGCCATCGGCCTGTCGAAGGCGCGGCGGTCGGGCGTGCGGGTGAAGCGGAAGGGCGCCTCCGCCAAGCGCCGCCGCTCCGGCGGGAGCCGTTCCCGAAGTCGGTCCACGTCGGCCAAGCGCTCCCGCGCCTCCCTCCGCGCGCTGGGGAAGCGGCGACCCTCGCTGAAGCGGAAGCGCTGAGCGGGCGTCCGGGGGGAACATCCGATGGACGCCGCCTTCGAGGGGCACCGGGTGTCGATCGACGCCGGTGAGGGGATCCGCCTGGGCGGCACGCTGGCGGTGCCGGAGGGCGCGACGGGGGTGGTGCTGTTCGCCCACGGGAGCGGGAGCAGCCAGTTCAGCCCGCGGAACCGGGCGGTGGCGCGCGCGCTGCGCTCGGCCCGGCTGGGCACGCTGTTGATGGACCTGCTCACCATCGAGGAGGAGGAGTCGGAGCGCTTCACGCGCCACCTCCGCTTCGACCTCCCGCTGCTGGCGCGGCGGCTGGTGGGCGCCACCGAGTGGCTGGCGGCCGACTCGAGCGCCGCGGGCCTGCGGCTGGGCTACTTCGGCTCCAGCACCGGCGCCGGGGCCGCGCTCATCGCCGCGGCGCTGTTGCCGGACCGCATCGGGGCGGTGGTCTCGCGTGGCGGGCGGCCGGACCTGGCGGGGGCGGTGCTCGGGCACGTGCGAGCGCCCACGCTGCTCATCGTCGGGAGCCGCGACGACGTGGTGCTGGAGCTCAACCGCGAGGCGATGGCTCAGCTGCCGGGCACCACCGAGCGCGCGCTGGAGGTCATCCCCGGCGCCAGCCACCTCTTCGAGGAGGGGAATTCGCTCCAGCGGGTGGCGCAGCTGGCCGCGCGCTGGTTCCGGGAGCACCTGGCGGTGAACGAGGGGGCGTGGCCGGCGGTCTGAGCACCGTGGACGAACTGGCTTGTCGGGAGACGAGGGGCGCGGTCCGAGGCGTCAGCCCAGCTCGCCGTCCAGGTACCGGAGCACTGCCAGGGCCGCGAGCGCTGCGGTCTCCGTCCGGAGCACGAGCGGGCCCAGGGAGACGGGCACCGCGCCGGTCTCGGCGGCCAGCGCCGCGACCTCTTCCCGGGTCAGCCCGCCCTCGGGCCCCACCACCAGCGCCAGCGCCTCCGACGGCGCGGCCATGGCGTGCGCCTCGGCGAGCCGCGCGGAGCGCTCCTCCTCGTCCAGCACCAGCACCCGGGCCGTGCCCAGCGCCCGCACCGCCTCCACCAGCGGCCGCGGCGGGTGCACTTCGGGCACGTCGGCGCGACCGCACTGCCGCGCCGCCTCTTCGGCGATCGCCTGCCACCGCCGCGTCCGGTCCCGAGCGCGCCCGGCGTCCAGCTTCACCACCGATCGGGCGGCGAAGGCCGGCGCAAAGGCGGATGCGCCCAGCTCCGTCCCCTTCTGGATGACCAGCTCCAGCTTCTCCCCCTTGGGCAAACCCTGCACCACAGCGATCCGCCGCCGGGGAGGAGCCTCCCTCCGCGGCCCCAGCTTCAGCCGCGCCTCATCCGCGCCCAGCCTGGTCACCGTGGCGTCGTACGCCCCACCCCGCCCGTCGAACACCTCCAGCGCGTCGCCCTCGCGCAGCCGGAGCACCGCGCGAAGGTAGTGGAGGCGAGCACCTTTGACCGACACCTCGCCCGCGGCGCCGACCGCCTCCGGCGCCGATGCGACGTGCAGCCTCACCATCCGCGCGCCGTGAGGTCGAGGCGGATCCACTCGCCGTGGATCTTGAACCCTTCGGAGAGCAGGCCCTGCGCGCGGTAGGCCGCCTCCACCTCCCCGCGCTGGTGTTGCAGCACGCCGCTCAGGGACAGCCGCCCCGCGACCTTGGGAACGATGAGCGGCGCCAGCTCCACCAGGGTGTTGGCGAGGATGTTGGCCACCACCAGGTCGAAGGTCCCCTCCACCTGCTCCAGCGTCTTCCCGGACAGCTCCACGTTCTCCGCCCGGTTGAGCGCCGCGTTCTCGCGCGCCAGCTCCACGCTGGTGGGGTCGTTGTCCAGGCCCACCACGCGCCCGGCGCCCAGCTTCCGCGCGGCGATGGCCAGCACGCCCGTGCCGGTGCCCACGTCGAGCACGCTGGCGGCCGGGTTGTCCCGCAGGAAGAGGTCCACGGTCTCCAGGCACAGCGAGGTGGTGGGGTGGTCGCCGGTGCCGAAGGCCATCTTCGGCTCGATGACGAGCTTCGTCAGCGGCGCCGGCGCGCGCTCCAGCTCCCACGGAGGGCCCACCCACAGCCGCCCCACCTCCACCGAGCGGATGCGCGCCTTCCACGCCTCGGACCAGTCCTGCGTCGCCACCGGCTCCACCTGCACGCGGGCGCGCGGGAACTGCGCCTGCACCTCCTGCCGCGCCTCGCGCGCCGCCGCCTCGCCGTCGAAGAAGGCGACCAGGATGGCCTCGCCCGGGTCGGGGCCGCGCACGCCCGGCATCGGCGGCGCCTCGCGATCCCGCACCTCCAGCCCGGTGGCGCCGGCCTCGTGGAGCGCGAGCGCCGCCAGCTCGGCGTCCTGCTCCTCGAGCTCGACCGTCACCGACACGTAGCCAGGCCCCATAGACCCCTTTTACCGCGAGCCTGATAATCCACGGCGATGCGCGCGTGGCTGGCCGGGATGGTGGGCGCGGCGATCGCCGCGGGGTGCTCCGGGCCGGCGGCCCCGGACGACGCCGTCTGCAGGGACCTCATCCACCGGCTCTGCGCGCCCGAGCCGTGCTTCGTGGCCATCGGCGCGCTCGACCTGGGCCTCGAATGCGAGGCGGACCTGCTGGCCCGCACCCGCTGCTCCGAGGCCGACTTCACCTTCCCCGACCCGCCGGGGCGCGACCGCGTGCTGCAGTGCCGGCTGCCGCTGCTCCGGGCGGGGCTGGAGGCGGACCAGCACCCCGACTGCGCGGACGTCGCGGACATGGTCGATTTCTGCCCGGACGTGGTGGATTGGTTGAAGGAGACGCCGCCGTGAGGGTGCCCCCGGCCCAGGGGACGCTGATGCGGCGGCCTCCGGCCGCATCCTCCGGGCTCATGCGCGCGCTGGCGGCCGCCGGAGTGCTGCTGGGGTCGAGCTGCGCGCAGGTGGTGTCGGAGACGCGCATGGAGCGCGGGCCGCTGCTCCGCACCTACGAGCGCCAGGGGTCGAAGGAGCCCGCCGGGCTGCGCGGGGAGGTCCACGCGCTGTGGCCGGCGCTGGAGGTGCGCGTGCTCGCCTCCAGCGTCTGCCGGAGCGAAGTGGTCCGCGAGTACGCCGAGGAGGTGGTGACGGAGCGATCCGCCAAGGCGGCGGGCCCGGCGCTCGCGATGGGCGTGACCACCATCGCGGTCGGCTCGGCGCTGCTGCTGTTCCGGGGCTCGTTCTCCGCCACCCCGGACTTCAACACCATCGACGGGTCGGGGCACTACGGCGCCTCCCAGCGGCAGGTCGCCACCGGGTGGGGCATCGGCTTGGTGCTGGCGGGCGGGCCGTCCGTCCTCGTCGGCGCCCTGGGGCTGTTCCAGAGCGGAGAGAGCGTCTCCAAGCGGCTGGTGGACCAGGTGTCGGACGCGAAGGAGTCGCGCTGCGACGAGTACCTGGTGAATGGGGAGCTGGCCGTGGTCGGGCCCAGTGGACCGCAGAAGGGGATCGCCACGCAGCAGGGGAAGGTGTCGCTGCCCGCGGAGGCGCTGCGCGGCACGGTGGTGGGGCTGGCGCTGGACGGGCAGCCGGTCTGGCTGGATTCGGAGGAAGAGGGGGAGCTGGAGGCGTTCCGAGCGTGCGCGCGGGTGCTCCCGCTGGGGGACGACGCGGCGCTGGGGCAGATGGCGGTGCCGGAGCTGATCGTCAAGCTGGAGGCGGCGAAGCAGTGCTCCAGCCTGCCCGGGACGGACGGCGCGGACGCGGCGGCGCGGCTCGAGACCGCGCTCGCGGCGAGGGCGCCGCCGGAGTCGCAGACGTTCGAGGACGCGAGGTCCGCGCTGGCGCCGTCGGTCACGTTGACGCCCGGAAGCGCGGATCTCACGAGGCTGTTGCACGGCGGCGTGCCGGAGGGAACGGCGGCGCAACTGAGCGGGGTGGTGGTGCGGAGCGTCGAGCAGAACCTGGTGCTGGTGGAGATCGGCGTGCAGGACGTCCTGGTCGAGACGGATGGGGCGTGGCCGGAGCCCGGCCCCCGGCGCGGCCAGAAGGTGGAGGCGGTGGGCGTGCTCGTCGGGCGGAAGGTGGTGGGCGAGCTGGACGCGCCGCTGCTCAGGGCGATGTCCGTGCGCGCGGCACCGTGAGCGTCCGTGAGAGGTCCGCGGCGGCGAGCGCCAGGCCGAGATCACCGTCCACCGAGGCGAGTCCGCGGACTACGTGATCCGCTTCCCGGTGTCAGCGAGCACCAGGCCGCGGTCGCCGTCCACCGAGGCGAGTCCGCGGACTACGTAATCCGCTCCCCGGTGTCAGCGAGCACCAGGCCGCGGTCGCCGTCCACCCTTACCATCTGCCCGTCGGTGAGCCGCTCCGTCCCGTCGCCGGTGCCCATCACCGCGGGAATCCCATACTCACGGGCGACGATCGCCGCGTGCGAGGCCGCGCTCCCGCAGTCCACCACCACCGCCGCCGCGCGCTGGAAGAGCGGCGTCCACGCCGGGTTGGTGAACGGCGCCACCAGCACCTCTCCCGCGCGCAGCGTCCCGAACTCCGCCGGCGACCGCACCACGCGCACCGGCCCCCGCGCCAGGCCGGGGCTCCCCGGCGTCCCGCGCGCCACCGCACCCCGCTCCAGCCCCGCCGGCCGGAAGCGCCGCGGGTCCACCAGCGGCCCCTCCCCCAGCGCCTCCCGCGCCCGCTTTCGCCGCGCCGCGATCTCCCGCAGCCCGGTGGAGGGCGGCCACGCCTCCAGCTCCGCCCGCCGCAGGTGGAAGAGGTCCTCCGGCGCGTCCAGCGCTCCCGCCGCCACCATCCGCCGCCCCATCTCCCGCAGCGCGCGGTGCAGCAGGGCCAGCGCCATCGTCCCGTAGTAGTGCGTGTCCTCCCGGAGTTGCAGCACGCACCGGCCCGCCGACAGCGCGGAGAGGAAGGCGCCGCGCAACGGCGCGCGCCCCAGCGCGGACCCCGCCAACACATCGTCCCGCGCCTGCTCCCATTCCTTCTTCGCCGGAGGAGGAGGCGGCGCCGCCGCAGAGAGCCCCTTGAGGATGCTCAGCACCAGCTCAGGGGCGTCCTTCCAGGTGGGCTCGCGCGCCGTGCTGATCAGCACCTCCCGGTGCCCGTGCTCGTCGAGGAAGCCCTGCAGCGCGCCCAGCAGCTCGCGCCCCTCCGGCGTCTCGCGCAGCGCGCCCAGCAGCTCGACGCCGTCCCGCTCCCCGAACACCCGCATCAGCTCCGGCCGCGCGCGCACCTGCGCCGCCAGTGTTTCCAGCGCCGCGTTCGCCTCGCTGGTGAGGCTGTCCGTCCCGGAGAGCAGCGCGCCCAGCCGGTCCTTGCGCTGCACCACCGCCAGCAGCAGCCGCAGCCGCGCGACGCCCAGCACCGCCCGCCACATGTACTTCCCGCGCAGCTCCCCGGCGACCAGCTCCGGCAGCCCCTCCACCTCCCGCAGGTGCCGGTGCAGCCCTGCCCAGTCGAGCGGCGCCAGGTCGCGCTTCTCCAACTCGCGGGTCCGCTGGAGGGCGCGCCGCAGCCCCGGGTCGCTCCGGAACCGGCGCGGGTCGAACCGGAACGCGCGCCACAGGACGCGCACCGGCGCCAGGAAGAGGCCGGGCCCCGGCCAGAACGGGAGGCGCCCGGACAGGCGCAGCACCACCCCATCCTCCACGTCCAGCGCGCGGAGGATGCTCGCCCGCAGGCCGAGGGCGCGGAACATGCGCTCCGGGGCGCGGAGCAGCGCCGGGAGCCAC
>DASRBA010000093.1:0-12279 GCA_035637895.1 Myxococcaceae bacterium
AAGGCCATCGACACGTTCTTGGTCAGCGACCCGCTCGCCTCCGACGGCGTGCAGCGCTGGAGCCGCGCGGACATGGAGGCGTACGCGAACTTCAGCGTCGACTCCTCCGTGGCCGTGCACAACCCGAACGGGTAGCGTGCCGCGGATGTCGATGAACGTCCCGAGCAAGCGACCGAGGCAAGTGACGGGACATACGGCGCCCGGACCGAGGGACTTCAAGCGCACCGGCACGCGGAGCTGGAGGTGGTGAACGCCTCTGCCTACGCCGCCGATCTCGATCTACTTCACGACGAGGCCGTAGCTCACCGATCCACGCGCGGCGCGCCCACTGCCCGGACACCCGCGCGCGACGCCTCCGCCCGCGCCGCCGCGGCCAGCGCCTGCGCGCGCGCCGGCTCCCGGTGGAGCTCGCGCAGCACCGCCGCCAGCGCCAGCCGCGCCTCCGCCTCCACCAGCGGGCGGTAGCGGTACTTCTCGCAGAGCGCCACCGCCTGCTCGAGGATGGGGAGCGCCCCGGCCGCGTCGCCCAGCCGCCGCCGCGCCTCGCCCGCCACGGTGAGCGGTGTGGCCAACTGCTGGTTCTGCCCCAGCACCCGCTTCACCACTTCCACCGCTCGGTCCGCACGGGCCCGCGCCGCCTCCACCTGCCCGTCCGCCAGCTCCGCCCGCGCCAGGTCCCCCTCCACCAGCGCCAGCACCGTGGAGCCCTTCGGCGCCACCCGCTGCCGCAGCTCCAGCGCCCGCTCCAGGCGCTCGCGAGACTCGGAGACCTTCCCGCGCTCGTAGAAGGCGCGGCCCTGCCCCAGGTAGACGAAGAACAGGTCGTAGTTCTCCCCCTCCAGCCGCCGCGCCGCCTCCAGCGCGCGCTGGAAGTACGCGTCCGCCTCCGCCGCCCGGCCCAGCCCCGCCAGCGCCATCCCCATCGCGTTGTACGGGTGCACCATCTTCGGGTCGGCGGCGCCCAGCGCGCGCTCGTGGATGGGCAGGCTGCGCTGGAAGTACGCCAGCGCCTCGGCGTCCGCGCCCAACTCGTACTTCTGGAAGCCGATGTCCAGCAGCAGCGAGGCGACGTCCTCCTGCCGCTCCTTGCGCTCGCCGTAGAACGCCTCGTAGCCGGCCAGCGCCGCGCGCGTCTCCACGAGCGCGCCCTCGTGGTCGCCCAGGTTGTCCAGCGCGATGGCGACGCCCTGGTGCGCGCGCGCCAGCTCCACGCTCCCCGGCGCCGCCTGCTGCTCCTGGAGCGCGAGGATGCGCCGCGCGTAGGTCAGCTCCTGGTTGAACTCGCCCCGGTCGCGGTGGATCTGCCCCAGCGCCTGCCACGCCCGCGCCAGCTCCGGGTGCTCCATCGAGTACGCCTTCTGGAGGATCTCCAGCGCGCCCTCCGCCTCCGCCAGCGCGTCCGAGAGCTGGTCGCTCCCCTTCATCTCCTTGGCCAGCGCCAACATCGTCTCCGCCACCGCGGGGTGCGAAGGCCCCAGCGCCCGCTGCTTGAGCTCCAGCGCGCGCCGCAGCGGGGCGATCGCCTTCTCCCAGTGCCCGGCCGCGCTCGCCAACCGCGCCTGCTGCTCCATCACCCCCGCCTCCACCACGTCATCCCCGCCCGGCATCATCTGCAGCGCCGCCTCCGCGTGGTCGGCCCACAGCTGCGCCTCCTTCCGCCGCGCCTGCGCCAGGTACGCCCGCGAGAGCGCGGTGGAGAGCTCCGCCGCCAGGTCCTCGCGGTGGACCTGCTCCGCGAGGATCTCCCCCTCCAGCAGCGTCCCCTCCGCGTCCAGCCACCGGCCGGCCCTCAGCTGCGCCTGCCCCTTCAGCCCCTCCGCCTCCGCGGCCGACTCCCGGTCCTTCGCCGCCCTCGCCGACTCCGACGCGCGCGCCGCGGCCGCCTCCGCATCCGCGAACTTCCCGGACGTGAGCAGCCCGCGCGCCTCCGCCAGCCCGCGCCGCGCCTCCAGCAACTGCCGCGCCACCTCCGGGCTCGCCGGCCTCGCCGCCTCCTCCGACGGGTGGCCCGCGCTCAGGCACAGCGACGGCGGGCGGAGCGCGTTGATGGCCCGCGCCGACTCCCGGACCATCTGCGCGTCCGCGGTCCCCAGCAACCGCGCCAGCGCGTCCATGTCCAGCAGCCGCCGGTCCAGACACGCCATCCGCGCCGCCATCACCGACTCCGGTTGCTCCCCGCGGCGCCGGGTGGCGACGCACGCCTCCGTCTGCGCCGCGGTCCAGGCGGCGGCGTACGCGTCCAGGCCGTTCGCGGCGCGCTCGAACGCCTGGGCCGCCGCGGGCGCGCCGGCGCGCTCGAACGCCCGCCGCGCCGCTTCTCTCCGCTCCGGCGCCCACGCCTGGTCCGAAGGCAGGACGCCGCCCTCGCACGCGCGCGTCCGGTGCACCAGCACGGCGGAGGCGCCCACCACCGTCACCACGATGACGGACGCCACCACCGCGGCGGCCTCGCGGCGCAGCGCCCGCTCGCGCCCGCCGGAGAACGCGTCCAGCAGCGCGTCCATGGACGAGAAGCGCGACCCTGGCGTGGCGCCCAGCCCGCGCACCAGCACCCGCCGCAGCCACTCCGGCACGCGGCGGCCCGGCGCGGGGCGGTTGAAGCGGCCCTCCGCGATGGCGCCGCGCAGCGAGGCCGGGCCGGCGGGCTGGAAGGGCATCGTCCCGTAGACCGCCTCGTACAGCGCCGCGCAGAAGCTGAACTGGTCCGCGCGCGCGTCCACCTCCTCGCCCGCCAGCTGCTCCGGCGCCATGTAGCGCGGCGTGCCGATCAGCGCGCCGATGCGGGTGAGCCGGTCCGCGGGGCGCTCACCCACCGGCAGCGCCAGGAACGGGCGCGTCAGCTCGTCGGGGCGCACCGGCGGACCGGACGGCCGCACCAGCCCGAAGTCGGTGATGCGCACCCGGCCGTCGCGCCCCACGAGCACGTTCTGCGGCTTGAAGTCCCGGTGCACCAGCCCGTGCGCGTGCGCCGCCGCCAGCCCGCGGCCCGCCTGGACGAAGACCTCCAGCACGTCGCGCCAGGGGCGGGGGCGGCGAGCCAGCCAGTCCGCCAGCGTGCCCTCGTCCAGGTACTCGATGGCGAGGTAGAGGCGCCCCTCGTGGGTGCCGGCGTCGTGGACGGCCACCACGTTCGGGTGGGAGAGGCGGGCCATCGCCTGGGCCTCGCGCAGCATCCGGGCGCGCGCCTCCTCCGTCATCGTGGCCGCCACGTCGGAGCGGAGCAGCTTCACCGCGATGGTCCGGTCCAGGCGCGGGTCGTAGGCGGCGTAGACCACGCCCATCCCGCCCGCGCCCACCTTCTTGAGCAGCACGTAGCGGTCGAAGGCGGTGCCGCGGGGAAGGTCGTCCTCCGGAGAGCCGGAGACCAGCAGCGTGCCCTCCCAGGCTTCGGCCGGGGCGTCGTCGTCGTCCCCGGAGCCCCCGGAGGAGCGCTCGCCCGCGGTGGAGTCGCCCGGCCCGGAGCGGCCGGAGTCGGCCTCGTCCTCGCCCTCCGAATCCACCAGCGCGGCCAGCACCGCTCGGCAGGTGACGCACCCGTCGAGGTGCTCGTCCGCGGCGCGCGCCTCGGCGGGCCCCAGCTTTCCGGCGGCGTGGTCGAGGAGCTGGTTTTCGGTGAGGCACGCCATCGGGAGTAGGCTCCCTCGATCAGGGGCCCCGGAGAAGTCCTCATGCCAGCACCGTTCCGGAAAAGCGGAGAGCTTCAGCAGGCGTTCGAGCGGGCGCTCTCGGTGGGACGGTCCTCCTTCCCCCGGGTGCGGCTGTCGCCGGAGCGCTTCGCGGCCTTCCTCGACGAGCGGCTCCCGGACGGCGCGGCCGCGGCGCAGATGGACGCGCTCCACGGGGCGGACCTGTACCTGGCCTGCGCGTGCGCGGAGGGGGACCGGGCGGCGCTGGAGGCGCTGGACCAGGGGCCGATGCAGGTGTGCGCGGCGGCGGCGGCGCGGATCGACCGCTCGCCGGCGTTCGCGGACGAGGTGGCGCAGGCGCTGCGGCAGCGGCTGCTCTCGCCGGAGGACGGGAGGCCCCGCATCCTGGACTACGAGGGGCGCGCGCCGCTCAAGTCGTGGCTGCGGGCGGCGGCGGCGCGGACGGCCCTGAACATGACGCGGGGGACGCGCGCGAGCACCGGGGAGGACGAGGCGCTGGAGCGCGCCACCGCCACGCAGCTCGACCCGGAGCTGGAGTACGTGAAGAAGCAGTACCGGCCCCAGTTCGCGGCGTGCCTCAAGGAGGCGATGGCGCAGCTTGACCCCCGGGAGCGGATGGTGCTGCGGCTGCACGTGGTGGAGGGCGCGGGGGTGGAGGGGATCGCGAAGTACTACCAGGTGCATCGGACGACGGTGACGCGGTGGATCCAGCAGGCGCGGTCGTCGCTGGTGACGAACACGCGCCAGCTCCTCACCCAGCGGCTGCGCGTCAGCGGCAGGGAGCTGGAGAGCATCGTGCGGTCGCTCGGGAGCCGGCTGGACTTCAGCATCAGCCAGATCCTCCTCCCGCCGGATCGCTCGCGCCCGCCGGGCTGAAGGTCCTCACCGCGCGTGGGCCGCCATCCAGCGGTCCACCTCCGGCACCAGCTTCTTCCCCCGCGGGCTGACGGCCGGCAGCAGGCCGCGCGCCGACTCCGCGTCCCGCCGCGCCTCCCCTTTCGCCCCCGTCGCCCACTCCGCCTGGGCCAGCAGGAACAGCCCCTCTCCCCGGAGGAGGTTCTTCGTCCCGTTGTCCGCGAACCACTTCACGCTCGACTCCAGCGGGGTCCGGGCGCGCGCCGGGGCGCCGGTGGCCAGGAGGCACGCGCCCAGCCGCTCGCGGTTCTCCATCAGGTCCCACTGGTCGGACGCGGTGGAGGCGTCGGGGGCGAGCAGCGCCTCCACCTTCTCGAAGGTGGGCAGCGCGTCCCTGCACCGCCCGCGGATCTGCAGCACCGCGGCCAGCATCACCTGCCCCGTGAACACCAGCTGCTCCTCCGCCTTCGCCGCCTCCAGAGACCGCACCGTCTCCCGGGCCAGCGCCTCCGCGCTCGGCTGGCCGCGGACCTCGCCCCGCTCCAGCTCCAGGTACGCCATGGCCTGCGTCCGGTGGTACCGCGCCGTCACCAGCGGCGGCGCGTCCGGCGAGAAGGCCCGCAGGTAGATCTCCTCCGCCTTCGCGGCGCGCCGCACCGCCTCCTCGTAGTCGCCGCGCTCCAGCAGCATGCCCGCCTGGTCCCGCAGGAAGTCCCCGGACGTCGGGTGGTCCGGGCCCAGGATCAGCCGGCCGATCGCCGACGCCCGCTCGCTGGTGGAGAGCGCGGCGTCCAGGTCCCCCAGGTACCAGGACGCGCTGGCCATGGTCCCCAGCGCCTCCATCGCCGCCAGGTCATCCTTCCCCAGCGCTTGCTCCACCAGCTCCAGCGACTGCCGGGCCAGCTCGCGCGCCTTCTCGTACCGCCGCTTCTGCGTCTCCGCCGCCGCCTCCGCCTTGAGCAGCATCGCCCGCAGATGGCGGGTGTCCCCCGGCAGCCGGTTGAGGAGCGCCTCCGCGTACCCCACCCACACGTCCGACTCGCCGCCCAGCATGGCGGTGTGCCGCACCAGCAGCGTCCACGCCTGCTCCACCAGCTCCGACTGCCCGGTGGCCTGCCCCGCCGCCGCCGCGCGGTGCTCCGCCGCCACCGCCTCCCGGAACTCGTACCGCTGGGCCCGCACCTTGGCCACCAGCAGCTCCGCCTCCGCCTCCAGCGGCTTGTACCCGCTCAGGCGCGCCCCGGCCGCCGCCTTCTCCCCCGCTTCCACCGCGTCCTTGAGGTGGCCCGTCTCGAGCAGCGCGCGCAGCTCCGCCACCTTCGCCCGCACCGCCTCCACCTCCGCCCGCTTCGACGGGTCCACCGGCCAGGCGGCCCCGGCGCGCAGCGCCTGCTCGTCCGCGCAGTCCGACAAAGGCTGCAGGTCCGACACCGCGCGGGCGGCGTTCTTCACCGTCCCCTCGTCCGCCCGGGCCAGCTGCTCCACCAGCTCGCGCGCCTCCACCAGCCGCCGGTCCAGGCACTCCGTCTGCAGCTGCAGCACGTCCCGCGCCTGGGCGCCGTCCAGGGTGGCCAGGCACGCCTGCTGGTGCAGGGAGAGCCAGCTCTGCCGGTACCGGTCCAGCGCCCGGTCCACCGCGTCCGACGCCGCGGCGGCGAACGGCTTGTCCGTCCTCGCGAACGCCGCCCGCAGGTCCGCCCTCCGCGCGCCGTCCCACACCCCGGCCCAGCGCGCCTGGGGCGGCGCGCACCGCTGCTGCGCGGAGAAGCGCGCCGCCGCCGCCCCCGCCACCACCGCGGCGGCCGCCAGCGCCACCCCCGCCATCCCCCACCGCTGCCGCCGCCGGGCGGACGGGTCCTTCTCCAGCGCGGCCAGCATGGCGTCCATGCCGGGGAACCGCGCCTCCCGGTCGTAGGAGAGCCCGCGCACCAGCACCGCCTGGATCCACGCCGGGATGCCGCGCGCCGGGGCGGGGCCGCGGGCGATGACGTCCGGCAGCTCGTCCGCGTGCTCCGCCTTGAACGGGCGCTGGCCGGCGAGCGCCTCGTAGAGCGACACCGCGAACGAGAACTGGTCGGTCCGGGCGTCGGTGGGGTCGGCGTTGAGCTGCTCCGGGGACATGTACGCCGGCGTCCCGGAGAGCATCATCGTGCTGGCCTCCACCCGCGGGATGGTGGGCGTCTCGTCCCCGGGCTGGATGGGCGGCGGCTTCGCGGTCCGGCCGGGGTTGGTGTCCGCCAGCGTGGTGGCGGTGCGCGCCAGGCCGAAGTCCACCACCCGCGCCCGGCCGTCCCGGCCGACGATGACGTTGAGCGGCTTGAAGTCCCGGTGCACCAGGCCCACCGCGTGCGCCGCCGTCAGCCCCCGGCCCGCCTGCTTGAAGACCTCCAGCACCTGGGCGGTGGTGCGCGGGGTGGCCTCCAGCCAGTCCCGCAGCACGTCGCCCTCCACCAGCTCCATGGCGATGAAGATCTCCTCGCCCACCTCCCCCACGTCGTGCACCGCCACCACGTTGGGGTGGTTGAGCCGGGCCAGCGCCTTCGCCTCCGCCAGGAGCTTCGCCTTCCCGCTGTGCGTGCCCATGGCGGAGAGCACGTCCATCCGCATCAGCTTGAGCGCGATCTTCCGGTCCAGGCCCGGGTCGTAGGCGGCGTAGATCTCCCCCATCCCGCCCGACCCCAGCCGCTCCAGGATGACGTAGCGGTCGATCCGGGTGCCCGGCTCCAGCGTGCGCCGCGTCGAGGCATGGCGCGCCTCGCCGGTCTGGGGGATACGGTCGCTGACCATCGTCTCGCCCGCCAGCGGGTCCAGCTCCGCCAGCGCGCGCGCGCACGCCGCGCAGCCGCCGAGGTGTGACCGGGCCTGCGCCGACTCCGCCGAATCGAGCGTTCCGTGGGCGAGGCCGCGGAGCGTGTCCGCGTCGCAGTGCCGGGCCGCCACGGCCGGGAGCCTACCTTGAGGGGCGGCCGCCGAGGTCATCTCAGGACTCCGGGGAGCCCCCCGGACGGCGCTCAGGCCGCCGCCTGCCCCATCCGCGCGTCGAAGCAACCCTGGACGGTGAGCGCGTCCGGGAAGGTCAGCTGGTCCGGCGCGAACACCAGCGCGGTGTGCGGCGGCGGGATGAGCTCCACCCCGTCGATCGCCATCCGCGCCACGAAGCGCGCGAGGTCCGCGCGCCAGGAGCCTTCCACCCGGAAGGCGATGAAGCCGTCGGTGCCGTAGGCCACGAAGCGGCCCGGGTCCCCCAGCAACGAGGTGAGCATCGCGTAGCGGCGCTGCCCCCTCCATCCCGCGCGCCAGGACGTGCTGAAGGTCTCCAGCGTGGCGTCAGCGATGCGACTGGACATCCGAACCCCCCTCGTATGGCTCCGGCGCGGTCAGGCCGCCGGCCTCCACGGCGCAACGACCTCGCGCGGTGGAAACTCCAGCGGCCGCACCAGCGCCACCGCGTCGCAGGAGCCGTCCTCCAGCGCCGCGTGCGCCGCCGCCTCCGACTCGAAGCGGCCGCCGCGCACCACCGGCACCTTCGCCGTCTCCTTCAGATAGCGGCCCGCGACCGCGTTGGCGTTGACGTGGACGGCGTCGATGCCGTCGTGCTCCAGCCACCCCAGGAGATGGGGAACCCCCGCCGCCATCATCCCGAGTGGGCTGGTCACCCCCAGGCGGAACTGGACGTGGAAGTCAGACCCCACCTGGTGGCGCACGCCGCGGGCGATCTGCCGACCCAGCCTGGCCCGGTGCTCCAGCGAGCCCTGGAAGGCGGGCGGCCGGTCGTTCGCCACGCCGGGCGCCAGCAGCTGCGCGATGAGCGAGCCCTCCGCGCCGTCGATCTCCACCCCGTCCGCCCCCGTCTCCCGCGCCCGCCGCCCCGCCTCGGCAAAGGCCCGGACGATGTCCCGGAGGTCGTCCTGGTCCAGCCGCCGCGCCACCTGCCCCAGGCCGAGCCGGATGAGGTACCGGCACCGGTACGCGTGCACGCGGCCCACGTGCTGCTGCCACCGGGCGATCGCCTCGTCCCCGTGGATGGTCAGGGCGTCCGGCGCCAGGCTGGCCGGAGCGCGCACCTCGGCGCGCGCGGAGAGGATGGCCCCCACTCCGGCCCGCGCGTACTCCAGCTCCCAGTCGAGTGAACGCCACTGGGCCTCCACGGCCGCCGGCTGCGACCGGCTGGCGCGGAGGATGCGGTTCTTGATCTGCAAGCTCCGGAAACGGAGGGGGCTACCCCAGAGGCTCATGCGTCCATGACGCTCGGGGTCGAACTTTGTTGAGTGTAGGTCTGTCCACCGGAGCAGACAGCAAACCCGAATAATCTACGTACCAACAAAATCCCGCCGCCGGCGTCCTTTGGATCTGACTGGTGGCGGTGCGGCGGGACGGGCACGAATTTCCTCATGAGTCTCAGGCCCTTGGAGCGGATCCGGGTGGCGATGTGGGCCCACCACTTCCGCAGCGATCTGCTGCGGCAGGCGAGGTGCGTCTGCAACTCGCCCCACGAGGCGGAGGATGCGGTGCAAGAGGTGATGCTCAAGGCGGTCCAGAAGCACGGAACCTTGAAGGACCGGCCGGACGCGGTGGTCCAGGCGTACCTCCGGGCCTCCCTCCTCAACCACCTGCGCAGCATGTGGCGGCACCAGGGCCGGGTCTCCCTCACCGTCATCACCGAGGACTTCGACATCCCCGCGCCGCCGCCGGAGGAGCCGCTGCCCTTCTCGGACGAGGACGTGGCCGGCGCCATCGACGGGCTGCCGTCGCGGATGCGGCAGGCGCTGGACCTGCGGCTGCAGGGGCACAGCTACAAGGCGATCGCGAAGTTGATGGACGTGAAGGTCGGGACGGTGGGCGCCTGGTTGGCCGAGGCGCGCACCCGGCTCCGGGATGACTTGATCGATCCGGAGGAGAGCAGCGAGCGGGGGGACTCCGACAGCGTGCGGGAGGACTCTCAGTGAGTACTCGAGGAGGAGCGGCGGTGCCTGATTCGGCGTGCGAGTCGGTCTACGCCTTCATCGACGAGGAGCTGCACGGCCAGGAGGCGGAGCAGTTCCGCCAGCACGTGGCGAAGTGCGGGACCTGCCACGAGCGCATCCTGGACGCCTGGACCATCGACGAGGCCGCCCGCCGCGTCATCGCCGCCGGCAAGGTGCAGGTGGCGCCGCCGCGCCGCCCGATGGCGCCCCGCTGGGGGCTGGTGCCGGCCGGCGCGCTGACCGCGCTGCTGGTGATGGCGGGGGCGGTGGGGACGCGCCTTTACGTGGTGGCCCAGCGGGTGGACCCGGCGGTGTACACGTCCGATCCGTCGTACCGCATCGCGGAAGGCCGGATGAGCACGCCGGACGCGGACGTCCACCGGCCCTACGAGGCGCCGGGGGAGAAGGCGTCGCTGGGAGACACCGGGCCCTCATCGCCGCTGCCCCCCCTGGCGGAGCTGAGCAAGCTGGAGCGGAAGGGCGAATACCTGGGGCTGGCGGCGGCGTTCCTGCAGCGCGGGAGGGCGAAGGACGCGCTGGACTACGTCGCGCGAGCGGGGGCTTCGGCGCGGGCGGACAGCGACCGGGCCGCCATCTTGCTGTTCCAGGATGAGCCGGAGAAGGCGCTGGAGCTGGCGGACCGCGCCCTGGCGGCGCAGCCGGACCTGGTGCAGGCGAAGTGGAACCGCGCGCTGGCGCTGCGGAAGCTGGAGGCGTGGGCGCTGGCGGCGCGGATGTTCGAGGAGGTCGCGCAGCAGAAGGAGCCGGGCTGGAGCGCAGAGGCCAGCCGCGAGGCCGCGAAGCTGCGGCAGGAGCTTTCCAGGCGCCGCGAGGCGTTCCAGAAGGTGGAGGAGGCCTGCAGCCGCATGCAGGCGGGTGGGGAGCCCATCCCTTCGGCCGTCGCGGCGGCCGCTCCCGGCCACGCTCGCGAGTGCCTGGAGCAGTTGCTGGCGAAGAATCCGACCGCGGAGCGGGCGGAGGCGCTGCTGCCCCTGGCGCTGCAGCTGGACGCGCTGGATGGGAACCCGGCGCTGTCGGACTCCATCCGGAGGGTGAAGTCGGCGTCGCCCGCCCCGGCGGCCGCGGTGGACCCGTGGAGCGCGCTGAAGGCGGAGGGGCAGGAGGCGGACAAGGAGATCGCCTCGGGGCGCGTGGCCGCGGCGGTGGCGAGGCTGGAGAAGGCGCTGGCGGAGCGGTGCTTGGACCATCCAGCGCCGGCCCGGCCGGTGGACCTGCGCTGCGTCGCGCTGGAGCGAACGCGGGCCCACATGCTCTCGCTGCAGAACAAGCCGGTGGAGGCCCGCGCCCAGGCCCTCCAGGCGATGCGGCTGGCGCAGCGGATCGGCGCCTGGGACGAGGAGCGGCGCCTGCTGGAGATCCTCGGGCAGGTCGCGCGGCACAGCGACAGCGCGTGGTTGGTCCGCGGCTACCTGGAGGAGGTGCTGGAGCGCGAGAGCGGCAGCGGCAACTGCGACGTGCAGAACTTCGCCCGCGGCAACCTGGCGCTGATGTACGAGTGGGCGCTCGACTTCCCCAGGGCCCGCCACGAGATCGAGCTCGCCCGCGGATGCCGGGCGACCAACCCCTACTCCACGCTCCTTTTGGTCGAGTCGGAGCTGGCCCGGATCTACCCGCCGACTCCCGAGGAGACGGCCTCGTTCCAGGAGCGGCTCGCCGCCCTGAGGGCGAGCGCGCACGTGAACCCCACCGCCCGGTGGATGGCGGACCACGCGGAGGGCCGGTACCTCCTGGAGGTCCAGCCGCAGATCGGCGAGGCGCTCCTCCGGCGCACCATCAGGGACGCGGAGTCCTCCCCAGGCGAGGTCGCGGCGATGAAGGCGCGGACGTGGAGCTACACGTCCCTCATCCTCGAGGCAGGGAAGCGCGCGCAGTACGAACAGGCGCTCCGGCTGTTCGCCGAGGAGATGGGGCTGCCTCGCGCGCCGCAGCGATGCCTGGTCGCCACCACGGTGGACGACGAGCGCACGCTCACGGTCGTCCTCGACGTCAATGGGGATGTCCTGGGCAGGTACGACATGTCCCGCGAGAGCCCGCTCCGGGACGCTTCCGGCCTGGTGCCGCCGGCCTTCGTCGCCAAGCTGCGCGCCTGCAAGAGCGTGGACGTGATGGCCCGCGCGCGGCTGCAGGGGATGCCGGGGATCTTGCCGGCGGACATGGCCTGGACCTTCCTGAGCGGGGTGGTGCACGACGCGCCGCCGGTGGCGCCGAAGCGCCTGGTGGTCACCGGCGCCCAGCCGCCCAAGGAGCTCGGACTGGCGTCGCTGGTCCCCTACCACGTCCCGGCGGACGCCCCGGTGGCCGAGGTGCTGGACGGCGACGCGGCGACGCCCGAGCGGGCGCTGGAGGCCATGGCCCTGGCGACGGAGATCCGGGTCCACGGGCACGGCGTGCTGGACGGCGCCATCTCGGACGCGGCGGTCATCGCGCTGTCCCCTGATCGCGACGGGCGGTTCGCGCTCACCGCGGACGCCGTCCGGAAGGTGAACCTGAAGGGGCAGCCGGTGGTGGTGGTGATCGCCTGCCAGACCTCGCGGCCGGCGCCGTACCTACACGACGCGCTCAGCCTCCCGGTGGCGTTCGTCCAGGGGGGCGCGCGCGTGGTCTTCGCGGCTGCGAGTAACATTCCCAACGATGAAGCGTCTCGTTTCTTCGAGCCCCTGCTGGGCCGGCTCCGGGCTGGCGAGAACCCGGCGGTGGCGCTCAAAGAGACGAAGGTCGCGTGGAAGCTCAACGGAGGGCGAAGCGAATGGGTAGACGAGGTGATGATGTTTCGAGCAATGGAGGCGGAATGA
>DASRBA010000094.1:0-3225 GCA_035637895.1 Myxococcaceae bacterium
TGCACTGATCTTGCGCGTCCCGTGTCCGGGAGACAAGTCCCTAAAGTGCGATGGTGCGCGCGCCGTCGGTGAGCCGCCAGATCGACGCCAGGCCCATGACCTGGTCCAGCTTGCCCTCGAAGTCCTCCGGCGCGAACCCGCAGATCTTCACCGTGGAGTCGCAGGCGATCAGCCGCGCCCCCAGCTCGCGCGCCTCCTGGAGCATCCGCATGGGTGCGGGCACGCCCAGCCCCTCGGCGCGGGCGCTCTCCGCCATCTCCTTCTCCGTCCGGGGCAGGCCGAAGCTGTCCCGCGCCAGCTGGCGGAGGGCGTCGAACGCGAGCACGAAGTACACCTCGTCCCCCATGGCGGCCGCGGTGATCCCCATGGATGCGGCGCTGTAGGCGGGTTCGTACGTGGCGGAGGAGAGGAAGAAGATGACTCGGCCCGGCATCTCGGGGGAGGAGCGTAGTCTCGCCGGGCGGTCTCCGCCACGCCTCGGCTATGGTGCCGCCCGGATGGCGCTTGGCCGGACAGGGGTGGCGGTGATCGCGCTGGGCGCGATGGCCATGCTGTCCCCGAGGGCCGGAGTGGGGCGCGCGCCGGCCGCTCCGCCCACCGCGCCGGCGCCCGAGGCCGAGCAGGACGCCGGGGCCGCGGACGCGGGGGACCTGGACGCGGGCGTGGCGGACGCGGGGGTGCCGCCGGCGGTGGTCGACCCGCTCCGGCGCACCGCCGCCGACCCGCGAGCGTCCGACCTGGACCGCTGCCGGGCGGCGTTCGCGCTGGCCCAGGCGTTGGGACCGGAGGCGGTGGCGGATCTGGAGCCGCTCCTGCAAGATCCCCGCGAGTCCCTCCGCATCGGCGCCGCCCGCGGGCTCGGCCAGGCCGGCGGAGACGACGCGAAGAAGGCGCTCGAGGACCGGCTCGAGCTGGAGGAGACGCCGGTGGTCCGCGAAGCGATCCAGAGAACCCTCACCCTGATGCAGCCATGAGCGGGAGTGCGCGCATGAGAATCACCTTCCACGCAGGGGCGCTGGCCGTGGGCCTGGCGCTGCTGGCGGCGCCGTCGGGATCGGCGCGCGGCGCCACGGTGCTCCGCCTTTCCTTCGAGGAGCTCACCGACCGGTCGGACGCGGTGGTGCGGGGGCGGGTGGTCGGCTCCACCCCGAAGATGAACGCCGCCGCCGGGCGGATCTCCACCTTCACCGAGGTGCAGGTGATCGAGGCCATCAAGGGCGCCCCCGGCAAGAGGATCACGGTGCGGCAGCCGGGCGGCGAGGTCGGCGGCATCGGGCAGGCGGTGGAGGGCGCGGCCCGGTTCGCGCCCGGCGAGGAGGTGGTGCTCTTCCTCCAGCGCGCGCCCGACGACGCGACCGTCTTCCACGTGCTCAGCATGAGCGCCGGGAAGGTGCGGCTGGAGAAGAAGCGGGACGCGCTCCGGGCGGTGCGCGACCTGGACGGCATCGCGTTCGTGGACCCGGCCCCGTCGCGACCCGCGGCGCCTTCGCCGAACAAGGTGCAGGTCGTCTCCAGCGAGGACCTGGGTGACGCGAACCAGTTCCTCGGGCGGGTGCGGGGAGCGGCGGCGCATCGGGCGACCCCGGCGACTCCTGCCCCCGCGGCCCCGGCGAAGAAGGAGGCCAAGCCATGAGCCGGCGCGCGAGGCTGGGCGCGGTGGCGCTGGCGGCGGCCGCGCTGGTCACCGCCGCGGGGGCCACGCCGTCCGGGCACAAGTGGTTCCTGGGCACCAACCCGTCGCCCCGGTACAAGGTCTTCGACCACGGCGCGGCCGGTCCTGCCGTCAACGGGGTGAGCTGGGGGACCGCGCTGCAGACCCTCCAGCGATCCTACGCGCGGTGGGTGAGCGGCAACGTGGCGTGCACGTCCTGGAGCAGCACGTACAACGGCACGTTCACCACGCCCTCCGGTCTCGCGGCGGTCAACGGGCAGGACAATCAGAACCTGACCATCTTCCTCGGCGGCGCGAACTGGACGCACGACGCCGCGACGCTCGCGCTGACCACCACCACCTTCTACACGGGCACCGGCGAGATCTTCGACGCCGACATGGAGATCAACAACAACTTCAGCTGGAAAGCGGGCGGCGAGGGGAACCAGGCCACCGGCTACGACCTGGAGTCGATCGTCACCCACGAGGCCGGCCACTTCCTGGGGCTCTCGCACACGCCGGCCGCGTCCGCGGTGATGTACGCCAGCTTCGCGCCCGGCGAGGTGCGGTCCAACCTCAGCTCGGCGGACCTGGACGACGTCTGCGGCGTGTACCCGGGCAACGCGCCGCCCGCGCAGATCGGCACCTTCTGCGCCGGGGACCAGAACTGCAGCGGGACGTACCCGTACTGCCGCGCGCCGGCCGCCACCACCTCCAGCGCGAAGATCTGCACCCGCGAGTGCACGGTGGAGGACTGCCCCACGGGGTACTCGTGCCAGGGCTCGTCGCCCGCCGGCACCACCGGGAAGGCGTGCCTGGTGAAGCCGGGCTCTTCGGACCTGTGCTCCTTCTGCACCAACGACCAGGAGTGCAGCGCCGGGCTCTGCGCGTACGACGACCTCGGCCACAGGTGGTGCACCGCCGTCTGCCAGCAGTCGGCGGATTGCGGCGCCGGCTACATGTGCGTCAACGCCGGGCAGTTCAACGTCTGCGAGCCGATCAACGGCCACCGCGACAGCTGCAACAACGTGGACATCCCGGGGTTCGGCGGGCAGTGCACCTCCGACGCGCAGTGCGCCCCGGGCTACGGCTGCACCGCGCAGGGCGCCTGCGAGGCGCCGGGGACGGCGGGCAGCCGCTGCGAGCTGTCCAACGTCTGCCAGTGCGGCGTGTGCATCGGGACGGTGGACGAGGCGTACTGCCGGTCCTGCTGCGGCGGGACGGTGGGGACGGGGAGCTGCAGCGGCTGCATCGCCCAGACGTGCGGGACCGGGTTCCAGTGCCTGACGGTCACCGGGTCCACCGACGACGTGTGCGGGCCCACGGCGAGCGCGAATTCGTGCCAGGCGTGCGACGGGTCCCACCCCTGCAACGACGGGTTGCCGTGCATCGCGGGGCGGTGCCATTCGTTCTGCAACCCGGACCACCCGGGGCGGTGCCAGGGGTGCTTCCCGACGACGACGGCGGGGGTCGGGGTGTGCGGGTGCTCGGACCAGATCGTCGGGACGGGGTCGCCGTGCGGGGTGCAGCAGAGCGGGGACTTCCTGGCGTGCTCGGCGGGGAGTTGGTGCGTG
>DASRBA010000095.1:0-39559 GCA_035637895.1 Myxococcaceae bacterium
CTGGGGAACGGCTACGACACGGTGAACGCCGCGCTGGTGGGTCAGCTGCCCCTGGCGCTCCTTTTGGTGCTCCCCTGGCTGAAGATGGTGGCCACCGCGGGGGCGGCGGGCGCCGGCGTGCCGGGCGGGTTGTTCACGCCCTCGCTCTTCTTCGGCTCGCTCCTGGGTGGGGCGGTGGGGCACCTCGTCCACCAGGTGATGCCGAATGCGCCGCCGGAGGGCGCCTTCGCCCTTTTGGGGATGGGCGCGGTGCTGGCCGGCACCACCCACGCCGCGGTCTCCGCGGTGCTCCTCATCTTCGAGCTCACCGGCGACTACGGGGTGGTGCTCCCCTTGATGGTGGTGGCGGTGCTGTCGGCGGCGGTGAGCCGGCGGATCTGGCCGCAGTCGCTCTACACGGACGTGCTCCGGAGGCGGCAGGTGGCGCTGCCGCAGCTGCAGCCGCCCTCCTGGCTCACCCGCGCGGACGCCGGCCGGCTGATGGAGCCGGGCGCGGTCACCCTGCGCGAGGACGCGTCGCTGGACGAGGTGATGGCCACCTGGCTGGAGCTGGCGCCGGGGCACGACATCCACGTGGTGGCGCCGGACGGGCGCTACCTCGGCCCCATCCTGGTCGAGCGCCTGCGCGGCCACGCCCCCGACCACCGGCGGTTGCGGCGCACCGCCGCCCGCGAGCTGGTGGACCACTCCATCCCAAGGGTGCGGGAGGACACGGCCACCTCGGAGCTGGCGGCGCTGTTCGCCCGCGTGGGGGTCGAGCGGCTGCCGGTGGTGGATGCGGGCGGGCGTCTCGTCGGAACGGTGGGGAAGTCGGAGCTGTTGAGCAAAGGGCTCTTCTGATGGGGAACGGTCACCACGAGGGGTGGGCTCGGCGCTGGGTGGCTGCGGCGCTGGGGGGGGCATTGCTCCTGGGCGCGCTCGGCGCTCGGGCCGTCCCGCCTCCGCCACCGCTGCTGAAGGTGGACCCGCGCGCGCCCGCCGCCTCGAAGGATCCGGAGCCTCCTCCGGCCACGGAGGCCATGGCGGAGGAAAAGGAGGCGGGCGCGGGCCCGGCGCTGATCTGGCTGCTGCCGATGGCCGGCCAGCTCTCCGGCGCTCCCAACGCCAGCGAGTGACCCGGGCCTACGCGTCCCCGGACAGCTCACTCATCTTTTGCGCCGGAGCGCGAGGCGATCGTTTCCGGGGATGCCTCAGGCATCCCCAAAAAGTTCGCTCATCTTCAACCGCAGCGCGGACGCGATCTTGTACAGCGACGAGATGGAGGCCGAGGACTCGGCGCGCTCGATCTGCGAGAGCAGCGAGACGGACAGGCCGGTGCGGCGGGCGAGCTGCTTGAGCGTCAGCTCCTGCGTCTTGCGCGCGTCGCGGATGGTCCGGCCGATGGCGCGGTGCAGGTCCGCCTCCGGGTCCTTGGAGAGCCCCTTCTTGGCGAGCGCGTTGCGCACCACGGAGAGGAACTCCGCCGGCTCCAGCGGCTTCTTCACGTAGTCCGACGCCTGCGCCTTCAGCGACGCCACCGCCGTGTCCACGTTGGGGTACGCGGTGGCCACGATGACCGCGATGTCGCTGTCCACCTTCCGGATCTGGTCCAGCACCTCCGTCCCGGAGAGCTGGGGCATCATCATGTCCAGCACGACCAGGTGGTAGTCGGCGCTCTTGAGGATATCGAGCGTCTTGGTCGGATCCGAAAGCGTGGTGACCTCGTACCCTTCCTTGGTCAGGACCAGCTTGAGGTACTCACAGTTGTCCGGCTCGTCGTCGACGACCAGGATACGAATCTGCACAGCCCGCTCCCAGGTTGTGAAACCTGCCGCTGGGAGCGTGCCCTTACCACATTCCTGGACGGCGCCTACTTCTGTTTAATGCGGCTTATTGCGCTGATCCTCGTAATCCTGGAGGAGTCTGCGCACCTCCTCCGCCTGCCCGTGGGTAGGGGCCAGGCGCAGGAATTCCCGGTAATGCTGGGCGCCCTTCTCGGGGTCCCTCAGCCGGGCGTAGGTGGACCCCAGCGCCAGGTGGCACTCGGCGTCCTTCGGGTTCAGCTCCAGGCACTTGGAGAAGAAGACCTGCGCCTCCTTGTACTGGCGCTTCTTGAGGAGGAGCCTCCCGTCCTCGTAGTTCTTCTGGGCCTCGTCGATGCGGGCCTGTTCGGTGGCCTTGGAGGTGGCCGCGGGCTGGACGGCGGCCTTCTTCCGGCACTGCTTCTCCAGCTTGCCGCGGGTGCTCTGCCAGTCGGTGGCGAAGCTCAGGGTGCCCTGGGATTCGGCGAGCAGCTTCTCGGCCGCCTCGCAGTTGCCGGAGTTCATCTCCTTCACCGCCTGGCCCAGCTTGCGGTGGTTCTCCTTCTCCTCGGCGGCCTGCTTGAGCAGGTCCTCGACCGGGCCCGGCCGGGTGCCGTCCGGGTTCTTGATGGGCTCGAGGATGTCCGCGACCTGGTCGAACTCCTGCTTGTCCATCGCCTTCTGGGCGGCGGCCAGGCGGGCCTCCACGTCGTTGCTCTTGACCGGCGTGGGCGCGGTGTCCGGGTGGCCGGTCTGCGGCGGGGTGGGTGGGGTCCTCGTCTCGGGGGTGACGATCGGTTGCAGGCCCTTGGGGTCCGGCGTCTTGGGGCCGCCGCCCATCAGGGTGTACCCCACCACGCCGAGGACGGCGATCGCCGCCACGGCGCCGGCGCCGAGGACCAGCTTCTGGCGCCCGCCGCCGTTGGCGCCGGGGGTGAAGCGGAAGGCCTCGCCCGCGGCGAGGAACTTCATCTTCACGTGGCCCAGCTCGATGACGTCGCCGGAGCGCAGGGAGACCTGGGCGTAGCGCTCGCCGTTGACGGAGACGCCGTTGGCGGACTCCATGTCCAGGATGCGCCACTCGCCGGTCTCCTCGCGGACGATCTTGGCGTGGAGGCGGGAGAGGGAGCGGTGGTCCACCGCGACGTCGTTGTCCTCGGTGCGGCCGATGCGGATCTCGGTGCGGACGAGGGCGAACTCGCGGCCGGCCAGCTCGGTGTTGAGGATGCAGAGGCGGGGCGCCTCGGTGGCGTCGATGGCCACCACCTGGCGGCGCGGCGCGCCCTCCACCTGGTCTATCCGGATGACGGCGGTGGACTGGGTGCGGCGCGGCCCGTCGCCCTCGTGCGCGGCGGGCGGCGCGTCCACCTGCATCACCGGGGTGGCGGTCTCGGTGGGGGCGTCCTGCGGGTGCGCCAGGGCGTGCACGGCCGGCTGCGACGGGTGCGACGGGTGCGTGGGGATGCGCGGGCTGGAGTTGTGGCCGGCGGCGGCGCCGTTGCCCAGGGCGGCCGGCGGCGCCGAGCTGAGCTGGATGGTCGCCGCCATGGAGGGCGACGCCTCCGTCTGGATGGCGAGGTCGTAGTCGCCGATCTGGATCAGGTCGCCGTCGTTGACGGGGGTCTGGCCCTGGATGCGCTCGCCGTTGATCTTGATGCCGTTGTAGGAGCCCAGGTCCTCCACCACCACGTGGCCGTTCTGGCGGAGGAGGCGGGCGTGGCGGCGGGACACGTTCCGCTCGGTGAGGCGGATGGTGTTGCCCTCTTGCCGGCCGATCGTGATCTCTTCCCGCACGAAGGGGACGACGGTCTTTCGGCCTTCGTCATCTTCAATGATCAGCTTCATCACGGAATCGGGGCCCGGGGCGGCGCTCACAAACTCTACACCAGAGGCATGTTACCTCAACACGGCACCATCCCCCGTGAATGACTTGGTTTTTCGGCGGTCTAGGCGCGCGCCACCTCGCCCGTCCATCGGTCGACTGGACGCGCGCGTCGGCAGGCAAAACCGCGTAACGTCAAGGATCATGAACCGAAGGGTAGGTCTGTCGCCGCGATCAGCCGGCGCCCTGCTCGCCGGGCTGGCGTGGATCGGCGCCTCGACGGCGCGGGCGGAGGAGAGCGCGCAGGACATCGCCCGGAAGAGCCGGGAGCGCGGGGCGCTGGATTTGCTGGATCTGACGGCCGAGCTGCGGCTGGTCACCACCGGGAAGGATGGGGTGGCCAGGGAGCAGCGGATGGTCTCGTCGTCGAGGAAGGTGGGGGGGCGGATCCATTCGCTGTCCCGGTTCTCCGCCCCGCCGGGGGTGGCGGGGGTGGCGGTGCTCACGGTGGAGGGGGAGGGGAAGGGGACGGCGGAGGAGATCTCGCTCTACCTGCCGAAGCTGAAGCGGGTGCGGAAGATCGTCCAGGCGCAGCGGGGGGAGTCGTTCATGTCGACGGACTTCTCGTACGCGGACCTGGGGGGTCAGGGGGCGCGGGAGGATTCGGTGGCGCGGGGCCCGGACGCGGTGGCGGAGGGGAGGAAGTGCTTCGTGCTGAAGGGGACCGCGGGGGAGGGGTCGCCGTACGGGGAGGTGACGCTGTTCGTGGACCAGGAGACGTACGTCCCGATGCGGGTGGAGTACCGGGACAAAGAGGGCGCGCTCCTCAAGGTGTTCCGCACGCTGAAGCTGAAGCGGTTCCAGGAGCGGACCATCGCCGCGGAGGCGGTGATGGAGAACCAGGCGACGGGGTCGAAGACGGCGCTCAGCGTCCTGAAGCTGGAGCCGTCCAAGCTCACCGACGACGACTTCACCGAGCGCGCGCTGGAGCGGGGGTGAACGCGGGTCCGCTCCTCGCCCTCGCGCTGGCACCCTCACTCGCCTGGGCCCAGCTGGATGCGGGGACGGACGCGGGCCAGGTCCCTGGCGCCATCGAGTCGTTCGACCCCATCGAGTCCTTCGACAACCCCCCACCCACCTCCGGCGCCGGCACTCCCGACGCCGGCCCACCCCGCGACACCACCCCTCGCCTCAACCGCACCTGGGCGGAGCTCACCGGCCTCGTTGGCCTGGACACCCGCTTCGAACCCCCACCCACCCTCGGCACCCCGGAGGACATCCTCGAAGGCCAGTTCCGCGCCACCGCGGGCGCCGACCTCCGCCTCTCCGACGCCGCCCGCCTCGTCCTCGAGGCGCGCGCCCGCTGGCGGGGCCTGGCCCGCGCCGGATTGACGCACGCGCGCGCGGACGTGGAGGCGCGCCTGGGCGACGCCTACCTCGACCTCTACAGCCGCTGGGCGGACCTCCGCGTCGGCTGGCAGCGCGTCCCCCTCGGCGCCAACGCGCTCCTCGGCCCCGAGGACGCCTTCAACCCGCGCGACCTCCGCGACGGCTTCATCCCCGCCGGCCTCGACCCCGAATCCTCCATCCTCACCGTCCTCGCCCTCCGCGCCCAGGGCGAGCTGGGCCCGGTCCGCTGGCTCCTCGCCTACGCCCCCTTCTTCGAACCCGACCGCTACGCCGTCTTCGGCCAGGACCAGGCCCTCCTCCAGCCCGCCGCCGAGGTGGCGCTCCCCTTCCAACTGGACCCCAGCATCGAGGACGGCCTCCAGGCCCACCTCCTCGAGACCGCCCGCCCTCCCAACTCCGGCCTCTCCGGCGACCTCGCGGCGCGCGCGCGGGTGGACCTGGGCGGGCGAGGGCACGCCGGCGCCGGCTGGCTGTGGGCCACCGAGAAGCTCCCCCAGGTCCAGGTCGATCCGGAGCTGGCGGCCGCGATCAAGGCGCAGTCCCTGGGCCGCCCCGTCGACCCCGCCATCCTCCTCTCCCTCCAGAACCGCCTCGCCGCCGGCGAATCGCTCTACCGCGGCACCTACCCGCGCCAGCACACCTTCTGGCTGGAGGGGTCCGCCATCCTCGGCCCCGTCCAGGCCGACCTCGACCTCGCCTTCTCCCCCGCGCGGACCTTCGGCACCGACGGCCTCACCATGCTCCGCCTCCCCAGCCTCACCTGGGTGGCCGGCATCTCCCCCGCCGAGCAGTCCGACCTCGTCTACAGCGCCAGCTACCTCGGCATGGCGATCCCCGGCGTCCCCGCGGACGACCTCCTCTTCCCGCTGGAGCCGGCCACCGCCCGCGGCGCCGCCCGCACCGCCTGGCTCCACCTGCTGGTCGTCGCCGGGTCGCGGAAGCTCCTCGACGGCCGCCTGGAGGTGGGCGGCGCGCTGGCCTTCGAGGTGGTGCAGCGCTCCCTCTTCCTCGCGCCGCAGGTCAGCTACGAGCTCGTCCCGCAGCTGAGGCTGGGCCTGGGCCTCGAGTGGTATGCCGGCCCGCCGTCCAGCCCGTTCGGCTACTTCGACCGCAACGACCGCGTCCTGCTCAGTGCGGTTTGGACCCCCCGCTGACGCCGCCGTCCGGCGCCCCGGAGCCGCCCCCGCCGGTGCCACTGCCCGCGCCGCCCGAGGCGCCGCGGAACCGCTGCTCCGGCCCGCCCGGCACGTAGAACTGGACCAACTGGAGCGCCTCGGCGCCCACCACCTTGGCGGAGTGCCGCTGCCCGGCCGGCAGCGCGATGGCCTCCCCCGGCCCCAGCGTCTTCGCCGCCCCGTCCAGCGTGACCTCCGTCTTCCCCGAGATCACGTAGATGATCTCCGCCGACCCGGGATGCTGGTGGGCCGGCACCGCGGCGCCGGGCTGCAGCGTGAGCCGCGCCTGCGAGAACGCGTCCGTGGCGATCGCGTCCTTGTCCAGCACCAGCGCCACCTCCCCCTGCCCGCCGAGCATCCGGTAGTGCACCGTGTCCTTCTCGCTCCGCCGCGTGGTCGCCGTGACGTTCGGCGGGGTGGGGAGCGCCAGGATGATGGCCCGCACCCTGGGCTGGGGCGTCAGCCACCAGTCCTTGGGGGTGGGCGCGAAGAGGGAGTCCCCGGCGTGCAGCGTGGGGTTCCCCGGCTCCAGCGGCACCTGCGCGGCGCCCTCCACCAGCACCACCACCTCCGCGCCCTTGGGCTTCAACGGCACCGGCTTCTCCGCCACCACCTCCAGCAGCTTGACCGGTCCGCTGGTCAGCAGCGCCTTGGGTTGTGGGGCGGCGGCGGCGAGGAGCGCGACGAGCGGGAGCACCTGCATGGGCCGACTTAAGCCTGTCTGCCCCCCTACGGTCGACCCCGGATGTGGGCGTGATAGAAGCCGGCCCCGAATGTCGAACCAGGATTCAGATCAGCAGGAGCGGCCGGATCAGACCATCACCGAGGCCTTCCTCGGGGACGGGTTCTTCGACCGCCCGTGGGTGAAGCGGCTCCGCTCGCAGTCGGACGCCGTGCGCCTGGTGCTGGTGGTGGGCCTCTTCGCGGGGATCCTCTACCTGCCCATGCTGGGCGCGGTGGGCCTGTGGGACTGCTGGGAGGACCACTACGGCGAGGTCGGCCGGATGATGATCCACCGGCGCGACTACGTGTTCCCCTACTGGGAGAGCGCGTACTTCTTCTCCAAGCCGCCGCTCACCATGTGGATCCAGGCGGTGGGGATGCTCTTCGCCGGGTCGGTGGACGGCGTGGGCCCCGGCTTCGGCGGGCTCTCCTGGCCGGCCGCCGTCCTCCTCGTCCTCGTCTCCGGGGCGCTGGCGCTCTCCCCCGCGTCGGCGCGCGTGCACCAGCGGCTGGGCGCGTGGAAGTGGGCGGTGGCGGCGCTCGGGGGGCTGGGGCTGTCGTTCGCGCTGGTGCGCGGGCCGTGGCTGGACAGCGACTACTGGCAGAAGGCGCGGGCGAACTCCGGGCCCGGCGGCGTGCTGGGCATCGGCACCGAGTGGGGCGTGCGGCTGCCCTTCACCTTCATGTCCATCGCCGCGCTGTGCCTGCTGGCCTACGCGGTGTCGCGCGTCGCCAGCCGGCGCGCGGCCTACGCCACCGCGCTCATCCTCTCCACCATGCCGCTGTACTTCCTGCTCTCGCGGCAGAGCAGCGTCACCGACGTGCCCTTCGTCTCGCTGCTGATGGGCGGGTTCGCCTGCGCCATCATCGGCCAGCTGGACGACGAGACGAAGCACCGCACCGCCTGGTGGTACGGCTTCTACGTCTGCGGCGCGCTCGCCGTGTTCGCCAAGGGGCTGATGGGCCCCGGCGTGCCGGCGGTGGTGCTCATCCTCTACGCCGCCTTCTGCGTGATGCCGTGGGACGCCCACAGCATGGCCGCGCACTGGGACTGGCTTGCCAGCCCCGCCTACCGCAACCGCGTCGCCAGGGGTGACGCGCCCATGCCCTGGCTCTGGGGCCAGTGCTACCGGATGCGCCTGGGCACCGGGCTGCTCCTCTTCTTCGCCATGGTGGGGCCGTGGTTCGCCGTCCTCTTCTCCTTCCAGGGCGTGGACGACGAGCAGAAGGTCTTCTGGTACCGCTTCCTCATCCACGACCACTTCGCGCGGCTCACCTCCGGCGTGCACACCACCACGCCCGGCGGCACCTTCATCTACTTCGTGGAGCAGGGCGGCTTCGCCATGGGGCCGTGGGCGGCGCTGCTGCCCGGCGCCTTCGCGATGGCCGCGGGCCTGAAGATGCGCGGCGGGAGCAAGGTCGACCACCTGATGGTGCTGATGGTGCTCTGGGCGCTGGGCCTGTTCACCATGCTCGACCTCTCCGCCACCAAGTTCCACCACTACATCTTCCCGGTGCTCCCGCCGGTGGCGGTGCTGATGGCGCTGTTCGCGGACCGGCTGTGGAAGGAGGGCGTCGCCACGCACGCGGTGTCGCTGCTGGCGGGGTTGGCCCTCTTCATCCTGGTGTCCAAGGACCTCGCCGCCAACCCGAAGAACTTCACCGACCTGTTCGTCTACAACTACGACAACGCCGCCCGCCCGTACCCGATGAACGAGGTGACGCTGCGGGCGATGTCGCTGTTCGGGACGCGGGCGCTGTGGACGGGCGACCTGCTGTCGTGGCTGCTGATCGCCTTCGGCGGCTACCTGCTCTGGGACTCCACCCGCGCCAAGGCGCCGTCCCCGTCCGCCCGGGCGATGGCGCTGGCGTTGCTGCTCGCCGGGCTGGGGCTCCTGGTGGCCATGCTCAGCGGCCAGAGCGCGACGCTGTTCCTCGGGCTGGCGCTGGCGCTGGTGGCCATCTTCCTGGGGAGCTCGGCCACCGGCGCCAAGGACCGCGAGCGGAACGACCTCCTCCTCGGCGCGGCGGCGGTGGGCCTGGCGGCGGTGGCGCTGATCGCCACCGGGCTGCGCCGCGGGACGGCGGGGGACGCGCTGCAGGCCTTCTTCACCGAGGCGGTCACCCCCAAGTCCTTCCTGGGGATGACCTTCCTGGTGGGCGGCGGGCTGGCGGCGCTGGGCGCGGCGCAGCGGGCGAAGGTGATGATGGTGGGGTCGTTCCTGGGGATGGTGTTGGTGTTCGCCGGGTGGTTCAACTACTCGCATTACGAAGACCTCACCCACCACTGGACCCAGCGCGACCAGTTCTGGCGCTACTACGGCCAGAAGAACCCGGACGAGCCCATCATCGCGTTCTTGATGAACTGGCGCGGCGAGACCTTCTACTCGCGCAACCAGATCCGGCAGATCCGGGACAACCCCATCCTGCGGCAGTACGCCCAGCTCCCTGGACGCAAGTGGGCGCTGGTGGAGCACTACCGCCTGGGGCTGCTGCGGCAGGCGGTGGGTCCGGACAAGCGCATCACCGAGGTGGACCGGGACCTCAACAACAAGTTCACCCTCGTCACCATCGAGTGAGGGCCGCCGCCCCGTGCCTGACCTGGCGATCGACGCGCGCGCGCTGAGCAAGTCGTTCGGCGGGCGGCCCGCGGTGGAGGGCCTGTCCTTCCAGGTCCAGGAGGGCGAGGTGTTCGGGCTCTTGGGTCCCAACGGCGCCGGCAAGACCACCACGGTGCGGATGCTGACCGGGCTACTGACGCCGACCACGGGCGCGGCCACCGTGCTGGGGCTGGACGTGCGCACCGGCGCGGAGCAGCTGCGGCGCTCGGTGGGCCTGCTCACCGAACAGCCCGGCCTCTACGACCGCCTCACCGCCGAGGAGAACCTCCGCTTCTTCATCAAGCTCAACGAGCTGGACGAGCGCGCCGCCTGGGCGCGGGCCGTGCGCTACCTGGAGCGCTTCGGCCTGGGCGGCCGCGAGCGCGAGCCCGCCGGCTCCTACTCCAAGGGCATGCGGCAGAAGCTGGCCATCGTGCGCGCCATCGTCCACGAGCCGAAGGTGATCTTCCTGGACGAGCCCACGTCGGGGCTGGACCCGGAGGCGGCGCGGACGGTGCGCGACGCGGTGGCGGAGCTGGCGTCCGAGGGGCGGACCATCATCCTCTGCTCGCACAACCTGCCGGAGGTCGAGCGGCTCTGCGCGCGGGTGGGCGTGGTGAAGGGGAAGCTGCTGGCGGTGTCCACGGTGCGGGCGCTGCGGCGGCAGGGCGCGGCGGTGGCGGTGCGGGTGGAGGGGGACGCGGCGCGGTTCGCGGCGCTGGTGAAGGCGCTGCCGTTCGCTCCGGGCTCGCTCGCGGACGGCGAGGTGCTCACGGTGACGGTGGAGAAGGACCAGGACGTGCCGGAGGTGATCGCCGCGCTGGTGAAGGCGGGCGCGCGCGTGCACTCCGTCGTCCCCGCCGAGCGCCCGCTGGAAGAGGTCTACCTGGACCTGGTGAAGGGAGGCGACGCGTGAGGCTGCGCCGAGTGCAGGCGGTGGTGTGGAAGGAGCTGACGGACCTGAAGAAGAACCGCGGGCTGTTGCTCTCGCTGCTGGTGCTGCCGGCGATGCTGGTCGTGGTGCCCATCGGCACCGTGTACTCGTACTCCAGGAACCCCGACGACCCGAACCTGCGGACGATGGCCACGTACTACGACCCCAAGCTCCCGCTGAACGTCTCCGCCGCGAGCTTCCTGATCGACAAGGCGCTGGTGGACTGGTTCGGGATGTTCCTGGTGATGCCCATCTTCGTCCCCATCCTCATCTCGTCGCAGGCGGTGGCCGGGGAGAAGGAGCGCCGCACCATCGAGCCCTTGCTGGCGTCGCCGATCACCGCGGTGGAGCTGGTGGCGGGGAAGTCGCTGGCGTCGCTGGTGCCGGCGGTGGCGATCTCCTGGGTGGCGTTCGCCGCCTTCTGCGTCGGCGTGGACGTGGTGTCCTGGCACTTCCTGAAGGTGACGCTGATGCCGAACGGGATGTGGCTGTTCGGCGTGGGCGTCATCGCGCCGCTGTTCGCGTTCTTCGGCAACGGCATCGCGGTGGTGATCTCCGCGCGGGTGGCGGAGGCCAGGCTCGCGCAGCAGATCGCCGGCGTCTGCGTGCTCCCCGTGGTCGGGCTGGTGGCGCTGCAGATCGCCGGGGTGCTGCGGGCGGGCGCCGCGTACTACGCCATCCAGGGAGCGGTGGTGCTCGTGCTGGACGTGCTGCTGCTGGTTGCCGCGGTGCGTCTTTTCGACCGGGAGCGCCTCATCAGCCGGTGGACCTAGGGGCAACTTTCTCCCATTTCGTGAGATAAACCTACAAGTAGTTCTCACGTGAAATCACAGGGGTGAGGGGCACCCCTTCCCATGACCACCATCGCTCTTGCTGCGCCCGGCGCGAATCCGTTCACGCCGGCGAACGCTGTTGCTGCGCCCGCCGCTGCCGCACCGCAAGCTCAACAGGCCGCCGCTGGACCCGTGGACGCCTTCGTCGGTGGTCCCGCCCAGGGGGGCGATCAGCTCAGCCAGGCCCTGAATGCGCTGATGGGCCTGGTCAATCAGCTCATGCAGATGCTGGGGGGTGGGGGTGGTGGGGCGGCTCCGGCGCAGGGCGCTCCTGCCCAGGGCGCTCCCGCGCAGGGTGCTGCTGCTCAGGGTGGTGCGACTGCGGCGGCGGGTGGGGCCACGGCTTCGGCGTTCGCCTCGGCGGGCGGTGCGACGGCTTCGGCGTATGCGTCGGCGGGCGGCGCGACGGCCTCGGCGTCTCCGGCCGCGTCCACGACGTCGCCCACTCCGGCCTCCGGTCCGGGCGTGTTCGTGGTCGGCGACCTGCAGCGCTTCGGCGGCAGGACGGTGCGCCAGGGCCTGGAGGACATGCTCCGGCCGACGAAGGGCCTGAAGGACCGTGGGGGCGAGCGCACCCACAGCGCGATCTCGCCTCAGCAGGCCGCGCAGGTGCAGGCGCTGCTCGACAGCCAGGACCCGAACGTGCAGGCGACGCTGAACACGAACGTGCCGGACCACAAGTCGCTGGTGATCAGCCAGGACGGCCGCATCCTGGAGACCCTGGACAGCAAGGACGTGGTGGCGAACCAGTCCCTGAACGTGGGCGCGCACGCGCAGCACCTGAACGACGGCGCCGGCCGCAACTACGACCGCAGCGCCGGCGGCCAGCTCACCTCCGCGCAGGGGGCGTACAACGTCATCGGCACCGAGATGCACTCGCCGATCAAGATCGCGCTGGACGGGAAGGACGCGAAGCTCGACAGCACCCACGGGTTCGCGCTCGACGCGGACGGCTTCGGACAGGGGAAGGGCGCGGTGAAGACCTCCGGCGGCCTGAACCCGAACGAGGCGTGGCTGATGCGCGACCGGGCGGGCGACGGGCTGACCAAGAACGGCGTGGTCGACGGGAACGACGTGTACGGCGATCACGACGGCAAGTTCTCCGACGGGTACGCGCAGCTGGCGCGCGACTACAAGGGCGAGCTGAAGACCGATCCCGCCACCGGCCACCGGTACATCGACCTCACCGACCCGAACAGCCGCGCGGCGAAGGAGCTGAAGCTGATGGACGCCTCCGGGAAGTCGGTGCCGGCGTCGTCGGTGCTGAACCGGATCGACGTGGACGCGGTGGGCGCGAACGAGCGCGACGCCACCGGGAGCAACCAGATCCGACAGCGCGCGTCCGTCACCTACAAGGACGGGCACACCGCGCAGAGCGCCGACCAGTGGTACGCGCAGGGTCCGGCGGCCAAGTAGACTGGTCTGTCTGAATTCTCGATTCTGGCACTTTTGAAGGTACCAGTGCGGGCGCATGATGGCGTGCATGATCGCCGTCACGCCCCGCACCACCCTCGGCCGGAAGCCGTCCCGCGGCACCCACGACGAAGCGAAGATCCACGCCATCCTGGACGAGGCGCTGATCTGCCACGTGGGGTTCGTGGACGGCGGCCAGCCGTTCGTCATCCCCACGCTGCACGTCCGCGTCGGCGACGGGCTCTACCTGCACGGGTCGCAGCGGAGCCGGATGCTGGGCGTGCTGCGGGCGGGCGCGACGGCGTGCGTGACGGTGACGTTGATGGACGGGCTGGTGCTGGCGCGGTCGGCCATGCACCACTCCATGAACTACCGGTCGGTGGTGGTGCTGGGGACGGCGGAGGAGGTGCGGGACCGGGAGGAGAAGCTCCGCGTCCTGGACGCGCTGGTGGAGCACGTGGCGCGCGGGCGGAGCCGGGAGACGCGAGCGCCGGACGAGGGCGAGCTGCAGGCCACCGCGGTGGTGCGGATCCCCATCACCGAGGCGTCGGCGAAGGTGCGGGAGGGTCCGCCGGTGGACCTGGAGGAGGACTACGCGCTGCCGTTCTGGGCGGGCGTGGTGCCGCTGAGGCTGCAGGTGCTCCCGCCGATCGCCGACCCGCGGCTGCGGCCGGAGACGCCGATGTCGGACGCGGTGATCGACCTGCTCAGGGCTTGCAGTACGTGACCGTCCGGCCCGTAGTCGCAGACCGGATCGATGCCCCCATCGGGGAGCTTCCGGTGGTGGGACCCGGCGCAGACGCCGAGCTGCTTCTCGCAGAGGGGCGGCGGCTGGTCGCCCGCGCAGAACGGCGTACCGCACTGGTCCGCAGACGCGCTCCCCGCCGGACAGACCCAGGTCCCGGCGTCGGCGTCACAGACCGCCGCGGCGGCCAGGTCCCCGTTGCATCCGCCCTGGCAGCAAGAGGGTCGGGTCGCGCTCTCCGGACAAGGGATGCCTCCATCATCTCCGCCCGGATGGCCGCACTGGCAGCCCGCGCTGGCGATGAGGAGCAGCCCCGGCAGGAGCCGCGCGCCGCTCACGGCGAGCACCAGGTCGTCGCGTCCAGCTCGGTGGTGCCGTCGAGGTGGGGGTTCGCCAGGAGCGCGGTCCAGGCGTCGGGGCGCTCGCGGGACATTCCGTAGATGAACGGCAGGGAGGGCGAGACCAGGACCTGGCCTGGCGGGTCGAGGTTCTCCTTCAGGCCCCCGCCAGCCGCCCCCACGTCCCACTGGTACGTGGTCTGGCCATCGCCGTACTGGAGCGCTTGCCAGGCCAGCGTGGGTCCCTGCTCGGAACCCGCCGCCGCGAAGAAGAGCTGGACGGCCGGTATCCGCAGCCAGAGCTGGGGAGGCACCGGGTACCGGTCGAGGGCGCTCGGGATGAGCCACACGGTTCCCCGATCGCCTTCGATGTCCCGGTACAGCAACGGGACGGTGGCCCAGCGGCCAGGTGACGACGGCGGAAGCAGCTTGACCTGCAGCTGGCTCCACGTCTGGAAGACGCGCTCCGGGCCGGTGGGCTGCAAGGACTCCGAGAGCGGCAGGACTCGCACATACGAGGTGCTGAAGGGGACCTGGGTGTCCTCGTACGCCACCATGGCGAACCGGTCCGGCGCCGTGCCGACCGGCCAACCCGGGTTGAACGAAGGTTGGGTGTCGAACCGCTTGGTCATCACCACGGCGGGCCCGGAGCGCGCCAGGCCCTGCGCGTCCAGGGTCAGCCCGAGGATCTCGGCGGGCCCGGTCTGCTGGATCAGCAGGAGCAGGACGCGCGTCCCGTCCGAGGACGGCGCGGCGGTCACGAAGCCCGCCGGGTGGGGGAGGGCGATCGCCCGCGGCGCCTCGAGCGGAATGCCGTCGCCGTCGAGGTGGACGACGAACGTCGAGGCGACCGAGGAGGGGCCGATGTCCAGGAGGAGGCCGTCCGCGGTCCTGACCAGGTTGAAGGAGCGGATGAAGCCGGCGCTCCAGCCGGTGAACGTCACGTCCGGGCGGAGCGGCGCGCCGAGGGCGTCGCGGTACCGGAGCAGCGGCGTCCCGGCGGCGTTCTCGGTGGCGATGACGAAGCCGCCGGGGATGGAGGCATACGCGAGCGGGAAGGAACCATTGGGCGCCTCGAGCGGCGTGAGGTTTCTCCACCACTGGTCCGCCTGCCCGTTGCAGTCGTTGTCCAGCCCGTCGCAGCGGCTCTCGTGGTCCTCGTAGTCCGGCCCGTACGAGAGCGAGGTGCACACCGGCTCGTACCCCCCATCCGGCAACTGCGCGTGCCGGGCGCCGGCGCAGACGCCCAGCTGCTGCTCGCAGAGCGGAGGGAGTTGGTTCAGCGCAAACAGCGAGAGCAGGGCGGTGCCGATCCCGGACATACCCGGAATTCTATACCTGGGAGTTCCGCGGGCCGACCAGGCGCATCGGCGACAGCTCGTACGCGTTGAGGCGGGCGACGACCGTCGGGTCGGCATCGACGATCCGCCGCGCCTCCGCCTCGTCCTCCACCTCGAGCAGGCCCATCCCGAATGAGCCGGATGCGGCGAGCACCGGCCCGAAGGCGAGGATCTTCCCGGCGTCGAAGAACCGCCGCAGGTACGCGCCGTGCTCGCCCATCAGCCGCTTCTCCTCTTCGTTCATGTCGAACGGGAACGACGGGCGCGGCGGGATCAGCTTGAGGAAGAAGTGTTGCTTTGCCATTTCCGCTCTCCTCAGTCGAGGAACCGCCGATCCACCTGGCGGCGCTGCTCCGGCGAATCGTAGAGGTTGGGAGGCTCAGATGTCTCCGGCGTCGGCCACTCCCCGAGCGTGATGACCACGCGGTCGCCAGGCAGTTCCTCGACCGATATTTCTCTACCTCATGGCGTCCCCCCGTCCGGCGACCCCACCGGCAGCGCCTCCACCTCTTTCCCGAAATTCGCGGGCACGCTGATCGGCACCTTCAGCATCGTGGACAGCCGCAGCAGCAGCACGTCCGGCCGCAGCCGCTCCTCGCCGATCAACCCCACCACCTCCCGCGCGGTGACGGACTGCCCCCGCCCCCACAGCGCCTCCAGGAACGCCGCCGCCGCCGGGTTGTGCCACCACGCCGGCCCGTAGCGCGCCTTCATCTGCGCCTGGAGCTGCCCCGCCAGGAACCACGCCAGGAAGTCGTCCGCCGACTGGTAGAAGTCCTCCAGGTCCACCAGCGCGCGCGCCTCGTCGTCCGGACCGAACGGCACCCCGTACGCCCGCGACATGATCGGCCCGTACAGCTCCTTCGCGTCCTGCAAGCCCCGCCTCCGCAGCTGCAGCTCGTACAGGATCCTCCCCGCCGTCACCCGGATCCGCTGCAGCAGGATCGCCGCCTGCGTGGCCAGGTACCGATCCAGCCCGTCCCCCGAGAACCCCGCGTGCTCCTCCAGCCAGATGGGGTCCTCCACCAGGTCCTCGAACAGGAACGCGTACGCCGCCCCGGCCGACCCGTCCCCCAGCGCGCGCAGCTCGAACCGCATCGACGGCTTGGTGAACGCCAGGTGCAGCGCCCGCCCCACCTCGCCCATCAGCGCCGCCTGCGCCCGCACCCCCGCCACCGGCTTCACCGACAGCCGCACGTCGCCGGGGACGTCCACGCCCACCGCCAGCGCCCGCGCCGCCTTCCCGGGCGCATCCCCCGCGTCGATCTTCAGGTTCCTCAACCCGTCCAGCTTCAACCCCATCCCCTCCACCGTCAGCTCCGCCCGCGGCAGCAGCTCCGCCGCCGGGAAGCGCGCGTCCACCGCCGGCGTCCGGAACGTCCGCGGGAAGTCGCACCGGCGCACCTGCTTCGGCGGCAGCTCCACCTCCAGCGACGACATCCGCTCCAGCACCTGTTGGTACGCAGCCTCCGTCGTCGCCAGCACCTGCTCCGCCAGCAGCGCCAGCTGCGCCGGGTCCACCTGCCGCAGCTCCGCGCCGTACGCCTCGTGCGACGGGTACCCCAGCCCCGCCAGCAGCTCCGCCTTCCGCTCCTCCCGCAGCCGCACGGTGGCGGAGATCCGCTGCACCGCCGCGGTGGCCCCTTCCCACAGCGCCCGGCGGCGCGGGGCGCTGCGCTCGGCGGCGAGCAGCCGGTCCAGCTCCCGGTACGCGTACTCCTTCCCTTGCACCGTGAAGGTGGCCGAGCCCTCCACGTTCGACACCGCGTCCGTCAGCTCCGCCAGCTGCGACGCCAGGTACTCCCCCACGAAGTACGACAGCAGCGAGGTGAGCGCGCGGATCTCCCCCGGCTCCTTCGCCCGCTGCCGCAGCTTCTCGATCTTGTGGATGTTCTCCGGCGTGAACAGCGCCGCGTGCCCTTCGTAGGAGGCGGCGATCTGCGGCTTCTGCCCCGCGGTCCACGTCGCCCAGATCTGCTCGTTCTGCGCCTTGAGCAGCGCCTCCGCCTCCGCGGACAGCTTCTGCACCTCCTCGCGCAGCCCGTCGTCGGCGGCCGGTGGAGGCGCCGGCGGCTTCACCACCGCCGGGCGCGGGCACGCGGGGACCAGCAGGAGGGACGACAGGACCGCCAGCGCCCCGAGCCGCCCCCTCATTCGCCGATGGTCTTCACCTGCGTGGTCTTGTTGCCCGACGCGTCGATGGCCACGATCTCCACCCTCCGCTGGCCCTTGCGCACCGGCACCTCGGCCCGGTACGCGCCGCGCCCGTCCACCGGCACCTCCTGGCCGTCGATCAGCACCGCGCTTCCCGGCTCCACCACGCCCTCCACCACCAGCTTCACCTGCGCCTCCAGCGCCGGCGCGGTGGTGTCCACCGTGCACGCCACCTTGGCGCTGGTCTCGTTCCCCGCCCGGTCCTTCGCCGTGGCGACGATCTCCTGTGGCCCCTCCGCCAGCTCCACCCTCAGGCGGAACACGTTGCCCTTGTAGCGGGGGGCGGCCTTCCCGCCGATGGCCACGGTGGCGATGTCCTTGTCCGGCACCTCCACGGTGATGAACTGCTCCCTGGTGTTGAGCACCTGCTTGTCCTGCGGGTGGACGAAGGAGATGGTGGGCGGCTCGTTGTCGAAGGCGCCGTACTCGTAGCGGTGGGTGGCGGAGGCGTACTTCAGGCCCGGGTGCGGGATGCGCGCCAGCGACTGCGGCACGTTCCCGATGTCGCCCGGGTAGTGCACGGCGAACACCGCGGTCCGCTCGCCGTGGCTCTTGAGCGTGGCGGTGCGCAGCTCCGGGACCTTCTGCATCTCGGCCTGCAGCTGCGCCGCCATGTCCTGGTCCAGGTCCTTGACCGTGATCTCGACCTCGGTGGTGGCCAGGTTCGGGGGCGGCTGCTGCTTGGGCGCGGTGGTGGCGCAAGCGGCGCACCAGCACATGGCAACGGCGGCGGCGAGGGCGGTCGTTCGGAAATTCACGAGTCTCTCCTCTGGAGACGAGGCGCGCTGTAACGTCCGCGATCCCATGCCGGACCGCAAGCAATTGTCGGCGGCGACCGCTCGCCAGACGATGTACGCGGCGCTGCGGCGCTTCTTCACCGCCGCCGGCTTCGCGGAGGTGGAGACGCCGCTTTTGGTGCCCGCGCCCGGCATGGAGCCGCACATCTCCGCCTGCGAGGTCGCCTTCCGCCCGGAGACGGACGTGGGCTCGCCGCGCACGCTCTACCTCCACACCAGCCCCGAGTACGCGATGAAGCGGCTGCTGGCGGACGGGATGGGCCCCATCTTCCAGATCTGCAAGGTGTTCCGGAACGGCGAGGTCTCCCCCTCGCACAACCCCGAGTTCACCCTGCTGGAGCTCTACCGGCCGCACGCGGACTACGCGCTCGTCATGGAGGACCTGGAGCGCGCGCTGGCGGAGGTGGAGCGCGCGCTCGGCTCGCCCGGCCCGTTCTCCGCCCTCCCCTACGAGCGCGTCACCGTCCGCGACGCGGTGCTGCGCCACGCGGGCGTCGACCTGCGCGAGTGCCCGGACGCGCCGTCGCTCGCGCGCGCCGCGCGGGGAGCCGGGGCCCGCCTCCCGGATCAGGCGGAGTCGCCGAGCTTCGACGACGTCTTCTTCCACCTCTTCCTGCAGAAGGTGGAGCCCCACCTGGGCCGCGACCGCCCCACCTACCTCACCGAGTACCCCGCCTCGATGGCCGCCCTCTCGCGCCTGAAGCCCTCCGACCCCACCGTGGCGGAGCGCTTCGAGCTCTACGTGCGCGGCGCGGAGCTGGCCAACGGCTACTCCGAGCTGACCGACGCGCGCGAGCAGCGCCGCCGGCTGGAGGAGGAGCGCGCGCTGCGGCGGCGGCTGGGGCGGCCGGCGTACCCGCTGGACGAGCGCTTCCTGGAGGCGGTGGGGCGGATGCCGCCGTCGGGCGGCGTGGCGGTGGGGCTGGACCGGGTGCTGATGCTGCTGCTGGGCGCCTCGACCATCGACGAGGTGCTGCTGTTCCCGGCGCGGGAGTTCGTGTGACGCACGTGGGAGGAGGGAGCGCGTGATCAAGGACCTGCTGCGCACCGCGGCCACCTATACGACGGTGGTGTTCGGGACGCTCGCCGCCGCGCCGGTGGTGGTGGCCATGGCCTCCCGGGACAAGGAGCGGCCGGACCCGCTGCTGCGGCTGTGGTGCCGGAGCATCCTCAACGCCGCGGGCGTGTCGGTGGAGGTCCGCGGGCAAGAGAACCTGCCCCAGGGCCACTGCGTGTTCGTGTGCAACCACCAGTCGCACTTCGACGTGCTGGTGCTGGTGTCGCAGCTCCAGCGCCACCTCCGCTTCGTCGCCAAGGCGGAGCTGTTCAAGATCCCGGTGTTCGCCCAGGCGATGCGCGCGGTGGACACCATCAAGGTGGACCGCTCCGGCGGGGACGGCGACCGGCAGGCGCTGGCGGAGGCCATCCCGGCGGTGCGCGAGCGGATGGACATCGCCTTCTTCCCCGAGGGGACGCGCAGCCCGGACGGCGTGCTCCGGCCGTTCAAGAAGGGCGCGGTGGTGCTGGCGCTCAACGCCGGCGTGCCCATCGTCCCGCTGGCGGTGGCGGGCACGCGCCACATCCTCCCCAAGAACAGCCTGCGCATCCGCGCGGGGAAGAAGGCGGCGCTGCTGGTGGGGGCGCCCATCCCCGTGGAGGGCCGCACCCTGGCGGACCGGGACGAGCTGACCGAGGCCAGCCGGCGCGCGGTGGCGGGGCTGCTGGAGCAAGGCAACGCCCTCGTCGGAGAGTGAGAGCAGGTACACTCTCCGCCATGTCCCCCACCCAGCGCTCCGACAGGCTTTGGCCCGCCGCGCTGATCCTGCTCGCCGCGGGGTGCACCCAGAGCGCCGGGGCGGACTTCACGCTGCACCTCGATCCCGCCGCGAAGGTGACCTGCGTGCTCGCGTTCGCGGAGCTCGAGGACGGGAGCGAGCTCACCAGCGGGTTCCAGCTCCGGGGCGGCCGCGACGCGCTGGAGATCGGCCTCTTCGAGACGCGTGGGCTGAGCCGCGCGTTCGTCGCCGGGGCGGAGGGCTACTGGTCGAGCGGGGGCGGATGCCAGCCGCCGATGTACCTCGACGACGAGGCCCCCAGGCAGGACTCGGCGTTCGTCTCCGGGAAGGTGGTCCCGCTCACGCTGGACCTGGCGATGCCGGCGGGGGCCGACAAGGACGGGGACGGGTTCCGCTCCACCGGCTTCGGCGGGGGCGACTGCGACGACCGCCGCGCGGACGTGAACCCGGAGGCGCAGGAGGTGTGCGGCGACGGGGCGGACAACGACTGCTCGGGGGCGGTGGACTGCGCGGACCCGTCGTGCGCCGGCGCGGGGGCCTGCGAGGCGAAGGAAGCGACGTGCGGGGACGGCCTCGACAACGACGGGGACCGGCTGATCGACTGCGCGGACCCGGACTGTGACGGGCGGGCGTGCAGCGACGGGAACCCGTGCACGGTGAACGACAAGTGCTCGGGCGGGATCTGCACGGTGGCGCCCGTCATCTGCGCCTCGCCGCCCACCGCGTGCCACGAGCCCGCCGGGACCTGCGCGGGCGACGGCGGCTGCGTGTACGGGGTGGACGCGGGGAGCTCCTGCGCGGGCGGGTTCTGCGGGTACGACGGGAGCTGCGGAGCGATCTTCCGCTACGCGCCGGCGAACTTCACGCCGCCGCCCATCGCGATGTTCGGGCCGGCGCAGCGGTTCAACTGCAACACCTCGACCTTCGACTCCTCCCCGAGCGCGACCAACCCGTTCCAGAACTGGTGCGGGCAGCCCACGCCGCCCGTCGTCGTCGTCACACAGGGCGCCAGCGGCATCGACGCGGTGGTGCTGCCCATGCGCGGGCTGCGCGTCGAGACCAACCACACCCTCCGGCTGATCGGCACCCGGCCCGTCATCCTCGCCGTGTTCGGGGACGTCGTGGTGGACGGGCTGGTCAACGCGGGCGGCGGGGGGACCACGCCCGGCGCGGGCGGCAACGACTCTTCGTCTTCGGCCTGCGGCGCGACCGGCGCCGGCGCGGCGGGGATGGCCAGCAGCTCCTCCGGCGGCGGCGGTGGCGGCGGCGCGTTCGCCGGCACGGGCGGCGCGGGAGGGAACTCCAACCTCTCGGCGGCGGGCGCGCTGGGCGGGAGCGTGAACGGGGGCACCGACCTCCAGCCCATCCGCGGCGGTTGCGGCGGCGGCGCGGGCGGAGACTCCGGCGGCACGGGCGGAGGCGGCGGGGGCGGCGTGCAGATCTCCGCCAGCGACACCATGACCATCCGCGGGAAGGTGGCCTCGCAGGGCGGCGGCGGTCAGGGCGGGCAGAGCGACCAGTCGGGCGGAGGCGGCGGCGGGAGCGGCGGCGCCGTCCTCCTCGAGGCGACCTCCATGAGCTTCAGCGCCGCGGCGCGGGTGACCGTGAACGGCGGCGGGGGCGGGGAGGGCGACAACTGCTGCGCGTCCGGGACGTACGACGGCGCCGGTGGGGCCAACGGCAAGAACGACGGCGTGGGCGTGGCCGCCGGCGGCGACACCTCCAACAGCCCCGGCGGGGCGGGCGGCGGCGGCGGCGCGGGACCCACCGCCGCCGCAGACGGAGCCGACGGGGGGAGCGCCACCGCCGGCGGCGCCACCATCCGGGGAGGCGGCGGCGGGGGAGGCGGTGGCGTGGGCCGCATCCGGCTCGACTTCACCGCCGGCTGCGCCAAGGACCCGGGGGCGATCTTCTCCGGCGCGATCACCTCGAGCCAGGCGAGCGACGGCGGCTGCCCCTGAGCGGCGCGAGCACCACCGCCGCCGCCGCGAACGCCAGGTCCACGCCGCCCGCGCTGGCGCAGTCGCCCACGTCCACCGCCGTGGGGTCCACCGTCCGGCGGAGCTCCACCTGGGAGCCCGTGCTCACCTCGGTGCCGGCCAGCTCCATCTGCAGGAGCACGCTCGCTGGGCGGACGGTCTCGAAGGGCTGGACGACCGTGATCGATCCGCCCCGGAGCTGGAGGTTGAACGTCCCCGCCGTCGGCTCTCATCGCGTTCAATCCTGCTTCGGCGGGACGAGGTCGAGGAAGCGCGGCGCGATCCGGCGGGCGGCCGCCAGCAGCGCGGCGGTGGCGTCCGTGCTCGACGGGAGCTGGCGGCTCTGGCGGCCCTCGGGGTCGATCGGCTCCGCGAACGTGAACAGGTCCACCGGCGCCCCGTCCGCGATGGAGCCGGCGAGGACCACCACCGGCTTGCCCTCCTGGCGCGCCAGGGTGGCGAGGCTGGCGGTGGCCTTCCCCATGGCGGTCTGCGCGTCCAGCCGCCCCTCGGCGGTGACCACCAGGTCCGCGCGGCGGACGCGCTCGCGCAGCCCGCACAGCTCCGCCAGCGTGGCGAAGCCGTCCTTCATCGTGGCGCCGGCCAGCAGCAGCCCGTACCCCAGCCCGCCCGCGGCGCCCGCGCCCGGCTCCCCCGCGAGGTCGCGCCCGGTCTGCTGGAGCACCACCTGGTGCAGCCGCGCCAGCGCGGTCTCCAGCTCCTTCACCTCCTCCGGGGTGGCGCCCTTCTGCGGCGCGAACACCGCCGCCGCGCCGGTGGGCCCCAGCAGCGGCGCGCGCACGTCCGACAGCGCCAGCACCGTCACGCCCTGCAGCTTCGCCAGCACCCGGTCCAGCTTGACCCGCTCCAGGCCCGCCAGCGGCCCGCCTCCGGGCGAAAGCCAGCTCCCGTCCGCCGCCATGAAGCGCGCGCCGAGCGCCTCCAGCATGCCGGCGCCGCCGTCGGTGGTGGCGCTGCCGCCCAGGCCGATGCACAGCTCCTTGCAGCCCCGCTCCAGCGCCGCGGTGATCAGCTGTCCGGTGCCGCGGGTGGAGGCGCGGAGCGGCTCCAGCTCGGCGGGGAAGAGGCGGCACAGCCCGGAGGCGGCCGCCATCTCGATCATCGCGCGCTGACCGTGGATGGCGAAGGTGGTCGGCCCGAATCGCCCGAGCGCGTCCTCCGCCTGCACCTCCACGATGTCCGCCCCGGTGGCGCGCACGAACATCTCCACCGTCCCCGGCCCGCCGTCGGCGATGGGGAAGGTCTCGATCTCCACGCCCTGGAGCGTCGCGAAGAGGCCCCGGGCGATGCAGGCCCCGGCCTCGGCTCCGGTGAGCGTCCCCTTCAGCTCCTGCGGAGCGACCAGGACCTTCACCGGGCGGCCTCCAGCCACTCGAGGATCGGCCTCGGCCCCGCCGCGGCGGCCGCCGGGTCCGCCTCCGCCGCCAGCGCCTCCAGCCGGGCGGCGAGCGCGTTCGTCGCCTCCAGCGGATGGCGCCCGCCCGACGCGCGGTCGCAGAAGTACGTGCGGCAGCCGAACGGCCGGTCCTCGTAGACCGTGCACCGCCGCCCGGCTTCGTCCAGCAACGGGCACCCGCCGTCCGCGCGCGGTTCGGGGACGCGCCGGCCCTGCCGCCTCAGCGCGTCCTCCAGCGCGGCGGATTCCACGGGCCACAGCCACGGCTGCCGCCCGCGCCGGCGGAGCTGGCAGCACTCGGCCGAGGCGGGGCAGGAGAAACGCGCGTACGCCGCGTCGGCCTGGCGGTAGAGCGCCGCCAGCCGGCGGAGCGCCTGGGCCCGGGTCGGGCGCCGGAGCTCCTCCGCCTCGTCGTTGCGGACAGCCGACCCCTTCTCGTGCAAAGTCCCTCCGCGCCGGCTCTGCCGTGAGGAGTTCCGCGGATGATTGTCATCGATACGAGCGTCCTGGTCGACCGGCCCGTGATCCTTTGCTTCGATTTCGTGGCGCGCGGTTTTTTTGAGCATCTCCGTCGCTGGAACACTGCGGTTGTCGAGCTCAAACGACTCACCGACGGCCCGGTGGCGGTCGGGACGAAGGGCCGGGAGGTCCAGCGCATCCGCGGCAAGGACTACGGGCGCACCTTCGAGGTGATCGAGCTCAATCCGGACGCGGTGTTCGCCGTGAAGGCCGTCGGCCCGGAAGGTCCCGAGCGTCACTATCTCTGCCGGTACACCTTCACCCCACAGGACGGGAAGAATTGCCGGATCACGCAACACTTTGAGCTGGACTGGAGCGGCCTGGGATTCACGCTGTTCAAGCCGTTCGTGCGGCGGCGCATCGCGAAGGACCTGGAGATGGCCATCGAGCGGCGGCTGAAGGCGTCCATCGAGGAGATGGCGGAGCCCTCCGGCATCATGGTCGGGTCGCAGCCGATGGTGGTCCGCCCGACGCGCGGGCCCTCGAAGGACTGACTAGAGAACGCGCAGCACGAAGCACTTCAGGTAGCGCGTCTCGCGGAGCTGGAGCAGCACCGGGTGGTCCTTCCCCGCGCCGCGCCGCTCGATGATCTGCACCCGCCGCTTCGCGTCCGACGCCGCGGACTCCAGCATGTCCTCGAACATCGCTTCGCCCACGTGGTACGTGCAGCTGGCGGTGATCAGGTGCCCGCCGGGCCGGAGGAGCTGGAACGCGCGCAGGTTGAGCTCCTTGTACCCGCGCACCGCCGCGTCGACGGACTCCTTGCTCTTGGCGAACGACGGCGGGTCGAGCGAGATGGCGTCGAACTTCTTCCCCTCGTCCACCGCGTCGCGCAGGTAGTCGAAGGCGTTGGCCAGCACCACCTCCACGTTGTCCAGCCGGTTCTCCTGCGCGTTCTCGCGGAGCTGGTCGGCGGCGGGCTCGGAGATCTCCACCGCGGTGACGTGCCTGGCCTTCGTCGCCAGCTGGAGCGCGAAGCCGCCCGAGTACGAGAAGCAGTCCAGCGCCTCGCCGGACGCGTACTGCGCCGCCACCTGGTGGTTCTCGCGCTGGTCGAGGAACGCGCCCGTCTTCTGCCCGCCCAGCAGGTCCGCCTTCATCCGCACCAGCCCGGTGGAGTAGCGCACCGCCGGTGGCACCTCGCCGCGCATCACGCCCTTCTCCGGCTCCAGGCCCTCCAGCATCCGCACGTTGACGTCGGACCGGTTGACGATCGCCTTGGGCTTGAACAGCTCCGTCAGCAGGTCGGCGATCAGCTCCTTGCGGTCCTCGGTGCCCTTCACCAGGAACTGCGCGGAGAGGTAGTCGCCGTACCGGTCCACCACCAGGCCGGGGAGGAGGTCCGCCTCGGCGTGCACCATCCGGTAGGTGTCCTCGCCGGGGAGCGCGCGCCGCCGCAGCTCGTCCGCGCGCCGGAGCCGTTCGCGGAAGAAGTCCGCGTCCACCTTCGCGTCGTCGCCCGCCAGCCAGCGCAAGGTGATCTTCGAGTGCTTCGAGTACAGCGCCTGCCCCAGCAGCCAGCCGCGCCCGTCGAACACGCGCACCACCTCGCCGCCCTGGAGCGACGCCAGCGCGCCCGCGCCCTCCTCGACGTCGCTGCGGTAGATCCACGGGTGGCCGCGCTGCCACCGCTCCGCGCCGCGGAAGGTGACCTGCACCTGCGGCGCGCCGTCCGGGCCCTGGGCGTCGATGCGCGCCGAGGGCCGCCGGGGTTTCTGGGGCTGCCCAGGCCGCGACTTCAGACCTTGACCACCTCGTTCACCACGACCTCGCCCTGGTCTTCCTTGACGGTGCATGCGGCCACGTTCGGGTCGTGCTCGAAGAACAGGACCCAGCCCTCCTCCGCTGCCTGCGCGAGGAGCATCTTCTTCTCCTCGATGGTGGTGAGCGGGTACAGGTCGTAGGCCATCACCCACGCCGCGCGCAGGTGCGCGGTGGTCGGGACCAGGTCCCCGCAGAACGCGACGGTCTGGTCGCCGTCGCTGACCTTCACCAGCTGCAACCCCACGGTGTGCCCCTCGGAGACGAAGATGTCCACGCCGGGGCACAGCTCGGTGGCGCCCTCCAGGAGGTGGAGCCGCCCGCTCCGCTCCAGCGCCTCGTAGGTGGCGGCGCGGAAGCTGCCCGCGTCCTTCTCCGACGCGTGGTGCGCCCACACCCAGTTGCGCCGCTGCAGGTGGCAGGTGGCGTTGGGGAAGGACATCGCCACCTTCCCGCCTTCTTCCCGGGTCAGCCCGCCCACGTGGTCGAAGTGCAGGTGGGTGATGATGACGTCGGTGATCTCCTCGCGCTTCACCTTGGCGCGCGCCAGCTCCCGGTCCAGGTCCAGTTGCCCGTGGTCGATGCGGTACATCTCCGCGTGCTTGGCGTCCCACCGCCGGCCGATGCCGCAGTCCACCAGGATCTTCCGCTTCCCCTCGACGATCAGCAGGCACCGCAGCCCGAGCGTGATCCGGTTCTTCTCGTCCGGGGCGAACTTCTTCTCCCACAGCACCCGCGGCACCACGCCGAACATCGCCCCGCCGTCGAGGGCGAACGTCCCGTCGCGGACCTCGTGCAGCTCGAACTTGCCGGCGCGCAGGGGCATGGCCGCCGCGACTATAGAGGAGCCACCCGCCAGCAGCGATGGATGTCCCGCTGGTGGAAGTCCGGGGGCAACGATTTGGGCGTCAGCTCCTCGCCCTGGAGGGCGCGCTCGTCCGGGCGGAAGCCGCGGAAGTTGGTGGAGAAATAGAGCGCCCCGCCCGGCGCCAGGAGGTCCAGCGCCTGGCGCAGCAGGCGCGGGTGGTCGCGCTGGACGTCGAAGCGGCGCGCGCGCTTGGAGGCGGAGAAGGACGGCGGGTCGAGGACGATGAGGTCGAACGGCTCCGGGTGCTTCTCCGAGAGCCACTCCGCCGCGTCCGCCTGGATGAACCGGTGCCGCCGCCCGGCCAGGCCGTTGAGGTCCAGGTTCGCCTCCGCCCAGTCGAGGTACGTGCCGGAGAGGTCCACCGAGGTGGTGGACGCGGCCTCCCCCGCCGCGGCGTGGACGGTGAACGCGCCCGTGTAGCAGAACAGGTTGAGGAACCTCTTCCCGCGCGCCTCCGAGCGAACCCGCGCGCGCGTGCCGCGGTGGTCGAGGAACAGCCCGGTGTCGAGGTAGTCGTCCAGGTTGACCCAGAAGCGCAGCCCGCCCTCCTGGACGGTGAAGCGCTCGCCGCCTTTGCCCTGGCGTTCGTACTGCGACTCGCCCCAGCGGTGCGGCCGGTGCGTCTTCCAGTGGACGGCCGCCGCCGGCACCCCGAGCACCTCCTCCACCGCCGCCCCCACCTCCGCGCGCATCGCCTCCACGTCCGCCTCGCGCCGCGGGAAGAGCTGCGCCAGGGCGCGGCCGGCGTACGACTCCACCACCACCGGGTGCTCCGGCATGTCGCGGTCGTAGACGCGGAAGGCGTCCGTGCCCTCGCGCTCCGCCCACTTCTTCAGGTGCTTGAAGTTCTTCCGCAGCCGGTTGGCGAACGACACCCGCCGTCCATACCTTGGCCGGCGCCCATGGCAACAGCCCCGCCAGGGCTGGAGGAGTAGGCTCTTGCCCTTGGTGACGGAGCGGATCGAGCTGGGCGGGGACGGGGAGGCGGAGGGGATGGTGGTCCTCCTCCACGGGCTGGACCACTCGCCCGAACCGATGAAGCCGGTGGTGCGCGCGCTGGAGGAGCTGCGGCGCTTCATGGCCGCCCAGGGCGCCACCCCGCCGCGGCTGCGCGTGCTGGCGCCGTACCGCGGCGCGCCGGACCGCCCCGGCTTTGACGAGCGGCGCGCGACGCTGGAGTCGCTGGTGGAGGCGTACTACGCGCCGCTCGCGCCCGGCGGGGCGGGGGTGCCCGTCGTCACCATCGGCGAGTCGCTCGGCGCCGCGCTCTCGGACGTGTGGTCCTGGCGCGAGCCGGGCATCGCCCACCAGATCTGGCTGGACCCGCTGCCCGCGCGGCTGGCGCTGATCGCCTTCGACCGGGCGCTGGTCGCCGCCGCGATGCTGGCGCAGTTCGCCTCCTTCCGGCTGCGGCGGCTGGGCCTCAACCTCACCGGGCCGCTCGACCGGGCGATGCTGCGCGAGGCGCTGGACCCGCGCAGCCGGGGCGACCGCGAGCGGTACCTCCGGCAGAAGATGCAGGCGCCGCACTGGCGGTGGGCGCTGGTGGAGGCGCGGCTCATCCTCCGGATGGCGCTGGCCGGGCCGTCCGCGCCGCGCCCGCCCCCGGACCGGCTCACCCCGGTGACCACCTTCCTGCCGCCGCGCGGCCCGTCGTGGCTGGACCGCAAGGTGGTGGGGCCGGCGGCGCACCGGATCGCGGTGGCGTCCTTCAGCGGGCGCAAGGGCGCGCGCATCGCCCACGCGAAGGCGGGGACGCACTACAACCTGTCGGAGATGGCGGCGCCGTACGTGGCGTGGCGCGCGCTGGCGGGGCTGGGCCTTTCGCGGTGCGGGGCGTTCTTCGAGGAGTGGCCGCTGGCGGCGAGGTTCGCGGACCACTACTGGGCGGCGGTGGCGGTGAGCGCGGCGAGCGCGCCCGGGACGCCGGAGCTGGCGTCGCACCTGGCCGAGGGCTGATCCGCCGACTGGTACTTTCCATCCGCGGGTGGAAGTGATTTGTGCGCGGCATGCGCTTCGACACGCTTGCCATCCACGCCGGCCAGCAGCCGGACCCCACCACCGGCGCGGTGATGACGCCGGTCTACTTCACCTCCACCTACGTCCAGGCCGGCCCCGGCGAGCACAAGGGCTTCGAGTACAGCCGGACCCACAACCCGACCCGGTTCGCGCTGGAGGGGTGCCTGGCGGCGCTGGAGGGCGCCAAGCACGGGCTGGCGTTCGCCTCGGGGCTGGCCGCCACCGACATGGTGATGCACCTGCTGGATGCGGGCGACCACGTGGTGTGCTCGGACGACGTGTACGGCGGGACGTTCCGGATCTTCGACAAGGTCTTCAAGCGGCAGGGCCTGTCGTATTCGTTCGTGGACCTGTCCAACCCGGACAACCTGGAGCCGGCCATCACGCCCAAGACGAAGCTGGTCTGGGTGGAGACCCCCACCAACCCCATGCTGAAGCTGATCGACCTCCAGCGGGTGGCGGAGGTGGCGAAGAAGCGCGGGTTGATCTCCGTCTGCGACAACACCTTCATGACGCCGTTCTTCCAGCGCCCGCTGGAGCTGGGGTTCGACGTGGTGATGCACTCGACCACGAAGTACCTCAACGGCCACTCGGACTGCGTGGGCGGCTTCGCGGGGACGTCGCGGAAGGACCTCGCGGACCGGATGTACTTCCTGCAGAACGCGGTGGGCGGCGTGCCGTCGCCCATGGACAGCTTCCTGGTCTTGCGTGGGGTGAAGACGCTCCACCTGCGGATGCCGCGCCACCAGGAGAACGCGATGAAGCTGGCGGAGTTTCTGGGCGGCCACGCGAAGGTGGCGAAGGTGACGTACCCCGGGCTGAGGTCTCACCCGCAGCACGACCTGGCGCGGCGGCAGATGAAGGGCTTCGGCGGGATGATGACGTTCGAGATCAAGGGCGGGCTGGAGGCGGCGCGGAGCTTCCTGCGGGCGGTGAAGGTGTTCGCGTGCGCGGAGTCGCTGGGCGGCGTGGAGTCGCTCATCGAGCACCCGGCGATCATGACCCACGCCTCCGTCCCGAAGGAGGCGCGCGAGAAGCTGGGCATCTCGGACGGGCTGATCCGGATCAGCGTGGGCGTCGAGGACGCGCAGGACCTGATCGACGACCTGAAGCAGGCGCTCGGGTAGCGCGCCGAGCGCCGCCGAACCGGGTGGCGACCTCTTCCAGGCGGCGCGTCACCTGGTTCACCGTCTTCGAGGCGACCGACAGGCCGCGGGCGAGCCTCCGGAAGTCGCCGACGCTGGAGCGCACCTGGTCGATCACCGCCAGGGCCTCCTTGCGGCTCAACCCGTGCTTGTCGCCGAGGCCCAGGACGTGGTCCTGCGTGGGCGCCAGGGTCTCGCCGCCGACCGACGTGGTGTGGTGCCCGCGCATGCCCTCCGAATAGATGAGGTCGTAGGCCGGGGAGAACCTCCACTCGCCCGTCCCGGACATCAGGTACGAGAAGTTGCGGACGTGGTCGTCCCGGTTGCAGGCGAGCACGTTGAAGCACAGGCGCCGGAACCCCTCGACCACCTCCGCCTGCGATCGCGTGAGCGCGCCCGTGGCCGCCAGCAGATCGTCGTAGTCCAGGGAAGGTAGGCGGTGGCTGGCGTGGAGCAGCCCGCCGATGCTGTGCATGTGGACTCGCGTGGAGCCCTGGCGATCGAACCGCTTCGCCGCGAAGCAGCGGCGCCGCTTGTCCAGCGCGAGCAACCGGGTGTCGGGCATGCGAAGGCCCGCCCCGCGCGCCATGCGCGCATAGGTCTCCTCCAGCCCGCCCGCGTCCTCGAGATCTCCCTTCGCCGGGAACTTCACCAGCCAGTGCTCGAAGCCGGGCGGCAGCACGTCCGCCCCCACCAGCACCCGGTCCTGCGGACCCAGCGCAACCACCGCCTTGGGGCGGGCGCCGCCGGGGCTGCTCCCGGCCGCCTCCAGCTCCGGCAGCAGGCGATCCGTCTTGCCCTCGAAGACGGCCACGGCCTCCGAGGCCAGCGTCTTCAAGGCCACGTCCATGGGCTCCTCGAGGTCCGGCGCGTCCGCCGGGTGATAGCTGAGGGCGCCCATGGCGCGCGCACCCACATACCGGAGCCAGGCCAGCACCGAGATCCGGTTGGGGTCGATGCCGGACTTGCGCATGCGGCGATGCATCAGCATCAAGCCCCAGCCGTCAGGAAGCGAGTCGAAGAACAGCCCGTAGAGGCCGTGGAATTCGGGGAGGCCGTCGGAGAAGACGCCGGTCTGCAGCGGGAGCTTGAAGGGGGACAGCGGCAGGCCCGCCGCCAGGAACTCAGGCGCGTACTCGAAGTGGATCCGGCGGTCCGCGTCCAGCAGGTGCCCCACCGTCCTCGGCCCGGAAGGCAGCTCCAGCCGCACCTCCACCTGCGTCACGACTTCCTCCGCCGGCCGCGCACGCGCGGGCGCTGCCGGGTCTCGATCTCCGACAGCGTGCCGGCCGGGCGCGGCGCGAACAGCGGAAGGAAGTCATCCAGCGCCTCCAGCGCCCGGGCGATCAACAGCAGGCGCGAGAGGGTGATCTGCGCCCGGCGCTCGAAGGACTTCACCGTCTCCTCGGAGATCCCCGCGCGCTCCGCCAGCTCACCGCGCGACCAGCCGCGCTCCAGGCGCAGCGCGCGGACCCGCTCCGCCAGCCGCTGGGCCACCGAAGTGGGGGTCTCCAGAACAGGTATTATAAGACCCGTTGAGGCGGTTTTTGCGCCCATACGGGTAGAATAATACCCGAACCGCCCACCCGCTACACGCGGGCGGCGAGGTGCTCGATGAGGTCGATCTTGGTGACGATGGCCACCACCTTCGTCCCCTCGCGCACCACCGCCACGTTGTCCTGCGCGAACACCTCGCGGAGCTTCTGGATGGAGGCGTCCGGGGTGAGCACGCCCTGCAGCGGGGTGACGATGCCGTCGATGGTGTCGCCCAGCTTGTGCGACCCGGCGATCAGCGCGTTGAGCAGGTCGTACTCGTGGATCATCCCGTAGGCGGCGCCGTCCGGCTCGGTGACCGGCATCTGGGAGATGCCGTGCTTGCGCATCACCTCCACCACCTTGTCGATCCGGTCGCCCCGGCGCGCGCTCAGCACCTCGCCGCGGCGGTTGCGGATGACGTCGCCCACCGTGATGCCCTTGTCGTCGAGGAAGCCGTTGTCGCGCATCCACTCGTCCGAATAGAACTTCGAGACGTAGCTGGCGCCGGAATCCGGCAGCACGGTGACGATGGTCTTCCCCTTGCCGACCTCCTTCGCCAGCTCGATCGCCACGTGCACCGCGGCGCCGGAGGAGCCGCCGCCGAAGATGCCCTCCTCGCGGGCCAGCCTTCGCGCCGCCACGAAGCTCTGCTTGTCGTCCACCTGGCGGACGTCGTCGAGGACGGAGAAGTCCATCGCCTTGCACAGCATGTCCTCGCCGATGCCCTCCACCTTGTAGACGTGCGGCTGGCCCAGCTTCCCGGTCTTGAAGTAGCCCAGGTAGATGGAGCCCTCCGGGTCGGCGCCCACGTTCTTGATGCCGGGCTTCCTCTCCTTGAGGAACTTGCCGGCGCCGCTCATGGTGCCGCCGGTGCCCAGGCCGGCCACGAAGTAGTCGATCTCCCCGGCCACCTGCTCCCAGATCTCCGGGCCGGTGCTGCGGTAGTGGGCCTCGATGTTGTCGGCGTTGTGGTACTGGTTCAGGTAGAAGCTGCCCGGCGTCTCGCGGGCGATGCGCTTGGCGGTCTCGTAGTAGCTGCGCGGGTCGTCCGCGGGGACGTTGGTCGGGGTGACCACCACCTGCGCGCCCAGCGCCTTGAGGCGGTTGATCTTCTCCAGGGACATCTTGTCCGGCATGGTGAAGATGCAGCGGTAGCCCTTCACCGCGGCGCACAGGGCCACGCCCATCCCCGTGTTGCCGGAGGTGTTCTCCACGATGGTGCCGCCCGGCTTGAGCTGGCCCGCCCTCTCGGCCTTCTCGATGATGTGGAGCGCCATCCGGTCCTTCACCGACGCGCCGGGGTTCATGAACTCGCACTTCACCAGCACCGTGGCGTCGTTCGGGCCCACCAGCTTGTTCAGCTTCACCAGCGGGGTGTTCCCGATCGCGGAGAGGATGTCCTTGTGAATCGTCATGGGCGCGCGCTTGTAGCCGGTCCGGTGAGGGGCGATCAATGCCGCGCGGCTCAGGGGACCATCGCGACCAGGCACGTCGGGCCGCCGTCGGCGCGGACGAACTCGTCCAGCTCCAGCTCGGCGACGGCGTGCCCCGCGCTCCGGAGGAGATCGGCGACGCGCGGATGCCCGGAGACCATCAGGCAGTGGTTCCCCAGCGCCAGGACGTTGGCGGCAGGCTGCTCGTCCGGCAGGAGCACCAGGCGCTCGACGCCGTCCGCCGCACCCGCGGCGTCGAGCGATTCGAAGCCCGCGGGCGTGCCCACCATCCGGTCGCGCCCGAGCGGCGTCACCGCCGTGGCGAGATGCAGCCGGCCCTGCACCGGGCAGAGGAACGCGCGGTACCCGAGCGGCCGGATCGCTTCGGCCAGCTGGCCGGCGCCCTCCCGGTTGGTCCGCGCCGAGAGCCCGACCGCGACGCGATCCCCGAAGCAGATCACGTCGCCGCCGTCGACCGTCCCCGGCTCCCGGATCTCGACCACGCGCGCGCCGGGCGCCAGGGCGCGCGCCCGGGCCGCGACCGCCTCCACCTCCCCGCGCCGGGACGGCGCACCCGGCCGGGTGATGACCAGGAGCCGGGTCGGACCCTCCGGCGGGAAGGCGAGGAGGGTATCGGAGACGAAGGTCGCGTCCGGCAGGTCGGGGTCGGGCGGAAGCCGCTCGACCCGCGCGCCGGCGGCCTCGAGGGCGGCGGCGAAGGCCGCGTGCTGTCTCCGCGCGCGCTCCGGGTCCAGCACGCTCGGCCCATGGTGATCGGACAGGGCCTTGCGGAAGGCGTCGCCAGGTGGGCGGACGATGACGCGCATCCGCCGCTCACGTCCGCTCGGAGCCGACGCCCACCAGGAACCGCTCGCCCTTCATGAGCGACTCGATCCGCTCCAGGATGTCCGTCTTGTACACCCGCGACCCGCACACCTTGCAGGCGCCCTGGGGGACGCCGGTCAGGACGACCACCTTGTTCCCCACGTTCATGCGGACCTCGACGAACCTCCGCTCGTAAACGCCCGAACAAGGGCAACGGCCATAGTCGAGATACATGGGGCCTCGTAAGATAACGGCCGTGGCCAAGACCATGCCACCAAAGCTGGGCGGTCAGCCTCCGGTGAACACCGGCGGGCAGCCTGCGCGCGTCACCCAACCCTCCCTCCCCGCCGTGGGCACCAAGTCCGGCGCCGTCCAGTCCCAGCCCCCCCAGGACCCCAAGGCCCAGAAGAAGAAGTTGAAGGACGTGGACTGGTCCCAGAAGGGCTACTTCGACGGCGACGGCCTCCAGGCTGGAGGGGTGGAGCGGCCCCAGGAGTCCGCCCCCAAGCGCGGCCGCACCCTCATCATCCCGGCCGTCCAGGAGCAGCCTCCCCAGGCGGAGGCGGAAAGCCCGAACCTCTGGGGCGAGGCGGAGAGCCCCTCCACCCACGACGCGAAGGAGACCCGCGAGGCCAAGGAGACCCAGAAGGGCCGCGAGGCCGAAGCCAAGGCCGCCGCCGAGAAGCGCGCCCTGGGCGGCTCCAGCTCCATCCTGACCCGCAAGACCGAGAAGCTGGCCGTGCAGCCCCCGCCGCTCCCCGGCGGCGACAAGCCCAAGGGCACCCTCTACGAGATGCTGGAGAACGCCAAGGAGCCCGGCGAGCTCTACACCGAGGACGACGGCGGCGGCGGCGACCAGGAGCAGGAGGAGGAGGATCCGGAGCTGATGGAGGCGGTGGACGAGTGCATCCAGCGCCTGTTCGGCGTCCGCGGCATCCACCACATCGGCCCGGGGACGAGCGACGCCGGGGAGAAGGTGATCATCATCGCCACCACCCAGGGCTTCGGCGAGGAGAGCATGCGCCGCGTCCCCGCCGAGGTCCGCGGCTTCAAGACGCTGGTGGCCCTCCCGTTCGACCTGCTGCCGCTCAAGCGGACCGGCCCGCGGTAATCTTGAGCGCCGCGCCGCCCCCTCTTAACGTCCCGCAGCAGATGGAACTCGACGACGCCCTCCGGACCCAGGTTGAGCAGGCCACCGGAGCCCGCGCCGGCGCCGCGCCGATCAAGAAGCTCAAGGGCGACGCCTCCAACCGCTCCTACTACCGCGTCGGCGAACCGCCCCGCTCGTGGGTGGTGATGGTGATGCCGCCCGACGCCTCCAAGAAGAGCGAGGAGGCCACCAAGGGCGACGCCCCCGCCGAGCTCCCCTTCGTCAACGTCCACCGCTACCTCGACCGGCTGAAGGTCCGCGTCCCGGCCATCCTCCGCTACGACGAGCCGGCCGGGATGATGGTCCTGGAGGACCTGGGCGACGTCACCTTCGAGATGGCGCTGGAGGGCGGCAAGCGCCGCGAGGAGCTGTACGGGCGGGCGGTGGAGCTGCTCGCCCGGCTGCGCGCCCGCGCGGAGCAGGAGCGGGACCCGGCCTGCCTCGCCTTCACCCGCGCCTTCGACGAGGACCTCTACGACTGGGAGCTGCACCACTTCCGCGAGTGGGGCCTGGAGGCGTGGAGCGGCAAGAAGCCCACCCCCGCCGAGCGCGCCGAGCTGGACCGGCACTTCCGGCAGATCGCCCGCCGCCTGGCGGAGGAGCCGCGCGGCTTCACCCACCGCGACTACCAGAGCCGCAACATCATGGTGAAGGACGGCGACCTGGTGGTGATCGACTTCCAGGACGCGCTGATGGGCCCGCGCCAGTACGACCTGGTGGCGCTCTTGCGCGACAGCTACGTGGAGCTGGACTGGGCGTTCGTGGACCGGATGCTCGACCGGTACCTCGCCGCCTTCCAGCGCGAGACGGGCGAGAAGATCGACCCCGCTCCGTTCAAGGACTTCTTCGACCTGCTCACCGTCCAGCGCAAGCTCAAGGACGCCGGCCGCTTCGAGTTCATCAACCGCGTGAAGGGGAACCCGGGCTTCCTGGTCTCCATCCCGGCCTCGCTGCGCTACGTGCAGTCCGCGCTCGGCCGCCGGAGCGAGCTGTCCGCGATGCGGGAGATCGTCGCCCGCTACGTGCCCGAGGTCGGGTAGCCGTGCGCGCGATGGTGCTGTGCGCGGGGTTGGGCACCCGGTTGCGCCCGCTCACCAACCGCTGGCCCAAGCCCGCCATCCCGCTCCTCGGCGCGCCGCTGCTGCGCTACCACCTGGCGGCGCTGAAGGCGGCCGGCGTCGCCGGGGTGGGGATCAACACCTTCCACCTGCCCGAGGTGATGGAGGCCACCGCCGCCGCCGAGTGCGCGCGGTTCGGGCTCACCCTGGAGGTCAGCCGCGAGGTCGGGGAGATCCAGGGCACCGGCGGCGGCATCCGCGGGCTCTCGAAGTTCCTGGGCGAGTCCGACCCGTTCGTGGTGATGAACGGGGACATCCTGTTCGCGGTCGACGTGCGCGAGGTGGTCGCCGCCCACCGGGCGTCCGGCGCGGCGGCCACCATGGTGCTGCTGCCGATGCCGGAAGGGGAGAAGTTCGCCGCGGTGGAGTGCGCGCCCGACTTCTCGGTGCGGAAGATCGCCGGTCACGGGCCGGGGGGAGACCGCCTCTCGCCCTGGCACTTCACCGGCGTGCACGTGATGTCCCCCGCGGTGCTGGACGCGATGTCCCCCGCCGGCCCGGAGGACATCAACCGGCAGGTCTACCCGCGGCTGCTGGAGCGCGGCCTGCGCGTGCACGGCGCGGTGGTGCGCGCGTACTGGTCGGACCTGGGCACGCCGTCGCGCTACCTCGCCGCGCAGCGCGACCTCCTCTTCGGCCAGGTGCCCACGGAGCGGTTCCCCGGCGCATCTCCCTTCGACGGCGCCGCGAGGGCGGGCAACGCGTGGGCGCGGGCGGGCGCGGCGGTCGAGGGCGGGGTGGCGGGGCCGGCGCTGTTCGACGAGGGGTGCTCCGTGGCGCGGGGCGCCAGCATCGGCTCCGCGGTCTACGTCGGCCCGCGGGCGGAGGTGGCGGAGGGCGCGCGGCTCAACCGGGTGGCGGTGATGGAGGACACGCGGATCGCCGCGGGCGAGGAGCTGGTGGAGGCGATCGCCTGGGGCGCGGAGCGGATCCCCGCGCCGCTCACGCTCACGCCGCGTGGTAGCGGGTGAGGATGCAGGTCACGTTGTCGTTGCCGCCGGCGGCGTTCGCCAGGTCGATCAGCTGCGAGCACGCCCGCTCCAGGTCCACCTGCGACTGGAGCACTTCCTGGATCTGGGGGTCCGGCACCATCCCGCTCAGCCCGTCCGAGCAGAGCAGGAAGACATCGTTTTCTTGCGGCTCCAGGCGGCTCACGTCCACCTGCACGGTGTCCTTCATCCCCAGCGCGCGGACGATGACGTTCTTGTGGGGGAAGGCCTCGATCTCCTCGGGGGAGAGCTTCTTCGCCTTCAGGTAGTCGTTGAGGAGCGAGTGGTCCTCGGTGACCTGGCGGAGCTGGCCGGCGCGGAAGAAGTAGACCCGGCTGTCGCCCACGTGCCCCACGTACGCGGTGTTCTGCGCGAAGTGGACGGAGACGATGGTGGTCCCCATCCCCTTGTACTTCTGCTCGGAGTTGGAGCGCTCGAAGATGCGGACGTTGGCGAGCTTGATCGCGGTGGCGAGCCGGTTCTCGTCGTAGTTCCGCGTCTTGTCCATCTTGAACGGCCAGGTCGCCTCCAGGTCGCGGGAGGTGAGCCTGAAAAATTCCGCCAGCTCATCCACCGCGATCTTGGACGCGATCTCGCCCGAGGAGTGCCCGCCCATCCCGTCCGCGACGCAGAACAACATCTCGTCCGGGAGCAGGAGGTACGAGTCCTCGTTGTGATTCCGCTTCATCCCGACGTGGGAAAGCCCGGCGACCTCGATGCGCATCTCTCGCTTTTTTCGGTTGGGGTGCCCAGCGCGGCGGAGGACAGTAACAGACGGCGGAAAAATGGGTCAAAACGAGAAGGCGTCAAGCTTCCTCGACCCGGAGGAGGTCGCCCGGGAGGGTCCCGCTCGCCTCACCGGCCCCCGCCGGGAGCTCCAGCACCGACCGCGCGCCCCCCACCCGCGGCGTCGCCGACCAGGGCGGCAGGCGCTGGAAGAGGCGCACCACGCGCCGGTCGGCATCCAGGAAGACCGCGTCGATGGCGAAGCGCATGAAGAACATGTGGATGCTGGAGCAGGGCTCGATGAGGAGGCCCTCGCCGGGCGCCAGCCCCGACCGCCCGAGGAGCCCCTTGAGGCGCGCGCCGAACGACCGCGCCCACGCGGCCCGGTCCGCCAGTACAGTGCCACGGCTCGCGTTCACCACCCGGAGCATCGCGGCGCGAAGTCTATGCTGAAGCTGAAGCCACTCCAGAGCCCGCTGCACCTGGTGCTGGTCTCCCCGCAGATCCCGCCCAACACCGGGAACGTGGCCCGGCTGTGCGCGGTCACCGGGTGCAAGCTGGTGCTGGTGGAGCCGCTGGGGTTCTCCATCGAGGACCGGTGGTTGAAGCGGGCGGGGCTGGACTACTGGCCGGAGGTGTTCCTGGCGCTGTACCGGGACTGGGAGGCGTACCTGGCCGCCTTTCCGGGCGCACGGCGGTTCCTGTTCACCGCGAGGGCGGAGGCGCCGCTGTGGGGCGCGCGGTTCGAGGAGGGCGATCACCTGGTGTTCGGGGCCGAGACCACGGGGTTGCCGGAGGCGGTGCTACAGGGAGGTAGCGGGCGGGCGCTCTCCATCCCCATGCTCCCCCAGCGGAGGAGCTTGAACCTGTCCACCGCGGTGGGGATCGCGGCGTACGAGGCCCTCCGGCAGATCTCTATGGGGTGGGGGTAGACTTGGAGGACCCATGTCCGTCCTCCCCGTCGCGGAAGCCGTCTTCAAAGCCCACCAGACGCGCGCCACCGGCGAGGTGCGGATGCGCGCGGGCGGGCGCGTGTCGGTGCTGGGGTTCCGGGATGGGGACCTGGTCACCGCGGACGTGACGTTCGGGTACCAGGGAATGGCGCAGTCGCTCCTCGGCGGGCACCGGATCGACCTGGCGACGCTGGACGCGCTGTGGGCGCGGGGGGATGCGGGGAAGCTGGGCGAGGAGGACCTGCACGAGTTGGGGACGTCGACCGGCACCGCGCACGAGCTGCACCTGCTGTCGAACGTGCGGAGCATGGCGGAGCTGGCGAGCGATGCGTCGTTCAAGGAAACCGCGGTCGAGCCCGCGTTCGATCCGCTCCCCGGGATGAGGGTGGTGCGCGCCGTGTTCGAGGCGGGCGGCGCGGAGGTGGATGACGCGGTGTTTCGGTGCGCCGACGTGGGGGCGTGCGAGGACTGGCTCCAGGAGGAGGGCGACCGGGAGCTCCTGGAGACGCTGCGGGAGTTCGGGCCGCTGAGCGGGCTCACGCCGTCGCAGGCCGCGCTCCTGAGGGTGCTCGATCTGTCGGGGAAGCTGGAGCGGGTGGAGGGAGAGGAGTGGCGAAGGAGGGAGGCGGAGCGGTTGGCGGAGGAGGCGCGCGTCCGCGCCGAGGCCGAGGCGGAGGCGAGGAGGATCGAAGAGGAGCGGCGGGCGGAGGAGAGGCGGCAGGCCGAAGAGGCGATGGCGTGGTTCCAGGAGAGCGCGCGGGAGGAGGCGGCGAGGAAGGCGGCGGAGGAGGCGCGGGTCGCGGAGGCGGCCAGGTTGGCGGAGGAGGCGCGGATCGCCGAGGAGCGGAGGCTGGAGGAGGAGCGGCGGGCGGAGGAGGCGAGGATCGCCGAAGAGAAGCGGCTGGAGGAAGAACGGCGGGCGGAGGAAGCGAGACTCGCGGAAGAAGCACGGCTGGCCGAGGAGAAGCGGCTGGAAGAAGAGCGACTCGCCGAAGAGGCCCGCCTCGCCGAGGAGAAGCGACTCGAAGAAGAGCGACTTGCTGAGGAGCAACGGCTCGCCGAGGAAGCCCGCCTCGCCGAGGAGAAGCGACTCGAAGAAGAGCGACTCGCTGAGGAGCAACGGCTCGCCGAAGAGGCTCGCCTCGTTGAGGAGAAGCGACTCGAAGAAGAGCGACTCGCTGAGGAGCAACGGCTCGCCGA
>DASRBA010000096.1:0-12034 GCA_035637895.1 Myxococcaceae bacterium
TCGCTGCTGGAGGTGCCGCGCTTCTCGGAGGCGGGCGCGGCCACGCTGCGCGAGGAGCGCGGCGGCTGGGTGTACTCGTTCTACCGGGCGCGGGCGCCGCTGTTCACCGTGCGCGAGGGAGAGTTGGTGCACTACCCGCAGCGCGGGTCGAACGGCGAGGCGGACTGGCGGCGCTTCCCGCTGGTCGGCGTCTCGGTCGAGGACGTGAAGGGGTACCTGGCGTGGCTGGACCACACCGGCGAGCTCCCAGGGGCGAGGTTGTGCACGGGGCAGGAATGGGAGCGCGCGGCGCGCGGCGCGGACGGCCGCAACTACCCCGGCGGGGACGCGCTCCATCCGGAGGACGCGAACTACGACGCCACCTACGGACGGCGCAGCTTCGGGCCCGACATGGTGGGCGCCCACCCCGCGTCCCGGAGCCCGTTCGGGTTGGAGGACACCGCCGGCAACGCCTACGAGCAGGTGCAGCAGCCGAAGGCCAAGCTGGGCTCGGTCGTGCTCCGCGGCGGGAGCTGGTACTACGACTACCCGAGCGTGAACCTGGCGAACCGGATCGCCGGTGAGCCGTCGCTGCGGAGCGTGCTCGGCGGCCTCCGCGTCTGCGCGCCGTTCCCGGCTCCGGTTGGCGCGCCGCGGCGCGGTGACGCTCCGCGCCCGGGTGAATAGCAGCGCGCCGCCGCGACCCTTCAAGGTGCGCCGCGGTAGACGGGCGCACGAGGGGGGAAATCACATGCAACGAACGGAAAAATCGAGCGACGTCGCATTGCGGGCCCGAGCGGGGCGCGCTTGCTGGGTGGTGTATGCGTGGCTGGCCGCGGTTCCGGCCGTGTCGATGGGCGCGGAGGGCCGCTACACGCAGCGCTGTCGGCCCGAGCCGCTGGTGCGCTTCTACAACCCGCAGGGACAGATGCTCTGGGGGATGCGGCAGGACTGGGATCCGGCCGCCGCTCCCGACGAGCAGCGGAGCGTGCTGGTCTCGGTGGAGCTGCAGCGCCCGGTGATGGGGGCGGACCTGTCGCTGCGGGACGGGCGCCTGGAGGCCGCGGGCGCGCCGCTCTCCGGTACCGTCCTGCGCGGAAGCTCCAGCGCGGGCCGGCCGGTGGAGGTGGCCATCTGCGGCGAGGAGCGCGACGCGGGCGGCCTCACCTGGTACCAGATCCAGGCGTGGAACCCGGTGGCGGGCGAATGGTAGAACCCGTGCGCCCGGGGAGCCGGGTCGAGCGATTCGAAGGCGCTGGCGGTGCCGGGGGTCTGGGGCGCGACGGGCGCGCGCGCGGACCGCCCGGGCCAATTCACCCTTGCGTGCCGGGCCGGGGCGATCGCCAAGTGCGCCGGCTGGGGCTACCAGCCGTGGGCATCGAAGGGCGGGCAGCCGCTGGCCGACCTGCACCAGGCCTGCACGCGGATGGCGCGCGGCGACTACTGCGGCGACGGGCGGAGCCACACCGTCGACGGCACCACCATCGACATCTACGACGCGCTCGGCGTGCAGAAGCCGGGGCCCCAGGGGGGCGCCGCGACCGCGTTCGAGGCCTCCTGGGCGGCGGACGGCGCCACGTGCCTGGCCACGCCGCGCCGGGGGCAGGCGCTCGGCGACGTGCTCCATGACTGCGCCGGCCGCTTCGAACCCGCCGGCGACCTGGACCTGGGCGGGGGCGACCACTGCACCGTCCGCCGCAAGGGGAGTGAGCGCCCCGACGCGCGCCTGCGCACCCGCGTGGCCCCACCCCCGGCGGTCCCGGCCGCCAACTCGGCGACATCCAGGGAGCTGCACGTGGGGCTGTGAAGCGGCGCGTGACCAGGTGTGCAGCCGCCGGCACTCGCACCGGCGCGCACTCCGCCAAGCGCGCGGACGTCCTGGCCCGCGCGCGTGGCCCCCCACATGCAGAACCTCCCGCTCTGTACTTCAGAGGGAGGGACATGCACCGACAGCTAGGCCGCGCCGCCGTCATCTCGTGGTGTGTTTCACTGGCGAAGGTCTTCGCCGCGCAGGGCGGGGCGGCGGATCCGCGCCTCGCCGGGGAGAGCGACGACCTGCGGCGGGCGGCGCAGTTGGAGCAACAGGGGCGGTACGCCGAGGCGGCGAAGCTGGCGCGCCGCGCGCTGTCCGCCGCGGAGCGATCGGTGGGAAAGGAGCACCCGGCCCTGGTGGACGCGCTGCTGCCGCTGGCGCGCGCGGAGGCGGCCAGCGGGCAGCGCTCTCAGGCAGAGAATCTCTTGCTCCGCGCGCTCCGCCTGGCGGACCTGGAGCTCGGCGCGCGGCATCCGCTCTGCGCCACGGCGCTGGAGCAACTGGCGGCGTCCTACCAGGCGCGAGGCCAACTCCGGCAGGCGGAGCCGCTGCGGCGGCGCGCGGTGGAGATCCGGCGCCAGGCGCAGGGCGAGCACCACCCGGACCTGGTCAACTCGCTGGCCGATTGGGCCGTCTTGCGCGCGGCGCGGGGAGACGTGGGAGGCGCCGTGCTCCTGCTCCGGTCCGCGCTGGAGAGCTCCGAGTGGCGGCTGCGCCGGCAGTCGCTGGACGCGTCGGGAGCGCGGCTGGACGGGCTGCTCCGGAAGCTGAGGGACGCCGACGACCGGCTCTACTCGCTGGTGCGCCGGCACCCGGACAACCCGGAGCTGGCGCGCGTGGCGCTGGCCACCGCGCTGTTGCGCAAGGGCCGCTCCGCCGAGGAAGAGGCCGAGGTGGCCCGCGCCATCGCGAGGGACCTGGGTGAGCGCGACCGGGAGGCGTTCGAGGCGCTGCGCGCGCTCCGCTCGGAGCTGGCGTCGGCCACGTCCAGGGAGCAGGAGGAGGAGCTGGCGGCGCGCGGCGACGCGCTGGAGGCGGAGCTCGCCCGCCGCTCCGCGCCGTTGCGGGCCATGCGGTCGCTGCCCTCGCCGGACGACATCGTGGACGCGGTCCGGGGGGCCCTGCCGGTGGACGGGGCGCTGGTGGAGTTGGTCGAGTACGAGGATCAGGCGCCGGGGTCGCCGAGGCGGCGAGCGCGGTACCTGGCGCTGGTGCTCACTCCCGCGGGAGGCGTCCGCGCGGTGGACCTGGGTCCGGCGGCCGCGGTGGACGCGGCGGCGTCGAGGTTGGACCGCGCCCTCTCGTCGGCCGGCGCGCCGTACCTCGAGGAGAGCCGGGCCCTGCACGCCCTGGCGGTGCGGCCGTGGTGGCCTTTGGTGGCGGGGACGCGAACGCTGTACCTCGCCCCGGACGGGAAGTTGGGGTGGGTGTCCTTCGCCGCGCTCCAGGGAGGCCGGCGGTTCCTCGCCGACGAGCGGGAGCTCGCGTACCTCGTCTCCGGGAGGGACCTGCTGCCGCCGCCGGGCGCGGTGGCGCGGAAGTCCCCGGCCGTGGTGTTCGCGGATCCGGACTTCGGCGGCGGCGCGGAGGTCGCGTCGGCCGGCGAGCGCGGAGCGGCCCCGGCGCGGCAGTGCGTGGACCTGTCGCGCGCGTCATGGTCCCGGCTGCCCGGCACGCGTCGCGAGGCGGAGGCGGTCCGCCGGCTGTTCCCCGAAGCCGAGGTGAAGCTCGGCGCGGAGGCGACCAAGGGCGCGCTCCTCGACGTGCGTGCCCCGCAGGTCCTGCACATCGCCACCCACGGCATCTCCGACGCCCTGTTCCCGCCGCAGTCCGGGGCACGGGCGGAGGTCCAGGTGGGGTTGTTGGCCGCGCCACCCGCCACGTGCCCGGAGGATCCGCTGCTGCGCTCCGGGCTGGTGCTGGCGCCTCTGCTTGGACCAGAGGGACGGAACGAGCGCGGGGGCGGCTCCATCGTCACCGCTCTGGAACTGATGGGGCTGGACCTGTGGGGCACGCAGTTGGTGGTGCTCTCCGCCTGCGCGAGCGGCCGCGGCGGCGCCGAGCGGAGCGAGGGCGTCTCCGGGATGCGGCGGGCGTTCCGGGTGGCTGGCGCGGAGACGGTGGTGACCAGCCTCTGGCCCGTGGACGACGAGACCACCGCGGCGCTGATGGAGGCGTTCTACCGCCGGCTCGGCGAGGGCCACGGGCGGGCCGCCGCGCTGCGCGAGGCCGCGCTCGAGGTGCGAGCACGGTACCCCCATCCGCACTTCTGGGCGCCGTTCATCTCCGTCGGCCGCGACGGGCCGCTGCGCGCGGGAGACGGCGAATTCGGTGAATAACCGCCCGGCGGCGTGACCCCTCCTGCACGCGGGGGTGATCATGCGTCTGCTGACCGTGGTGGTGGCCGTGTCCGTGGCGGTGGGGTGCGCCGATCCCGATGGGAGTGGAGCCGGGCTGCAGGAGCAGGACGTGGTCCCTGCGGCCACCGGACAGCCTCCACCCGGGCACGGCGGGCCCAACCCGGGGTGGGGCGGTGCGCCGCCACCCGGACGCGGCCATGGCGTCCCGCCCGGTCACCTGGGCGACCCCGGGAACCCGGAGTGGTTCCACCAGGACGCGCCGCGCATCGTCAGCGCCACCGCGTCGGAGACGCACGTGACGCCCGGGACGGTGGTGTCGCTCCAGGTGGAGGCGATAGACCCGGGCGGGCTTCCGCTGCACTACGCGTGGTCCGCGACCCAGGGGAACGTCACCGGTCCGACGCGGCCCCTGGGGAACGAGGTGGTCTGGACGGCGCCGTTCATCAACTCCATGGTCAAGGTGACGGTGAAGGTGGAGAACAGCCGCCACCTGCCCGCGTTCCACGACTTCGTGCTCCACGTGGTCGGCGACCTGGGCGACGCCGTGTACGTCAGCCCGGGTGGATCGGATTCCAACTCCGGGTCGCCGTCCGCGCCCTACGCGACCGTCCAGGGGGCGATCGACGCCGCCGCGGCCGCCGGGGTGGGCAACGTGGTGCTGGCGGCCGGCACGTACCAGGAGCGCCTGCACCTCCCGAGCAACATCAACCTCTGGGGGCAGTACGACCCGGCCACCTGGTCGCACCAGCCGTCGAGCGCCACCGTCATCGCCTCGCCCTCCAGCGTGGCGATCGAGGTGGCCGACCCGCCGGCGGCACCGCGCGGCCCGTCACCCCAGTCGATCGTGAACCGGTCTCCGTCCGGCTCCATCCAGGGGATGATCGTCACCTCCAGCGACGCGGCCATCGGGCACAGCTCCATGGTCATCCTGTTCAACAACGTCTCCGGCACCTTCGTGGTGCAGGACAACACGCTGCAGGCGGGGGCGGGCGGTCGGGGCCTTTCGGGCCCGTCCGCTTTGCTCCAAGCGTGTGGAGGGGGCGGAGGCGGGGGCGGGAACTTCACCGGCCCGGGAGCCCCGGGAGGAACGGGCTGCTTCGGCAACCTGGGCGCCGCGCCTGGTGTTCCTGGGGCGGCCGGAGGGGGCAACGCCGGCCAGGGCGGGGACGGAGGGCCTGGCCAGAGCGGCGCCCCCGGTACGGTATCCCCCACCCAGGACGAGGGCCAGGTCGTCCTCTTCGATTGGGCCGCGTTCGGTGGCGCAAATGGCGGTGGAGGCGGGGGCGGGAGCGGAGGCGGGGGAGGGGGCGGCGGCTTGATCTGCGCCGGGCCGCTCGAGTGCGCGCCTACCCTCGGGGCCGCGGGTGGCGGCGGCGGGAGAGGGGGCGGCGGAGGTGGTGGCGGGGCGGGCGCGGGGGGCTCCATGGCCGTCCTGGCCATCGACTCACCCGGCAGGGTGCGAGTGCTGAACAACACCGTGTTCACCGCCGGAGGCGGCGCCGGCGGGAACGGCGGCAATGCTGCGGCCGGCGAGGGGGGAGCCCTGGGGGGACCCGCCGGCGCCGGGTGCTGGGCCGGCATCTGCTGGGCGTGGGGAGGCGGAGGAAGCGGCGGCTGGGGGGGCAACGGCGGCGGCGGTGCCGGCGGGGCGGGTGGGATGAGCGTCGGCGTCGCCCACCACAACCTGGGCACGCTGACCGACGTGGGGAACGTCTACTTCCTCGGCCCGGCCGGGAGCGGCGGGGCGGGCGGCTGGCCAGGGGGCGCGACCGGCAAGGTCGGCATCCGCGCTCCCAGACATCCCATCCCCTGAGGCCCGCCCTCGAGGCGGCGCCCGCGCGACAAGGAATCCGCCGCGGTCCGTTCTCCCCATGGCAGCGCGCTCCGTCGAGCGCCCCGCCAGAGGGGGAACCAAACATGAAGACGAAGGTGATGGCGGCGACCGCCGGGCTCCTGGCCTGCGCGTCGCTCGCGTGCACGCAGTACCTCAACGTCCGGCCGCGAGCGCCGGCGGCGGACCTGACCATCTCGCCCACCGAGCTCTCCAAGCCGGTGCAGCGAGCGTTCCAGGGCCTCCAGGACGGCTCGGCGGCGCGGGACGCGGAGCGCCAGAAGTCGTTCGAGGCCCAGAAGGCGCAGATGGGGCCCTCCGCGCAGGGGTTCTACGACGCCGCCAAGGCGAGCGGGGTGGACGTGGCCGGGTTCCTCCAGGCATCCAAGGACTTCGTCCAGAGCACCGACCCCAAGGCGCGCGCGGCGATGGTGAGCGCGGTGAACCAGAAGTACGCCGGCCCCATCAAGGCCGCCATCGCCAAGGCGGTGAGCGTGCCGGGCGCCGGCGACCTGCTCCAGCAGGCGCAGTCGCCGGCCGCGACGGGCTCGCCGCCACCGCCACCGCCTTCTCCCGCTGGGGGCAACGGGTGCTGTGTCACCAACCGGTTCGCGCCACCCTGGGAGGGCGAGTACGACGAGAGCGACTTCGGCGCGCGCGCCATCCGCCCCGGCCCCACCGCGCAGCTGGCGGTCAGCGCCGGGAGCGCCATCGCCTTCGGGCCGCACCGCCTGGCGGCCAGCGGCCACCGGTTCACGGTCGCCTTCGCCGATCCCAGCAGCGAGCTGGTCACGGTGACCCTGCCGACGCAGTGGGTGATCGGGCTCTCCGGGGTCGGCTACGCCCACGTGTGGCTGGGCCTGGAGATGTGGGTGACCACGCTGGACGGCACGGAGGTCTGCCGCGCCACGCGCCTGGAGCAGGACAACGAGTGGACGTGGGCGGGCGGCTGGCTCACCCAGTGGGACCACCGGCCCGGCCCGACCGTCACGCGGTCCTGCCGCTTCGACCGCGCCGCGGGCGCTCCGACCGAGTACGTGGTCAACGTCTCCGCCTCCGTCGACGGGACCTTCGTCGGCTTCTCCGGCGGCTTCGGCAACTACTTCGTGGACCTGGGCAACGTGGACGTCGCGTCCTGTCCATGGTGAGCCACCGTTGGCTGGACGGTCAGGGCCCCGAATGACTGCTCACGGCGCGCGGAGGTCCAGCTCCAACCGGGCGGCCCCGCGCGCCGCGAAGTCCTGTCGGGTGAGCTGGTACGGCGCCCCGTCCGACAGGCGGAAGGTGACCAGCGACGCGGGGCCCACCGCGTCCGCCGGCTCGAAGGGCGCGCCGGCGAGGTCCACCGGGGAGACGTTCAGCCTCAGGTGCACGCGCCCGGCGAGGTCGTAGAAGGTCTTCGGCCCGGGGATGGCGTACCAGCGCCCCGGCTCCAGGATGGCCTCCCGCTTCTCCTGCGGGAACAGCCGGCTGGCGTCCTTCCCCTCCACCGCGTCTAGCGACACCCGCGCGCGCTTCTCCACGCGCAGGCTGATCTGGAACCGCTGGGCGGCGGCGTCCGGGGTGGCCATCAGGTCCACGCCCTCCCACGACCCGTCCAGCCGCTCCGTCTCGCCCATCACGGTGACGGTGATCTCCATCGGCGCGCGCCCCCGGGCCTCGGCGCGCGAGAAGCCTTCGCGGAGCATCCCGCCGATGGCCGCGGAGGCCACCGCCTCCACCAGCAGGAGCACCGGGTGCCGGAGCCAGCTCATGCGCGCTCTCCCACCGGCAGCGGCCGGAGGATGTCCGAGCCGTCGCGGGCGTTGATCTCCACCACGGCCTCCGCCAGCGCCGCGGTGCGCTCCGCCAGCGTGGAGAGGGCGACCTCGCCCTCCTCGCAGCGCGGCGCCGACGCCGTCTCCACCAGCCGGGAGCGGATCTCCCCCAGGCTGTACTCCAGCAGCTTCAGCTCCTCGTTCGCCTTCTCCGCCCGGACCTGCAGGCTCCGCCGGGGGAGCCCCTCCGGCAGCCGGCACGCCTCGCTCAGCGCCCGCGCCCGCGCCCGGTGCACGTCTACCGCGCGGTGCGCGCCGCGGAGCAGGTCGCGCCGGCCGTCCGGGAAGAACGCCGGGAACCGGACCGCCGCCTCCTCCAGCGCCGCCATCGCCCCGTCCGCCTGGAGCAGCGCGCTCCACGGCGCGTCCGCCGAGCCGACGGCCACGCCCAGCTGGTCCAGGTGCGGGCAGCGCCACGCCAACTGCAGCTCGCCGCGGCGGAGGAGGAAGGCCACCGCCGCCACCGAGGTGAGCGCGCCCGCGGCCAGCGTCCCCAGCGCGAGGACCGGCTCTCTCAGCCCCACCAGCTGGAGCGCGGCGGCGATCGCGAACAGCGCGACCAGGATCTCCGTCCCGGTGCGCCGCGCGAGGCGCCGGAAGCGAAGCAACAGACTCAGACTCGAATTCGTATGGGTGTTCACGGGTTGCTCCACATCGACACTCTTGCTTGCCACGGCTGCAGGTCCTGCGGCTCGGCGGGGATCTCCACCTCCAGCCGGATCACCTGGCCGGGCAGGCCGATCCAGATGCCGCTGCGGCCCGACACTGCCACCGCCGTCACCGGGCCGCCCACCGGCACCAGCGCCGCGCTCCGGCCGCGCACCACCAGCAGCCCGTTCGGCGTCCCGGCGAAGGCCACGCCGTCCTTCACCGCCAGCGCGCGGGGAGAGATCCGGCCGTCGGGCAATCCGTCCGCGGGCGTCATCGGCCGCTCACCCAGCGCCACCAGGCCGCCGCCGAGCGTCGCGGCCCAGGCCGTCCTCGTCCACGGATCTCCCGCCACCATCGGATCCCACGGCCCCGACGAGACGGCGGTGACGAACGGCTCCGGGAGGGCATCGCCGCCCGGGAGCTCGCCCAGGTGTCCGTCCTCCGGGTCGATCCGGTACTTCCGCAGGCCGTCGGCGGCCCCGATGCAGAGCAGGTGATCTCCGCACGACGCCAGCGAGGTGGGCTGCGCCACGCGCACGGCCGGCTCCTTCACCCACCTGCGGATCTCCCCCTTCTCCGGGGTCAGCCGCAGGACGCCGTTCCGGCCCGCGACGTAGAACCACGGGCCGACCCGGGCGACCGCGCTGAACGGCCCGGACGCGAGCTTCCGCGCCACGTCCCCCGCCTGCACCGCGAACACCCCGTCGTCGGAGGCGACGACCAGGTCCGGCGAGAACCAGGCCACCGCGTTCACCGCGTCCACGCCCTTCACCCGCTCCAGCTTCCCGTCCAGCCCCGAGACGAACGCGCCGTCGTCGAAGGTCGCCACCGCCTGCACGTCGTACAGCTCGTCGATGGCCACCACAGGGCTGCGGGCGGGGAGGTCCTTCACCTCCACCCGCTGGACCTTCACCCCTCGCAGCGGGTGCACCGGTTCGCCCCCGGCCTGCACCGCGGAGGTGCGCTCGGGCGAGGCGAGCACCAGCGAAGGCGCCCGCCGCAGCCGCTCCCACCACGTCTCCGCCGAATCCGCCCGGCCGGGAGCGCCCGCGCCCTGGACCACGAAGGCCACCGGCGCCCCCACCGCCACGACGGCCGCGCCCAGGGCGACCGCCACCTTCGCGCCCCGCTTCACGGCTGGATCTCCACCATCGCCGTGGTCACCGCCGCGTTGCCGGCGAAGTCCTGCGCGGTGAAGGTCACCGGGTAGCGGCCCGGCTTCAGGTCGGAGTTGGTCTCCACCTGGCTCACGAACCCCGCGCTCGCCGGGTCCAGCTGGAGCTGCACCTCGCGGCCGTCCCACAGCCGGGCGCTGACGGTGCGGATGTCGAAGAGGGCCTTGAGCGCCTCCGCCGGGTCGTCGCGGCCCAGCAGCGCGGTCGCCAGCTCCACCGGGCCCACCACCGCGCGGGCGTCCAGCCGGACGGTGCGGCCGGCGCGCGCGGCCCCGGCGCGAGCGGCGAAGGCGGGCGCCGCGGTGTCGATGGAGATGGTCTGGTTCACGAATTCACGGCGCCCGTCGGCGTGGTCGATCTCCACCTTCACCGGGTAGGTGCCGTCGCGGGTGTCGGCGGGGACCAGGAAGCGGGCCAGCCACAGGCCGTCGTCCTCGCTCCAGCGCGCCTGCTTCACCTCGCCCCAGGTGGGCAGGAACACGCGCACCTTCGCGTCGCGCGGGGCGCGCACGCGCACGGTGGGGTCGCCCGGCTTCACGCGCGCGGGGCTGACCGCCGCCACCATCGTCGGCTGCGCGGCCACCATCGCGGTGTACGGGGTGAGGATCTGGTACTGCTTGGAGAGCGCGATCACCTCGGTGCGCGCCTCGTCCGTCTCGCCGTTGAGGCGGTTCTGCGCGAGCAGGAAGTCGATCCGCCGCTGCGCCCACAGCCGGGCCACGAAGGCGTCCGCGGTGGCCTTCTCCGGGAAGGTGGCGTCGAAGGGGAGCGAGGCGCGCTTGCCGTTCAGCGTCCCCTCCAGCGCGGCGTGGACCGAGCCGCCGCCGCGGTACCGGCCCACCAGCACCAGCTGCGAGCCCTTGTACAGGTCCGGCAGCGGGTCCGGGTACATCATCGCGGTGGTCACCGCGCCGAACTTGAAGGACAGGTCGGAGAGCACCGGCCGCGAGATGCGCGCGTAGAAGCCGCCCACCACCTCGTCGATGGTGTGGCTGCCGTCCACGTAGTCCACGCCGCCGCGGTTCTCCCGGCCCAGGCGCTCCAGCAGCACCCGGTTCACGTCCTCGCCCACGCCGAAGGTGAACAGGCGCGCGTTGCCGGCCGCCTGGTGCACCTGCGCGGCGATGGCCTCCGGGTCGGTGACGCCGGCGGTGGGCATCCCGTCCGTCATCATCAGCACCACCCGCGGGCGGTCGCTCTTCTGCAGCATCTGGAAGCCGCGCATCAGCGCGCCGTGGATGTTGGTGCCGCCGCTGGCCTGGAGCCGCTGCGCGAAGGACAGACCCTCCTGCACGTTCTCCGGCGTGGCGGGCATCAGCTCCGCGCGCATCGGGTCCAGCGAGTCCGAGAAGGCGACGATGCCGAAGCGGTCCTGCGCGCCCAGGGCGGAGAGGCAGCGCTGCAACCCCTGGCGGGCCTGCTCGATCTTGGGGCCGGACATCGACCCGGAGGTGTCGAAGACGAAGACCACGTCCTTGTGGACGATGTCCGCGTCGGTGGTCAGCTCCTGGGGCGAGGCGAGCAGCAGGAAGTAGCCCGGCTCGTTGGGGTCGGGGCGGTAGGTGGCGAAGGTCAGCCCCAGCCGCGAGCTCTCCGTGCGGTAGGTGACCAGGATCTCCTTCGGCAGCGCCGCGTCCTTCCCCTCCAGCGAGATGCGGAAGGAGGTCGGGCTCACCCGCTCCACCTTGCCGGGGGCGCCGGCGATCTTCAGGTCGGCGATCTTCTTCTGGTCGGAGACGTCGATCAGCGCGCGGAAGTCACCCACCGGCTCCTGGCCCTGCACGCCCTCGGTCGCCAGCGGCAGCCGGAGCGTCACCAGGCCGGAGTCGTAGGGGAGGATCTGCGCGTACCCGGCCTCCACCCGCTTGGTCCCCTGGGCGGGGATGCCGTCCACCTTCGTCTTGAAGCGGTTGGGGGCGTCCTTCTCCAGCAGCGCCGGCTGCTGCGAGGTGCCCTTGGCCTCCTCGTAGGTCTTCTCGGCCTGCTGCTTTTCCTCCACGCGGGACTCCACCCGGCGGCCATCCACCCACGTGGCGAAGCCGGAGATGGCGGCGCCCTCCGGCAGCGGCAGCAGGTAGGTGCCCTCGGTGGCGTGGTCGGTGTGGTTCTCGTAGACCTCGTCCAGCGTGGCGCGGGCCACCTGGTCCTGGACGGTCACCTGGATCAGCTCCTTGCGCAGCGTGAGTGGCCGATCTCCGGGCTCTTTCGGGACCAGGACGCCGGCGGCGGCCGCGGTGGGGAGGAGGGCGAGGAGGGTGGGGAGCAGCAGGTGACGCGGTGAGGCGGCGGCTGGCATGTACGGTCTCCGGGTTCTCCGGAGGCGGAAAAGCACGCGCGGTGCCAGCCCGTTTCGTGTCCCGGGGGCCGCGGTTTGCTCCACCTTCCGTCAGGGGATTTTCCAGGCGGGG
>DASRBA010000097.1:0-4700 GCA_035637895.1 Myxococcaceae bacterium
ACGCGCGACGTCTCCCGGCCGGTCCGGTCCAACTCGCGATCCGTGGTGACGTTTTGACGCGCGTTGGGCCCCTGCTGGGTATTGGTGTAGTCGCGGAGGTTCTGGGTGCCGTCCGCGTTCCGGATCCGGTACCCGCCGTTGCCGTTGCGGTCCCACGACTCGCCCACCCGGCGCCCGTTGAGGTCCATCTGCAGCTCTCGCCGGGTGCCGTCCGCGTCGCGCCCGGAGACGTTGAACATGTTGTTGCGCTCGTCCCAACGCGCGTCCGTGGGCGACATGGTCCGCGTCTGCCCGTCCGGGCCGGTGTAGCGGACCTGGCTCATCTGGCCGCGCAGCCGCGGGTCCTGATGGTCGTCCGGGTGATACGAGAAATCGGCGCGGGTGTTGCCCATCTGGGCGGACGTCAGGCGGTTCTGGTCGTCGTACCCGAACCTCGCACCGCTCTGCTGATGCGTCGTCTGGCTGGTCCCGTCCGCCCGGAACTGGCTCTCCCAGCCCTGGTTCCGGTAGCTGAGCGTCCCGTCACGCCCCAGGCTGTACTCGCCGGGGACGCGCTGGCCGTTGGCCCCCACCCAGCCCTGGCCGTCGCGGCGCACGTCCATCGTCGCGCGGCCCTGCTGGTCCCGCATCGTGATGCCGTTCAGGCCGCCCTGCTGGTCGTAGCTGGTGCCCAGCCTGCCGCCGTTCGGGTAGTTGACGCCGTCGACGCGGCCGCCCGTCCCCCGCTGCACCGGGTCCGGCTGCCCCGTGTACGGGTTGGTCCCGGTCGTCGCGTACGGATTGTTGAGATACGGGTTGGCGTACGGGTTGTTCGCGTATGGGTTGGTGGCGGGCTGGGTGTTTGCCGGCTGCGTGCTCGCGAGCGGGTTGGCGCCCGTGCCGGCGCCACCCGTCGTCCCCTGCCCCTGCTGGTACGGGTTGCTCGTATACGGGTTGGTATACGGATTGTTTGTATACGGGTTGGTATACGGATTGTTCAGGTACGGGTTGGTGGCGGGTTGAGCACTCGCGGGCTGGGTGCTGGCCGATTGAGTCGTGCCGTTGCCCGTGCCGCCGGTCGTTCCCTGGCCCTGCTGACCGCCCAGGTATTGCTGGTACGGGTTGCTCGAGTACGGGTTGCTCGAATACGGATTCGTGTACGGGTTGGCCGCCCCGGATCGCCCCTGCCCGGCGGCCTGGAACGTGTCCTGCGTCCCCGTCCCGCCGCTTCCGACCCCGCGCGTGCCGCCCGTTCCGGTGGCGCCGGTAGGCCCGGTCGCCCCGCTGGCGCCAGTGGCGCCGCTGGTCCCGCCGGTTTGCGCGTACGGGTTCGACGTCGTATCCGACGCCGAGACGAACGAGCTCTCGTACGGGTTGTACGCCGGTGTCGAGCCCGAGGATTCACTCGAACCTGACGATCCAGACGAACTGCTGATCGGGGTCGTCTCCCCGCCGCCGGTGCTGCCGACGGCAGACGTCCCCTCATCCCCACCAGCAGGCGCAGGCGGGTCCGGCGGAGGGACATAGCCCCCGCCACTTCCAACATTGTCGGTATCCACGCGACTTCTCCAGGTAGTCGACGTCAGATCGATTGTCGGTGGGTATTTGTGCGAGTTTCGCCCGAAATTACCTATTTCTAAGAACCCGAGCCTACCGTCACCTCGCGCTCGCCCAGCAGCCGAGCAGCGCCGGCCCTCCAGTTCGCGCTCCGCCGCCAGCGGTGTACTCTCCCAAACCGCAATCCCCCCTGGCCAAAGCATCCCCTACAGCGTGAGTTCGCCTACCCATCACCTCGCCGTGCTGGAAGAAAACCGTGCCGCGGGGCAGCGGATCGGCCGGATCATGTCCGCCGCCGCGAACTTCGCGCCGGTGGTGGTCAGCTCGGACGTGGCGGAGATCGAGCAGGGCCTGGGCAAGCACGACGGCCTGCTCTGCTGCGACGCCCGCGACGTGCGGACCGGGGTGGAGCTCTCCCGCCGGACGGACTCCACGCTCCTGGTCTGGACCCGGGGCCCGCTCACCGCCGAGGTGGAGGCCGCCCTCGAGGACAAGTCCGTGGACAGCGTCCTCGCCTGGCCGGACTTCCTCTCCGTCCCCCGGCCCTGGGAGCTGTCCATGGCGGTCCGGCGGGCGCTCAACCCGCGGGCGGTCCCGCGCGCGCGGGACCTGCTCGCCTGGGGCGCGTCCGTCTTCAAGTGGCGCCCGCGCAGCACCGAGGACCGGGACCGGGTGGCGGCCGAGGTGGCGGACTGGATGCGCACCCTGGGCGTGCCGCCGCGCCAGGTGGACCGCATCACCGAGGTCACCTACGAGCTGTTGATGAACGCCATGTACGACGCCCCGGTCGACGCGCAGGGGAAGCCGCGCTACGCGTTCGACCGGAAGAAGGCCATCACCCTCGCCGAGGTGGAGGCGCCGGTGGTGCGCCTGGGCTCGGACGGGCTGCTGCTGGTGGTGGAGGTGACCGACCCCTTCGGCGGCCTCTCGCGCCAGCACGTGGTGCGCGGGCTGCTCCGCGGGCGCCGCGCCGGCAGCTCGAACGAGGGCGAGGTGGTGGACGTCTCGCACGGCGGCGCCGGCCTCGGGCTGTTCAAGGTCTACTCGTCCAGCGCCGCCCTGCTCACGGAAGTGCACCACAAGCAGCTCACCCGCGTCCTCTCCGTCCACGACCTCGACGTGAGCCCGCGGGAGCTGCGCACGCTCCCGTGCTCCTTGCACCTGTTCGACGTCCCGCCCAGCCACGACCGGACCCCCACCAGCCCCGGCCACCTGACCCCGGAGGACATGGTCGTCTGACCTGGGCGCGCGCGATGGACCTCGACCCCCTCCTCCTCCGCCAGCTGCGCAAGGCCGGGATCACCGACCCGGCCCAGCTGCCGCCGTCGCCGGAGGCCTTCCGCGACCTGCTCCAGCGGGTGAACGACGAGTACAAGCGCGCCCGCGAGGACCGCGACCTGCTCACCCGGTCGCTGGACCTCTCCACTTCCGAGATGGAGGCGCTGCGCACCCGGCTGGAGATGGACCGGGACCGGCTCCTGGCGGTGGTCACCTCCATCGGCGACGCGCTCGGGCTGTTCCAGGACATCGCCACGTCCCCCGGCGACCAGGACGACTCGCACCAGGCGGCGGACATCATCACCGACGTGAAGGACCGCTTCACCAGCCAGCTCACCGAGCTGTACCAGGACACCCAGGAGCCCGGCTCGGACACCTACGTCCGCAACGTGCGCGACCAGTTCTTGCGCCTGGCGGACGTGCTGGCGGCGCTGATCCGCTCCACCGCCCACTCGGTGGGGATGAAGAAGGAGCTGGAGCTGGCGGGCGCCATCCAGCACCTGCTGGTCCCCACCGAGGACGTCATCACCCGCCCCGGCATCACCATCGCCGGCCACTTCCAGCCGGCCGCGGTGTGCGGCGGCGACTGGTGGACGGTGCACGACCTGGCGCAGGGCGCGGTGCTCACCGCGGTGGGCGACGTCACCGGCCACGGGGTGGCCTCCGCCATCCTCACCGGCGTGGCCAAGGCGGCCTGCGACGTCACCCGCACCCTCACCTCCGGCGCGGTGGGCTGCGGGGAGATCCTGGAGCTGATGAACACCGCCATCTACGAGGCGGGGCGCCAGCAGCGGCTGATGACCTGCGTGGCCACCGTGCTGGACCCGGAGAAGCGCACCCTGCGCGTCGCCTCCGCCGGCCACCGCGCCCCGCTGCTGCTCCGCGGCGGGCAGGTGATCCCCATCAACACCGAGGGCGCGCCGCTGGGCGCCTCCCGCCAGGCCACCTTCGCCGAATCCACCGTCCCGCTCCAGCCCAACGACATGCTGGTCTGGTACACCGACGGCCTCACCGAATGCGAGAACGAGCGCAACGAGCAGTTCTCCGAGCGCCGGCTCCGCTCCATCTGCCTCTCCGCCCGCAGCGGCGACCCGCGCGCGGTCCGCGACGAGATCACCCGCAACGTCAAGAACTTCATCGGCACCCGCGTGCCGGAAGATGACCTGACCTTCGTGGTCGGGAAGGTGCACTGAACATGAGAGTCGAGACGATTACCTACGATGCCGCCAAGTCCGCCTGGTCCCTCCCCGGCTTCCCCGCGGCGCTGGACTCGGACCGCACCCTGGTCGTGGCGTTCGGCGCGCCCGAGCTGATCGACGCGCCCAAGCCGCTCAAGGACCTCAAGGCCGCCTTCCCGCGCGCCAAGGTGGTGGGCTGCTCCAGCGCGGGGGAGATCGCCGGCACCAGCGTGCGCGACCGGTCGCTCTCGGTGGCGGTGGCGAAGTTCGACCACACCGACCTGCAGGTCGCCTCGCTGGAGGTGACCTCGTCGGCGCAGTCCTTCACCGCCGGCCAGTCGCTGGCCAAGCAGCTCCAGAGGCCCGGGCTGCGCGCGGTGTTCGTCCTCTCCGAGGGCCTGGACGTCAACGGCAGCGAGCTGGTGCGCGGCCTCAACTCGGCGCTCGACCCCAGCGTGTTGGTCACCGGCGGCCTCTCCGGTGACGGCCCGGCCTTCAAGCGCACCTGGGTGGCCCTGGGCGACAAGCTCCAGAGCGGACTGATCGTCGCGGTGGGCTTCTACGGCGACCACCTGGTGGTGGGGCACGGCTCCAAGGGCGGCTGGGACAAGTTCGGCCCGGAGCGCGTGGTCACCAAGTCCTCCGCCAACGTCCTCTTCGAGCTGGACAACAAGCCGGCCCTCGCCCTCTACAAGGAATACCTGGGCG
>DASRBA010000098.1:0-14034 GCA_035637895.1 Myxococcaceae bacterium
CCGGATCCTCCCGAGGTCGAGGGCGTGGAAGCACCGCTCCACCAGGACGGCCCATTCGCCGGACGCCTCCCGCACCGCGCACCGCCCGTCGTCCACCCAGGGAAGCGTCGCGGCCCTCTGGAGGTTCGAAACCCGGCGGTCCGGGGCAACCGCCTGCCTCCGGTTCGCCTCCGGCGTGGCGCAGGCCGAAAGCAGGAGCAGCAGCGCGGCACATGTTCTGGGGAACAGCATGAGCACGTCCTTTCGGGGGTCGGCGAGGATACTTCAGCGCCATGCAGCACATCCTCCGGCACTCGGACGTGCGGACGACCACCGGAATCTATGGGCACCTGCTTGTGGACGATCTACGCCCTGCGGTCGCCGCCATCGCGCCAAACGCGCTCCCGCCGCCGCAGCCGTCGCCGTTTGCTGCATCCTTGCTACATGAGCGCGAAAACGACTCAGAGGCGAGGAACAGCCCCGACGATTTCACCAGTATCGGCGAGATTTTCCACGAGCGCGCCCGGAGGGAATCGAACCCCCGACCTTCGGATTCGAAGTCCGACGCTCTATCCGATTGAGCTACGGGCGCAGGTGATGGGTGTGGAAAGGGCGACCAAGCGGGCTTGAACCGCTAACCCCCGGAGCCACAGTCCGGTGCTCTGCCAGTTGAGCTATGATCGCCGTCTTCGTCCTGACGGTGCTGCGTGCTGCTCGCTGACATCCGCTGCGTGGCAGCCCACTGCTAGTCCAAAGCCCGTCGGGTGTCCACCACCTGCACCCTCCAGACCCACCCGGGTACACTCCCCCGCCATGCTCTCCCCTCACGCGCAGCAGGGCTTCTCGCTCCTCCAGGCCGGCAAGGCGGACGACGGCATCCGCGCCTTCAAGGAGGGACTCCAGGCGGATCCCCGAGACGTGGATTGCCTGCTCGGCCTCGCGCGCGTGGCGCTGATCAAGGGCCTCCCCGACGAGGCCAAGCCCTTCCTCGCCCAGATCACCATGCTCCAGCCGCTGCACGCCGAAGCCGGCAGCCACCTCGCGCTCATCCGCTTCATGGGCGGCGACAAGAGCGCGCTCGCCCACCTCCGCCAGGCGACGATCACCCCCACCGCGGGCGCCTTCGAGTTCATGAACCTCGCGCGCGCGCTGGGCAGGAGCGGCGACAACGCCGCCTCTGAGGTCGCCTACAAGCGCGCCGTCCTGCTCGACCCCAAGAACGCCTTCATCCGCATGGAGGCCGGCGACGCCGCGCTCGCCCGGGGCGACGGCCCCTCCGCCGTGGCGCACTTCGGCGCCGCCGTCGAGTCCGCCCCCCACGAGTACATCCTCGTCGCGCACCTCGCCAAGGCGCACGCCGTCAACGGCGACATCCCCAAGGCGGCCGAGTGGATGCAGAAGGCGATCGACATCGCCCCGCTCGAGCCCGCCCTCCGCGAGGAGATGTACCTGCTCCGCATGCGCACCGGCGACCACGCGGGCGCGCTCGCGCAGGTGGAGGAATTGCTCAAGCGCGCCCCCGAGGAGCCGCAGTACCGCTACTGGAAGGGCGTGTCGCTGATCCGCCTCTGCCGCCTCGAAGACGCGAAGGTCGAATTCGAGTCCGTCGTCGCCGCGCGCCCCAAGGCCTCCGACGCGCGCCAGGCGCTGGCCGACGTCTACGCCCAGCTCAAGGACTACCCGCGCGCCCAGAAGCTGCTCGAGGAGGCGCTCCAGCTGGACCCCACCTCCGCGCCCGCGGCGATCGACCTCTCCAACCTGCTCTTCGAGAAGGGCGCCCCCGGCAAGGCCCAGGCCGAGAAGGTCCTCCGCCAGGCCCTGGTCTCCCACCCCGAAGAGCCCGCCCTGCACTTCAACCTCGCCGTCGCCCTCGCGAGCTCCGACAAGAAGAAGGCGCTCGACCACGCCCAGAAGTCCGTGGCCTTCTCCAGGCCGGACTGGGGCGTCCGCGCGGAGGCCGAACGCCTCGTCCAGGCCCTGTCCGCGCCACCCCAGGGCAAGCCCTGAGGGGCTCCTACAGCTCCACCGCGGAGAGATGGTTCGCGACGTGCATCGCGTGGACCTTCTCGTAGTGCTCGCGCGTCACCGGCCCGTAGGCGAAGTGGTGCGCGAGCTGGCCGGGGTGGGCCTGGAAGCGGGCCATGGCGTCGCGCAGCCGGGCGATGCCCTCCTGGAGCGTCCCGTCCGGGAGCGGCGGGGCGCCCGGGATGGCGGCCTGCAGGTCGTGTGACATCTCGCCCTTGGACAAAAACCGCTTCAGCGCCAGCGGCCCGATCGTCCTGCGGAACAGCGCCGACCGGTCGGTCGGGTAGCCCTGCACCGAGTAGTCGATGCTCTGGGCGCAGTGGGCCAGCATCTGGGGGACGGTCCACCCTCCGGTCAGGCGCGGGGAAGGCGAGCGCTCCAGCTCCTGGAGCGCCCCCTCCACCGCCGCGAATGACGTCAGCTTCCAGGGCTTCGCCATGAGGCGGCGGAGACTACCCGAAATCGCACCGGCTCCATCTCCGGAGATCCGGAAACGCGCTACCATGGGACGACCATGTCCGCCCCGGCCACGTCCCCCGCCCCCTCCTCCACCGCCCCCCTCGAAGGCCTCCAACTCGTCCCGCAGGGGGCGCCGGGCACCACCACCCGGGTCGGCTTCTCCACCCCGCGGTATTTCAACCCGGTGAGCTGGCTGGTGCGGACGATCACCGGGTCCAAGGCGAGCCACGCCTTCTTCGTGTACCACGACGCCGACTTCGACCTGGACATGGTGATGGAGGCGCACGAGCTGGGCTTCCGGCTGACGCCGCTGAAGCACTTCGAGCGACACAACAAGATCGTGAAGCTGGTGGCTCCGAAGCACGTCATCGACGTCGGGCTGAAGCACATCGCCCGCCGCTACCTCGGGTCCGAGTACGACTTCGCCGGGCTGTTCGGGATGGGGTGGGTGATGTTCGGCCGGTTCCTCAAGCGCAAGTGGAAGAACCCGTGGCGCGGCTCGAAGAGCGTCTACTGCTCCGAGTCGGTCATCCTGGCGATGAAGTTCTCGCCCGGCTACGAGAAGGTGGACCTGATCGCGGACAGCTCCCCTCAGGACCTCTACGACTGGTTCGAGAAGGCCGAGGGCTCCTGAGGGGAGCGGTCGCGTCACGTCACAGGCAGTCGGTGGCGGTGGCGGTCCAGCTCGGCGCGCCGGTGGCCAGGCACTGCCACACCTTGTGGTTCCTGCCGCAGACCTTGAGCCCTTCGAAGGTGGTGGCCGGGTCGATGGGCGTGCCGTCCACCTGCAGGCCCAGCGTGCAGCGGGTGGAGTTGTTGAACGCCGCGCACAGGCCGGTCTTCAGCTCGTTGCAGCCGGTGGGATCGATCTGGCACCAGTTGTTGATGATCGCGTTCCGGTTCCCGCAGCTGGTGTCCCAGCCGTTGGCCGCGTAGAACGGCAGGATGTCCGGCCGCTGGAACAGGATGCACTGGGTGACGGCCTTCCCGCAGTACGCCTGGCCGACGCCCACCACGTCCGTCACCTTGTTCCCGAACCAGGCCACGCCGTCGTGCACCTCCATCGCGCCCAGCTTCGCCGAGGTGGTGTCCCACGGCGCGCGCACGTCCCAGGCGTAGGTGGTGCTCGCGCCCGGGGAGACGGTGTTGCACGTATACACGCGGGCGTCGGCGACGCCGTTGGTGTAGCCGCCGCAGGTCGGGTAGGTGGTGAAGGTGAAGCGGTTTCCGCCGCTGGCGCCCAGGCGATACCAGTTCGCGGCGCCGGTCCCCTCCCAGGTGGTGCCGCCGGTGTTGGTAGCGGTGACCTTCACCTTGAAGATCTGGCCCGGCACCACGAACGGCGGCGGCTCCCTGGACCAGGCGAGGCTGGCGCCGTCCGAGGCGAGCGCGCTCTGGATGGCGGCGCGGAGGTTCGGGCGTGGGCCGATGTGCCGGGCGTCGCTCGCCTGCGCGGACCCGGTGGCGACCAGCAGGTCGCGCAGTTGGACCGGCGCCAGGGCCGGGCGGGCAAACGCCAGCAGCGCGCCCTGCACGGACGCCGCGGACGCGGTGACGATGGGTGAGGCGCTGGAGGTGCCGCTGAAGCCGGCGGTGTAGGACGAATCCTCGCTGCCGCCGTTGTACCGGTCGCCGTAGCCGGCGGTGACGACCAGCTCGCCCCAACCGTGCAGGTTCACGCGGCTGCCGTAGTTGGTCCAGCACATGGGGACCAGCCCGCCGGCGCTGGCCGCGCCGACGAGGATCGCCCCGGAGTCGCGGAAGCCGGGGTCGAAGGCACGCCCGTAGACGAGCTCGTCCAGGTTGGCGCTCCCGTTGCCGGCCGCCTCCACGACGGAGGTGCCGTTGGCGGTGGCGGTGTGGATGGCGTCGTAGTTGTCCTGCCAGTACTCCATGGCGATGTAGTTGCACTGGCCGGTGTTGCAGGTGCAGGGCGTGGAGTCCGCCGGCCCCGGCGCGTGCAGCTCCACCAGCACCACCCCACCCGGCCCCGCGGCGAGGGCGGCGTTGGTGACGGCGCTCGCCGTGCTCTGGGCGGCGATGCTCTCCACGCCCGGGATGGCGCCGTGCGCGATGCCCGTCACGCCGAGGCCGTTGGGCTTGCCCACCATCTCGCCCAGCACCGCGGTGCCGTGGTTGCGCCAGCCGAGGTCCGCGATCTGCCCGCCGCCGGCGTGGAACAAGGGAGGGAGGTCCTCGTGGGTGGTGCGCCAGGCGCCCTCCACATCCACGATGTGCACGCCGGTGCCGCTGCCGCCGGGGACGGACCACGCGTAGAGCGCGTCGACGCCGGTGGGCGCCGCGCCCAGGTAGCCCTGCTCGCCCTGGAAGTCCGGCGTGGCGGGCGGCGACACCTCGCCCGTGCTCAGCTGCGCGGGCTCGGCTTCCGGCTGGGCGTAGGCGGTCTCCACCGAGGGCAGCGCGTCCAGCGCCGCCGCCAGCGCCCGCACCTGGCCGGAGGTGCTGCCCGGCCGGAGCGGCACCTCCAGGTAGAGGTCGAGGTCCGCCAGCTCCTCGCCGCTGCGGCGCTCACCTTCGACCTTGCGGTCGGCGAGGACCTGCTCCGGGGCGGTGAACAGGCGGCGGATCCCCAGGGTGCGGGCGTGGGCGGAGACCAGGCGCTCCACCGAGGCGAGGTCGGCGGCCACCTTCGCGTCGGTGAGGGAGAGCTGGGCCATGCGCCCGCGCTCCCGGTCGGTCCGGTCCTGGGAGATCTGCACCACCTTGTCGCCGCGGACGCGCACCCGCGTCCCTTCGTGGAGCTTGATCACCAGGCGCGGGACGCGGACGTCGTCGCGGTGGAGCCCGAACGCGCCCTTCCGGGGCGCGGTGCGCTCCAGGAGCGGGGCGGCGGCGACCGCGGCCTGGCTGGAGCCCGGCGGAGGCCCCGCGGCCTGATCGCACCCGGTGAGCGCGGAGATTGCGAGACACATCAGCAGCGCGATGGATCCATGTTTCAGTTTCAGCACGTGTCGTCCCCCTCTTTTGGACGGCTTGTCTTGCCGTCGGGGTTACGACGCGGAGCTGAAATGACGTTACGTCGGTCAATCGTCGACGTGGAGGTACGTCCGCTCCTCTTCCGGCGTGAGCGCCCGCGCGGTGCGGAGCAATGCCTCGCGGTGGGCGGGCGGCGCCCAGGCGAGGTCGCGCCAGATGTGTGCTTGGCCCGATCCGCCGGTGAGGAGGCGCAAGCCGTCTTGGCTGAACGCCGCTACCGCCCTCGGACCGCCTCCGGAGGGGACGCTGACCAGGACTTTGCCGGTGGCGGCGTTCCACGCGTGCGTGGTGCCGTTGTAGCCCCCCGAAAGGACCACCCGGCCGTCCGGGTTGAAGAGCGCGACCGACACCTCCGAAGGGTAGTGGCCGGCGAAGACGACCAGGACCTTGCCGGAAACGGCGTCCCAGACCCGCGCGGTCCCATCATGGCTGGCGGTCACGACCCGCGTCCCATCCGGGCTGAACGCCGAGGAGCTAATCTCCTCCGAGTGACCCGAGAGCGTGGCCAGACACCGTCCGGACGTCGCGTCCCAGATCCGCGCCGTGAAGTCCTCGCCGGTAGTCAACACCCGCGTCCCGTCCGGGCTGAGGACCGCGGCCTTCACCTCGCGTGAGTGACCCGTGAAGGTGGCGAGAAGCTTGCCACCCGCTCCCCAGAGACGAGCGGGGCCGTCGCGATCCGCGGTCAGGAAGCGCTGGTCTTCCGCGCTGAGCGCGAAGGACCGGACCGAATTTGCATCGCCGGGGACCTCGGCCAACAAGCGGCCGTCTGCCGCGTCCCAGATCCGTGCGTTGCCGCTGGTGCCCGCGCTCATGAGGCGGCTGCCGTCCCGGCTGAAGACCGCCGAGAGGACGAGGTCCGAGGGAGTGGGGAGCGTGGCCAGGAGCTTGCCGTTCGCGGTGTCCCACAGCCGTACGGTCTCGTCGTAGCTGGCCGTGGCGACACGCTGACCATCCGGGCTGAACCCCGCGACCCTCAGCAGCTGCGAGGAAGAGGAATCGGCGAGCGTGGACAGGGGCCTGCCGGAAACGGCGTCCCAGACCCTCACCGTCCCCAGGAAACTGGCGGTCAGGGCTCGCTGACCATCCGAGCTGAACGCTCCCGCCATCACGGGGTCTTCCGGCGCAGAGAGACCTACGTCACCACAGAAGATCTCCCACACCCTCACGGTGCCGTCGCGCCCGGCGGTGACCACGCGCTGTCCGTCCGGACTGAACGCCGCCGCGTGCACCGGGCTCTCGTGGCCGGAGAAGGTGCGCAGGTCACGGCCCCTGGCCGCGTCGAAGACCCGGGCGGTGCCGTCATCGCTGGCGGTGACGATGCGGAGGCCGTCCGGGCTGAACATCGCCGTCCGCACCTGTCCAGAAATTTGGTCCAGGCGCTTGCCGGTCCTCGCATCCCAGAGGGACCAACCCCAGGAGCCGTCGCCCGAGGAGAGGAAGCGCGTGCCGTCCGGACTGAACGCCGCGAGCGGCGACACGTGAGGGCGGCTGGGATGGCTGCCCTGCAGCGCGCCGCTGACCGCGTCCCAGATCCGCACTCCGTCATCGCCCGCGGTGGCGACCTGCCGGCCGTCCGCGCTGAACGCGGCCATCGCCAGTGGCCCCACGTGACCGGCGAGCGTGCGCTCGAATTGCCCGCTCGCTCCATTCCACAGCCGCGCGGTGCCGTCCCGGCCGGCCGTGACGATCCGGAGACCGTCCGGGCTGAACACCGCCGTGGCCACCGGCCCGGAGTGACCGGAGAGCGTCGCCCGTGGCTCGCCCGCCACCGACCACACTCGCGCCGTCCCATCGTCCGACGCGGTCAGCACACTCTGCCCATCCGGACTGAACACCGCGGTCCGCACCGGCCCACCGTGGCCAGCCAGCGTCGCCCGCGACTTCCCGGTCACCGACCACAGCCGCGCCGTCCCATCGTCCGATGCGGTGAGCACGCTCTGGCCATCCGGGCTGAACACCGCTGCCCGCACCGGCCCGGCATGGCCCGCCAGCGTCGCCTGGAGCTCGCCCGCGACCGACCAGATCCGCGCCGTCCCGTCGTCGGACGCGCTGACGATCTGCTGGCCGTCCGGGCTGAACACCGCCGAGCTCACCGGCCCGGAGTGCCCTTTCATCACCGCGCGCGCTGGACTGCGCGCCCACTGCGCCAGCACCGGCGCGAGCTGCTCCGTGTCGTCCAGCTCCCGCGCTCGCCGCAGCAGCGCCAGGTTGAGCTGCGGATCGCCCACCTCCAGGTTGTTCGCGACGAACGAGGTCAGCTCGCGAGAGAGCGCCACGTTCCGCTGGTGGACGGCGACGCTCCGCTCGCGCGCGGCGGTGCGCCACTGGAAGAGCGCGGCCGCGCTCAGCAGGGAGAGGGCCAGGACGCCGGCCACCAACCCCGCGATGGTGACCCGGTTCCGCCGCACCTTCCTCGCCCGCGCCGCCCGCGCCGCCTCCAGGCATCGCGCCGCGTCTGACGAGAGCGACCCCACCCGCCGCGCCAGCCCCTCCAGCTCCTCCAGCTTGCTCCCCGCCGGCAGGTACGACTCTCCGCGCTCGCGGTGGCCGCGCCGAGCGCTCCAATCCCCGGCGATCTTCTCCAGCTCCCGGAGCAGCGCCTCGTCCGCGTGGCCGTCGCGCAGCCACTGCTGGAGCCGCTGCCACCTCCGGATCAGCGCCTCGTGCGCGATCTCCACCCACCCTCCCGCCTCCGGCTCGCCCTCCTCCACCTGCCCCCGCACCAGCAGCCGCTGATCGACCAGCCGCTCCAGCACCGCGTCGAACGCCGCCGCCGCCTCGCTTCCCTCCGGCCGCAGCTTCTCCACCCACCCGCGCCGCCGGGTGGACAGCGCCACGTCGTCGGCGAAATCCACCAACCCCACCAGCAGCCGCCGCCCCTGCCGCTGCTGCTCCGCCGGCAACCGGTCCCACAGCTGGTCCAACTGCCGGCTCAGCGCGCCCGACAACCCACCCAGCCGCTCGTACGCCGCCCGCGTGAGCACGCGCCCCTCGCGCGCCAGCCACAGCGCGTCCAGCGCGTGCTCCAGCAGCGGCAGCGCGCCCGGCTCCTTCCCCGCCTCGTCGCGGAGCTGCTCGTCCAGGCCCGGCTCGAAGGACAGCCCGACCATCTCGAGCGGACGCCGGATCACGTCCCACAGTTCGTCCGGGCGCATCCTCGCCACGTAGCGGACGTGCTCTTGCCGGTAGAGGACGCTCTGCAGCGTGGTGCGCCCCTCCAACTCGAGGTCCGCCGCGCGCTCCATCAGGTCCGCCCGGAAGGTGCTCAGCACCACCACCCGGAGCGCGCCGTCTCCCGCCAGCCGCCACAGGCAGCCCAGGAACTGCCGCGGTTCATCCCCGGGCAGCCGCAGCGCCTCCTCCAGCTGATCCACCACCACCAGCACCGGCGGCTCCGGCCACTGCGCCCGCAGCGCCCGCGCCTCCTCCATCACCGCTTCCTCGCTCGCCGCCTCCGCCGGCCCGGGCGCGCCCCGCAGGTCGCGCAGCGCCCGCAGGAGCCGCGCCAGCCCCCGCTCCCGCACCGCGCCGTCGCCGCCCGGCCGGAGCGCGGTGATCCGCCAGCCCGCCCTCCGCAGCGCCGGGATGAGCCCCGCCTTGACCAGCGACGACTTGCCGCTCCCGGAGCTCCCCGCCAGCACCTGGAACCGGGGCCTTCCACCCGTCGCCGCGCCCTCGACCTCCTGCACCAGCTTCCGGGTGATCCCCTCCTGCCCGAAGAAGAAGCGCTGGTCCCGCTCCTCGAACGCCTGCAGCCCGCGGTACGGGCGGAGCACCACCGGGAACTGCGGCCCGTCCTTCGCGCGGGCGTAGACCTGGAGCGCCGCCCACTCCACGCCGAGCGCTCGCCGCCCGGACGCGACCGCGCGGTGGAACGGCTCGCCGGAGAGGAGCGCGTCGTAGAAGGCGCGGGTGAACGCCTCCGCCCCGGCACCCGACAACGGCGCGCGCGGCGCCACCACCGCCGGGAAGCCGGCGCGGTGCAGGCGCTGGGCGGCGCTGCCGAGGACGTTCGCGCTCCCCCCGAGGTTGGCGCCGTCGCAAGCACAGAGCACCACGCAGCCCACCAGCCCGGCGCACGGCGCCAGCGCCGCCACGAACGCCGCGGGATCCACCAGCTGCGGCTCGCCGCCGGCCGAGGTGAGCCACAGGCCGTGTCCACCTTCCGCCCCCGGCAGCGGCCCGCCGTGACACAGCAGGTGCAGCGCGGCCACCGACTCCCCGCGGGCGCGCACCGCCTCCAGCGCGCTCCGCAGCGTCTCCAGCGACGCGTGCGGCAACGCCTCCGCCCGCCGCGGGTGGCGGTGCCGCTCCACCGCCTGTTGCACGGCGCGGAGCTGCCCGCCGGCGTCCACCACCCCGCCGGCGGTGGACCAGGCGAACAGCAGCGCCCCTCCCTCCGGCGGCGCCGGCGACCTCGCCGCCGTCTCCGTCCCCGGCCACTCCCACTGGACGTGACAGCCCTCCTTGAGCCCCAGCGCCTCGCCGCTGGGCTCCAGCGTGAGCAGCTCCAGCGGCAGCCGGCACAGCTCCGCGGCGTTGCAGCGGATGGTCACGCACGCGCCCTGGCCGATCTCCGCCTCCAGCCCGCTCCAGCCGAGGGCCTCCAGGAACGCGCGCAAGGCCTGCCCCACCCGCTGTCGGGCCTGCGCGCCGGGTTGACCACCCAGGGCGACCTCCAGCTCCGCCGGCGTCACCCGCGTCCAGGGGAACCGGGCGGAGGCGTAGGCGCCCTCGCCGCGCCGGAGCAGGTACTCCGTCCCGTCGTGCGGCGCCGCTCCGCTCATCTGCGCGTCGTGGCCGCGCGTCAGCTCCAGCACCACCTGGCGTGAGACGTCCATCTTCCCCCTCGCAAACGGACCGCGCCGGTGCAACGCCCAGCGGGCCTGGCGTTACGCCGGGAATTCGGCAACCATCGCCGGCCCGAATTTCCGGGCCAGCCGCGTAACATTTTCCCGGTGCGCGTTCTCGCCCCGGATGCAGAACATGGACTCTGGCGACCGGAGCGCGGGCGGCGGGCTGGAAGCGGCGCTCGTCACCCACCGGCCCATGCTCCTCAACCACGCGCGGAGCTTCCTCGGCCCCAGGCGTGAGGACGCCCAGGACTTCGTCCAGGACACCCTGGAGCGCTTCGTGACCAGCTTCCCCCAGGGGCCGCCCCCGGAGCCGCGCTGCGCCGGCTGGCTGATGACCACGCTCACCCACCTCCTCATCTCCGACTGGAGGAAGCAGGTGGTGCGGCGCAAGGCGCTCTCGGACCCCGCCATGGCCCACACCGCCACGCCGCAGCCCGTGGTGTCGCTGGACTCCGTCCGTCCGCCCGCGGTGGTGGAGAAGGTGATGGAGAAGGTCACCCCCGACGACTTCAAGGCCGCGGTCGCCACCCTCAGCCCCAAGCTGCGCCCCGTCTACGAGCTCCACGTCCTCGGCCTCAGCCACGAGGAGATCGGCTCCCGGCTGGGCATCAAGGCCGGCGCCGCGCGGAAGCGCCTGTGGGAGGCGCGCCGGCGGCTCGCCGCTCACCTGGAGATGGGCGTGCTGGGAGGCGACGCGTGAGCGCTCCCTGCGACCAGGTGCAGGACTTCTTCGACGGCGCGCTGAACGACGCGGACGCGGACCGCTACCGCGAGCACGCCGCCGGCTGCGCGCGGTGCCAGCGCGAGCTGACCGTGCTGTCGCAGCTGCGCGCGCTCGAGACGCTCCACCGGCCGGAGCTGGAGGCCCGCGCCCGGGCGCAGTCCTACGCGGTCGGCCTGGCCCCCCGCGCGCGGGTCACCCGCTGGCGGTGGGCCCTGGGCGGCGCGGCGGCGGCGCTGGCGGCGATGCTCCTGCTGTGGCTGGGCTCGACGTGGCCCGGCCGCGGCGGCGTCGTCCCCGACCAGGCCTTCTCCCCCGCCGCCACCGCGCGGCTCACCGACGGCCGCTCCGCCGATCCGCGCGCCCGCCGATACCTCCCGATGGCGCAGCGCACGCTGGGGAAGCCGGGTGAGGCCCCGACCGCCCTCGGGTACGAGGCCCTGGCGGCGCTGGAGCGCCGGGGCGATCGCCTGGGTGTGGCCGCCGCCCATCTCGCCCGCGGCACGGCGGCGGACGCGGAGGCCGCGCTGGAGGCGCTCGGCGCCGCGCGCACCGCGGACGAGCTGAGCGAGCTGGCCTTCGCGCACCTGGTCCGCGGCAAGATCGACGCGTCCCACCTCGACGCCGAAGAGGCGCTCGCGCTGGCGGACCGGGCGCTGGCGCTGGACGCCCGGCACGGGCCCGCGCTGTGGAACCGCGCCCTGGCCCTCCAGGCCCTGAAGCTGCCGATGGCCGCGGCCAAGGCCTTCGACGCCGCCGCGGCGCTGGGCGAACCTGGATGGGCCGAGGAGGCGCGGTCGAGGGCGCGGGAGCTGCGCGCGCCGATGGACGAGGCGCGGCGGACGTGGATGGCGGCGTACCAGGCCGGCGCGGCGCTGGTGGCGGGCGGCGCGTGGGATCGCCCCGATCTCCTCCGGGTGCCGGTGGTCCAGTCCCTCTTCCACGACGCGGTCCGCGCGCGCACGTCGAGAGCGGACCTGGAGCGCCTCCGGCCACTGGCGCGCGATCTGGACGCCGCCGTCCCTGGAGCCGCGCTGGAGGCGTACCTGTCGCGCGTGGCCGCCCGTGACTTCGCGGTGCGGGGCCCGCTGGCGGCGGAGCTGGCTCGGCTGGCGAAGGGCGAGGCGGTGGACGCCGCGGCGCTGGCCCACCGGGCCGAGAAGGCGGGCGAGGTGGACCTCCTCCTCGCCGTCCTGGAGCAGGCGCCGCGGGTCGAGCGCCGCGCGGCCGGGTTGGAGGCGATCGCCCGCGGCGCCGGGGAGGACGTGTGGCTGGCCACCGAGGCCGCCCGCCTCCAGGCGCAGGCGCTGGAGAGCGCTGGCCGGGTGAGCGAGGCCCAGGCGGTGCTGGAGGCGGCGCTGCAGCGGTGCCTGCAGGCCGGGCTGGACTACCCGTGCGGCGAGGTGGAGCTGGATCTCACCTACTCCATCGACCATGCGTTCGACCTCGAGCGCGCCGCCGCCCGCGCGCGCGAGGGGTGGGAGCTCATCCAGCGCACCGGCGACTGGGGGCAGCAGCTGCAGTTCATGCTGGAGCTGGCGCAGCTGGCCCGCCGCCAGGAGCGCTTCGCGGTGTCGCGCGGCTCCTACGAGGAGGCGCTGGGCCGCGGCGCGACGCCGGAGCAGCAGCGCTACGCCTACGAGGGGCTGGCCCACCTGGACGTCGCGCTCCTCCGCTTCGACGAGGCCCGGCGCGACATCGACGCCGCGCTGGCGACCGGCCGGACGCTGGGGCTCCCGGGGGCCCTGGTGCTGGGGGACATCGCCCGGGCGCGTCCGGCGCCGGAGCGCGACACCGCCGCGATGGAGGCCTTCCGCAAGGGCCTCCCGCAACTGGGAGGAGGCCGGCGCGCGCTGGCCGAGGAGGCGCTGGGGCGCTGGGAGCTGGAGCGGGACCGCGCCCGTGGAACCGGGGCGCTCCGCGACGCCATCGCGCGCGCCACCGCGGGCGACCTGGCCGCCGGAGACCCCGCCGCGCGCCAGGCGCTGGCGTACGCCTACACCGCGCTGATCCTCGACGCCGGCAAGCGCGGCGACGCGGCCGAAGCGCTCCACCTCTTCGAGGAGGAGTGGCGGCTGGGCGGCGCGCGCGGCCTGCTCCCGGAACGCTGCCTCCTGGCGGTGACGGCGGACGACGAGCGCTTGCTGGCGGTCGTCCGCGGCGCCGGCGGAGGCGCGGCGGTGGCCGTGTACGACGGCGCTCGCGCCGAGCCGCTCCCGCGGGACCTGTCCGGAGCGTTGCCGGCGGCCGCCATCCGGCCACTCGAAGGGTGCGCGCAGGTCGACGTGCTCGCGCGCGCGCCGGTGTACGGGCGCCCCGGACTGCTGCCCGGGCGCCTGGCGTGGCGCTACCGGAGCCCGGGGGTGGAGGCGGCGGCTGCGAGCGGTCCACCGCGCCACCTCGTGGTGCAGGAGCCGGCGCTGTCGCGCGCGCGGGCCCCGCTCGCCGCCCCGCCGCGATGGCAGGTCACGCCGCTGGAGGGCGAATCCACCCAGGAGCTCACCCGGGCGGAGGCGACGCCCGAGGCGGTGGAGCGCCGGGTGTCCTGGGCCACGGACCTCACCCTCATCGCGCACGGCGTGGTCCTGCCGGACTCGGAAGAGGCGTCGCTCGTGCTGGCGCCGGACGCGCGCGGCCGCGACGCGCTCCGCGCCTCCGAGGTGGAGAAGCTCCGGCTGGAGGGCCACCCGCTGGTGGTGTTGGTGGCTTGCCAGGCGGCGCGGCCGGCGCCCGTCCTCCACGAGGCGCGCAGCCTGCCGGCGGCGTTCCTCCGGGCGGGCGCGCGCGCCGTGCTGGCGGCCAGCGACTTCGTCCCCGAGCGCGACGGGCCGGAGTTCTTCGCCGCGGTGCGCGCGCGCATCCACGGGGGCGCGGCGCCCGCGGAGGCGCTGCGCGCGGAGCGCTCGGCGTGGCAGGCCGGCGGGCGCGGCGGGCCGTGGCTGGACGGGGTGTTGCTGTTCGAGTGAACGGATGTGACGCGAGGGGGGGAAAGCG
>DASRBA010000099.1:0-4791 GCA_035637895.1 Myxococcaceae bacterium
TCCACCACCTGGTGACCAAGGCGACCCAGCGGCGGGGGGCGGCGGAGACGGTGGAGGACATGAACGGGCAGCCGGTGCGGGCGCCGGAGCCGGAGCTGCCGAAGATCACGCCGCTGGACGCGCCGCTCGACGAGCGCGCCCACCACACCCAGCAGATGTATCCCCTCGCGCCCCAGGAGTTGGGGCCCATCGCGCCCGCGCAGGAGCGCCGGCCGCTCTCCGCCCTGGAGCGGCAGGGGAGGCCGGCCGGCGGGGCGTGGCGGTGGCTGCGCTGGGGGTTGGCGCTGGCCGCGATGGGCGGATGGCTGGCCGCGTTCACCCAGGCGCGGACGGTCAGCGCCGCGCGGGTCGCGGCGGCGCGGGTCCTGCACCCATCGGGCGAGCCGCAGCGCTGACCGGAAGGAGCGCGAGCGCGCGCCGGACGCTCAGGCCCGGGCTCCAGCGGGTCGCGCTCAGCGCGCCTTCCGGTCCAGCTCCAGCAGCGGCACGTCCAGCACCACGATGATGCCGTGCTCGGCGGGGACGTCGAAGTCCGCCGCGTCCAGCGCATCGAACAGCGCCCGCCGCTCCGTCTCCAGGTTCGACTCCGGCGCCGCGGCGGCGCGACACGCCAGCGCGCGCAGGGCGGCGCCGTAGGAGGCCAGCGTCGGGGCGGTGGAGGGCAGCGGGAGCACCGGCGCCAGCGCCTCCAGCAGCTCCGCCACGTTCGACCGCTCCAGGCCCGGCGGGAGCGCCCGCACCGCCACCGTCCCGTCGCCGAACGGCTCCAGCGACAGCCCCAGCCGCGCCAGCACCTCCGCGTGCGCCAGCACGCGCGCGAAGACCTCGCGCCGGACCGTGACCTGGGCGCTGAAGAGCGAGCCCTCGGAGGCGACGCCCACCGGCCGCTCCAACGCCTGGGCGAAGTGGGAGAGGTGCGAGCGCTCGCGGGCGGCGTGCGGATCCAGCACCACCAGGCTGCCGCCGGCCCCCTCGCAGACCCAGAACCGCCCGCCCAGCGTCCCCAGCGACCGCAGCCGCCCGTAGAAGCCCGGCGGCGGCGCGGCGTTCAGGTCCGGGCGCGCCTGGCCGAAGGATGGGGACTCGCCGGGCGGCGGGCTCCAGTCCGCCAGCATCGCCCCCTGCGCGCGCGAGAGGAAGCGCTCCACCGCGCTGGCGTAGTCGGGCGTGGGCGGCTGCGACGACTGCGGCTGACCCGGGGCGCCGGGCGCGCGCAGGGCCTGCCGGACTCCGGCCGCCAATGCCTCCTGCACGGCCACCGGATCCGCGAAGCGCACCTCGATCTTCTGCGGGTGCACGTTCACGTCCACCTGCCGCGGGTCCAGCTCGATGGAGAGGACCGCGAGCGGGTGCTGGCCCGGCGCCAGCGCGTCCGCCAGCGCGCGCTGCAGCGCGTGGTTCAGCCCGCGGTCGCGCACGTAGCGGCGGTTGACGAAGGTGTAGACCGCGCGGGCGGAGCTCTGGCTCAGCTCCGGCGAGGCGATGAAGCCGCGCACGCGCAGCCCCAGGCGGCGCTCGTCCACCGGCAGCAGCCGGCCCAGCACCTCGCGGCCCAGCGCGGCGACGACGCGGTCGCCCAGGTCGTCCGGGGAAGCGGGCGCGGAGAGGAGCACCCGGCCCTCGTGCTCGACCTGGAAGGCGACCTCCGGGTGCGCCAGGCACAGGCGCAGGGCCGCGTCCAGGCAGTGGCGCACCTCCGTCTCCTCGCGCTTCATGAACTTCCGCCGCGCGGGGGTGTTGAAGAAGAGGTCCTCGACCACCACGGTGGTGCCGCCGATGGGCGGGGCGGCCTCCACCCGGGAGGGAGCTCCGCCCTCCACGGTGACGCGGGTGCCCTCGGCGGCGCCCGGCTGGGAGGTGGTGAGCTGGAAGCGCGACACGGAGGCGATGGCGGGGAGCGCCTCGCCGCGGAAGCCCATGGTGTGGATCTCGAACAGGTCCTCCACCGTGCGCAGCTTGCTGGTGGCGTGGCGCTGGAGCGCGGTGGCGGCGTCCTGGCGCGACATCCCGGCGCCGTCGTCCGCCACCTCGATCCGCCGCGAGCCGCCGCCCTCCATCCGCACCCGGACGGCGCGCGCCCCGGCGTCGAGCGCGTTCTCGCACAGCTCCTTCACCACCGAGGCGGGCCGCTCCACCACCTCGCCGGCGGCGATCTTGTTGACCAGCTCCTCGGGGAGGACCGCGACGGTGGCCACGCGGGGGTGACCCATAGCGAGATGGCGCCGCGCTGGCCAGTGCGCTATCACGCCCGCGGAACATGTCGCCGGAGAGAGCACTGCGCGTCGCGGTCACCGGCGCGAACGCGGACCTGGGCAAGCTCCTGCTGCCGTTGCTCGCCGCCGACCCGAGGGTGGAGTCCATCCTGGCGCTCGACGCGGGGATGCCGAAGGACGCGCCCAAGGTGCAGTTCCGGCGGGTGGACCTCACCCGGTACGACTCCGAGGCGGAGCTGCGCGCCGCGCTGGAGGAGCGGCCGGTGGACGCGCTCTACCACCTGGCGATGGACCTCTCCCGGACGCGGATCTCCTCCCACGCCCACGAGCTGGAGGTGGCGAACACCATGCACGTGCTGTCCGCGGTAGCGCAGGCGCAGATGCCGAAAATAATAATGGGGTCGTTCACGTTGCTCTACGGCGCGCGCGGAGATCATCCCGCCCTGCTGAGCGAGAACGCGCCCCTCCACGACTGCCCGCCCAACCGCTTCGTCGAGGACAAGGTGCAGGTCGAGGAGCAGGTGGCGTCGTTCCGGCAGGGCCACCCGGAGGTGGTGACGGTGGTGCTGCGGTTCGCGCCCATCCTCGGGCCGTCGGTGGACAACCCGGCGACGCGGCTGCTCCGGCGGCGGCTGATCCCCACGGTGCTGGGGCGGGACCCGCTGTGGCAGGCGGTGCACGAGCGCGACGCGGCGCGGGCGCTCCACCTGGCGCTGGACGCGAAGCGGTCGGGGACGTTCAACGTGACGGGGGAGGGGGTGCTGCCCTTCTCCGCGATGGTGCGCGGGGCCGGGGCGTTCCCGCTCCCGCTTCCGTCCGGTCTGCTGCAGTCCGCGCTTCGCTTTCTCAACACTTCCGGCACTTGGCCGCTGCACGCGTCGCTGCTGGGGTATCTCCACTACTCGTGGGTGGCGGATGGGCGGCGCGCGCGCGAGGAGCTCGGTTTCACACCTCAACACCACGCCCGCGAGGCCGTCGCGGCGCTGAGGGAGGGTTGACGATGCCCAAGAGCCCGGTTCGCAAGCGAGGGTCGGCGGGACAGGTCAGCGGGCGCACGCCCGCCGGCGGCGAGGTGGTGGAAGGCGCCACCCCCGTCGGGCTCACCCCGGGCGGCGGCGAGGTCCGCCGGGGCCGCGGTGGCGGAAGCACGCCCGGAGGCGGGGAGGTGCACCGGGTGACGACGCGGCCCGCGCGCGCCAAGAAGCGGAAGGCGCCGCGGACGGACGCCGACGCCGACGAAGAGCCTGAGCCGGCGCGGGTTCGCTCGGGGACGAATGGGGCCGCGCGGGCCGCGAGCCAGGGACCAGGGCGCGCGAAGACGTCGCGCGATGCGGCCGCTGACGCGAACAGGGTCGTGGAGATCGAGCCCCCCCAGGGGCCTCCACCACCGGCCACCAGCCCGGCCGCCTCCGTCATCGCCACCGCGCTGACCTCGATCCAGCTCGCCCGGGCGGTGGCCTCGCAGGCCTTCTCCAGCGCGGGGCTGGGGCCGGTGATGAAGGCCGCGTCCGCCCTGAGCGCGGCGGTGAAGACCTCCCTGGGCATCAGCGCCGGCACCCAGGTGGACGCCTACGGCAAGGACTCGGAGTTGGTGGAGACGTTCCAGCCCATCTCCGACTTCCTCTACGACCGCTACTGGCGCGTCTCCGTCGTCGGCGCGGACCACATCCCGGAGGGCGGGGCGATCCTCGTCGGCAACCACTCCGGCGCCATCCCCGCCGACGGCCCGGTCCTCCGCCAGGCTCTCCAGCGCGAACGGCCCGACCTCCCGGAGGCGCGCTGGCTGGTCGAGGACCAGATCTTCGACACCGCCTTCCTGGGGACCCTCTTCAACCGGATGGGCGCCGTCCGCGCTTGTCCCGAGAACGCCTTCCGCCTCCTCGAGGAGCGCCGCCCGGTGATCGTCTTCCCCGAGGGGATCCAGGGCATCGGCAAGCCGTTCGCGCAGCGCTACCAGCTCAAGCGCCTGGGGCGGGGTGGGTTCGCCAAGCTGGCGGTGCGCGCCGGGATGCCCATCATCCCGGTGGCCATCGTGGGCGCGGAGGAGGCCTGGCCGTTGCTGGCCAAGCTTCCGGTCCGGTTCCTGGGCTTGCCGTACTGGCCCGTCACCCCGCCGCCGCTCCCCGCCAAGTGGACGGTCCGCTTCGGGGAGCCGCTCCGTCCCTTGGCCACCGGTGGTACCGCCGCGGACGATCCGGGCGTGGTGCAGCCGCTGGTGGATGGGACCCGCGGCGCCATCGAGGGAATGCTGCGGGCGCTCCTCGACGAGCGCCGGAGCATCTTCCGGGGCTGAGCCCAGCGGTGCTCCCGTGGCCCGCTGAACGCCGCGTGCAGCGCCGCTGATGCAGCGAGCCGGGAAATTGACCCGAGATCGTTGACTGCTACCGTCGTCAACAGGGATGTAGCGCCCTTTTCAGAGGAGAGGGCCGCACATGCAAGGCGTCATCACCCTGCGCGACGTGGTCGTCAACGCTCACATCATCGTGCGCGAGTTCGGGGGCCGGTGCCTGCTGCGGTGCCTCGTCGTCGCCTGCACCCACCAGAAGACCACCTTCCTCGAGGTCGCTTTCCGGAGGAA
>DASRBA010000100.1:0-8788 GCA_035637895.1 Myxococcaceae bacterium
TTGTCCATGATCCACCAGAAGTCGTTCAGCCGGGTGCTGTTCATGGACACGAAGCTCTCGTTGACGGCGACGATCTGCGCCCACAGCGAGTCATTGCGCCCGTTCCAGTAGATGGATTCGTAATACGCCGCGTTCACCGTCGGCTGCGAGTTCACGTCGTACCAACCGGCGCCCACCGAGACGTGGCCAGGGTTGGACGTCGCATCCGTCCCCGCTCGAGTCGGGTTGTGACAGGTGGCGCAGGAGATGTTCGAGCGGGCGTACGGCACCGGCCGCCTCAGCGTGTCCACCATCGTGACGTTCCCGGAGAACCGGGCGTCGAAATAGAACTTCTGCCCCAGCGCGCGCGCCGCGGCGTTCGCCTGGTACTTGTTGGACGTGTCCTGCGGCGGCTGCTCCGGCAGATTGGACAGCGACGAGACGCGCTCCCACTCCGCCCGCGTGAACAAGCACCCCGGCGTCTCGCACAGGTTGTCGCATCCAGCGAGCAGGAGCGCCGCGACGGCCCCGGCCCAATGCAGTCTTCGTTCGACCATGAGCTCCCTCGAGTCAACCCTGGCGCAGCAACGCCCGCGCGGCGATCGCCAGCGCCGCCAGGACGGATACCGCCAGCGGCGTCCACACCAGCGCGGTCAGCGAACCGCTCGACGGCCAGGGCGCGGCGAAGGCCAGCCGCACCGGCGGGACGATCCCGGGCAGCACCTCCACCTTGGTGGCGTACTCGCGCCCGCCGAACGAGGCCGCGCCCGCCCCGCTCGCGCCCGACAGCGAGGCGAACATCGGCGCCAGCTCCGGCGGGTGCGCCACCACCACCGACCGCTCGATCAGCACCGCGGCGGCGCCGCCGGTGATGGCGTGCACGCGCTCCAGCGCGCTCGCCTCCAGGGTGGCGCCGATGACGAGATACCCGACGATCCGGTCGCCCACCCGCAGCGCCGCCACGCCCACGTCCACCAGGCGATCGCCCGCCACCCAGGTGCCGGGGACGGCGCCCTCGTTCGCGGCGGCCTCCTTCACCACCGAGGAGGTGGAGAGGTCCAGCCCGCGGTACTGGTCCCCGCCCAGCACCGCGCGCACCCGCGCCTGCGGCGTCAGCGTGGCGATGAGCTTGAGCCCGGACTGGGTGCGGAGGTCGTTGAGCACGTCGGAGATGGTGCCCTCGTCGATGTTCGGCACCGAGAGCGTGGACTTCAGCCGCGGGTCCTCGGAGAGCAGCTGGCACTCGGCGCGCAGGTGCGCCTGGATGAGCTGGCGGTGGTACTGCAGCACCGCGGCGGCCTCGTCCACCGACCGCTGCTCCAGCGGCGGCCCCGCGCTCGCCAGCGCCCGCTGCGCCGCCACGAACCAACCCACGCCGAAGATCGCCACCAGCGCCGCCACGGCAAGGCTCACCACGGGGTTGCGGCGCGCGGGAGGCGGTCCAGGGGTCTTCGGACCAGGCGTGCGCAGGCCCGGCGTCCCGGGCGTACCGGGTGTCCTCGCCGGCGCGTTCGGCCATGACCCCCCTGACGGACCCGTGCTCACGTGCGTGCCACCCTCACCTCACCGCTCGGGGAGATCCACCGTCTGCTCGCCGGCCGCGACGGTGATGCTCCGCGACCAGACCACGTTGCCGTTCGACACCAGCTGCACCGAGTGCGCGCCCACGCCCAGGTCCATCGCCTCGCCCGACACCCGCGCGCCGTCCACCATCAGCACGTCCGCGCCCCGCAGGCCGCGGAAGCTCACCCGCCCGGCGACCTTCTGCAGCTCGAAGTTCCGGGTGGTCACGCCCGCGGCGCCCAGCGTCACGTCCTGCCGCGTGGGCGCGAAGCCCGCCTTCTCCAGGCGGATCATCACCGTGGCGCCCGGCGCGAGGTCTTCCAGCGTCACCGGCGTGGTGCGGCCGGTGGGCTCGCCCCCGATGAAGACGAACGCGCCCGACGGCTCGCTGCTGATCGCCAGCGACACCCGCGCCTGCTCCGGGACCACCACCTGTCCCGCGGAGGCGCCGTGGCGCGTGCCCAGCACCGCCGCCGCCACGCCCAGCGCGAGCACCGCGGCGAACCCGGCGAGGAGCCCGACGCGCCGCTTGTTGGCGGCGGGCGCCTCGGCGCCGGCGTCTCCGGGCACGCCCGGGCCCTCGGCGATCATGGGCGCCGAGGGCGTCCCCAGCTGGATGATCCCCGACGGCAGGCTGCCGGGGGAGATGGCCTTCATCACCACCGGGATGGCGGTGGCGAGGTTGGAGCCGCGGGCGATCTGCGTCTTGGCGCGGGCGCGCTCCTCGCCGAACAGCTCGGTGAGCCAGTTGGACACGTCCTTGGGCGACGGCCGGCTGGCGTTGCGGCCCTTGAACCAGCGCTCCAGCGCGTCGTGGAGCTCGGCCGCGCTCTGGTAGCGGATGGCCGGGTCCTTGGCGAGGGCGCGCTGGACGATCTGCTCCAGCACCAGGTCCACGTCCTGCCGCTGCTGCCGGAGCATGGGCGCGGGGTCGTTGAGGATCGCCATCAGCGTCCCGGCTTCCGTCTCGCGCATGAACAGCTTGCGCAGCGCGAGCAGCTCCCACAGGACGATCCCCAGGCAGAAGACGTCCGAGCGCGCGTCGGCGGGCGACCCGGTGGCCTGCTCCGGCGCGACGTAGCCGGGCTTGCCCTTGATCATCCCCTTCTGCGTCCCGCCGGCCTTGACGGTCGCCTTGGCGATCCCGAAGTCCACCACCTTCACCTGCCCGTGGTAGGTGACGATGATGTTGGACGGGTTCACGTCGCGGTGGACCAGGCCCAGCAGCTTGCCGTTCTCGTCGGTGAGCTGGTGCGCGAAGTGGAGGCCCTCCGCCGCCGCGAGCACCACCGCCGCCGCCAGCTCGGGCGGCACCGGCTTCTTGTCCCGCCGCGAGAAGGAGATGATCCGGGAGAGGTCCTCGCCCGGCAGGTACTCCATGGAGATGAAGTACTGCCCGTCGGTGGTGCCCAGGTCGTAGATGCGGACGACGTTCGGGTGGTCCAGGCGCGCCGCCAGCCGCGCCTCCTCCAGGAACATCTGCACCACCTCCTCGGACGTCGACATCTGCGGGAGGATCCGCTTCAGCGCCACCACCTTGACGAAACCCTCCATCCCGGCCTGCAGGCCGAGGAACAGCTCCGCCATCCCGCCCACGCTGATCTCGCCCACCAGGCGGTACTTGCCGTAGGTGGCGCTGGCGAGCGACTCGGTGACCTGCGACGGGGTGGTCTGCGGCTGCGGCCCGCCCGGCTGGGTCACCATCGCCGGCGTGAGGCCGTTCGGCTCCTCGCCGGGGCCCAGCAGCTCCGCCAGGCTGGGGATGCGCGAGCGCTCCATCACCCGGTCGTCGCCGAACAGCGCCCGGAGGTACGCGCCCACCTGGCCCCCGCCGGCGCCGCCGGTGGTCCGGCCGATGATCAGCTCCTCCAGCGCGGCCGCCATCTCCCCGGCGGTCTGGAAGCGCTCGTCGGGGTCCGGCGACATCGCCTTGACGACGACCTGCTCCAGCTCCTCGGGGATGTCGCGGCGCAGCTTGCGCGGAGGCGGGAAGTCGCCCTCGAGGATCGCCCGGAGGATGGCGAGGTCGTTGCCGCGGTCGAACGGGCGGGTGAAGGTGAGGGCCTCGTAGAGGCTGACGCCCAGCGAGAACACGTCCGCGCGCCGGTCCACCTTCTCGCCGCGCGCCTGCTCCGGCGCCATGTAGACGTACTTGCCCTTCACCGTCCCCGCGGCGGTGTTCGCCACCTTGGAGTTCGCCTTGGCGATCCCGAAGTCGAGGACTTTCACCTGCCCCTGGTAGGTCAGGTAGATGTTCGAAGGTGAGATGTCGCGGTGGACGACGCCCAGGTTGCGGCCGGCGGAGTCGGTGAACTCGTGGGCGAAGTGGAGGCCGTTGGCGGCGTCGGCGATCACCCGGGCGACGAGGTGATAGGGGACGTACTGGCGCTTGCCGTGGGCGGTGCGCACCACCGTGGAGAAGTCCTCGCCCGGCAGGTACTCCATGCAGATGAAGTGGCAGCCGGCCTCCAGGCCCAGCTCGTGGATCTGGATGATGTTGGGGTGGACGAGGCGCGCCGCCAGCCGGGCCTCGTCCAGGAACATGTTCACGAAGTTGGGGTCGTGGGTGAGCGCGTCGTGCATCCGCTTGATCACCACGTCGCGCTCGAAGCCCTCCGGGCCGATGAACTTGGCGAGGAAGATCTCCGCCATCCCGCCCTCGGCGAGCTTGTCGATGAGGAAATACTTGCCGAACCGCTTCACCGAGGTGTCGGGCGTGCTCGGCGGCGAGGTGGACTGCGTCCGGCTCAAGCGACCCCCAGTGAGTGGCACATGGTATGCGGCGCCGCGCCCGCGGGGAACCCGGCGATCAAGGCTTTGCCCCCTTGGCCAGGGCCGAGAGGCGGGCGAGCGGAGCGGCGAGCGGGCCGGGGATGCCGAAGCGGAGGCCGGCCTCCAGGTCGCGCTGCGCCCGCTCGCGGTCCCCGGGCGGCAGGCCCACGCGCACGCCGAGGAGATCGCCGGAAGGGGTCACCAGCAGCGCGACGGGGGTGGCGGCGGCGTGCGGGAGGCTCACCTCGGTGAAGAGCGCCAGGCCGGAGAGGGTGCCCTTCGGCGCGGGTTCTCCCGCGGAGGCCACGCGGGGGCGCCCGGCGCGCGGGTGGTCGAGCACGTAGGCGGCGAGGACGGGTTCGGGGGTGTCGGGCGGGGTGGTGATCCGGGACCAGACCGACGCGTCGGGGAAGCAGCTCTCGAGGGCGATCGCGTCTCCGCGCAGGAACGCGATGAGGTCGAGGAGATCGCGCTCGGAGAGCTCGGCGTGGAAGGCCGGCATCGCCTTGGACTTGCCGACGAACGCGCCGCCCTGGGCGATCGCCTTGGCGAGCTGATCGTCGGTGCGGGTGGCGAGGAGGAGCGGGTCGCGGAGGTTGGCGGGGCGGACGTCGAGCTTGGCGGCGCGCTCGCCGTCGCCGTGGCGGGCGTCTCCGTGGCACTCCACGCAGTGCTCCAGGTAGAGCTTCCAGCCGCGGGGGAAGTCGGCCGCGATGACGGTCGCTTCGGTGGCGGTCGGCGCGGCGCCGGCATCCGCGGACGCGCCGGTGGAGCCGCGGGGGCACGCGGCGAGCACGGCGGAAGTGGCCAGGAGCACGGGAAGGGCGCGCACGGGCAAGGCGGGAGGAGAATAGCCGGAGAAGTCTCATCCGGACGACCCTGAGCTGCCGCACCGGCCGTTTCAGGCGCGGCGCTCCGCGGTGACCACGTGCGCGATTCGCGAGGTGCGGGCCCTGGTTGCTCGCGTGTGCCCCGCGGGGTCCACGCTACACTCGCGCCCCTCATGCGCGCTGCGTTCCTGTGGGCTTGGCTGGCCGTCGCCTTCTCCGGCTGTTCGTGGACGCGGGTCCCGCTCGACGACCCGCGAATCCAGTACACCGGCCGGGTGGACCACGGCGATCCGGCCGGCCCCCGGTTCTCCAACACGGGCACGTCGGTGGCGGTGCGCGTCGGCGCTCCGGCGGTGCGCTTCCACCTCCGCGACGTTCCCTATGCGCGGAAGGACGGGACCCGCCACACCAACCGGTACGAGCTGCTCATCGACGGCGCGCCCGCCGGCGTCCTGGCCGCCGAGACGCCGGAGTGGTGGCAGACGGTGGAGCTGGAGCCGGGGGAGCACGTCGTCGAGCTGTTCAAGCGGACCGAGGCCGCGGTCGGGCAGGGCCAGCTGCTGAGCATCGAGATCCCCTTCGGCGGGCACGTGTCGGCGCCCCCGGAGCGGCCCGCCCGCCGCATCGAGATCATCGGCGACTCGCTCACCACCGGGTTCGGGGACCTGGGGGCGGGGCCCCAGTGCCCGTTCAGCTCCATCACCGAGGACGGCTACCGGGCCTACGGGTCGCTCGCCGGGCGCCTGCTGCACGCCGAGATGCACATCGTGGCGTGGGAGGGGCGCGGCGTCGTCCGCAACTACGACCTCGACGCCGTCGACACCATCCCGCAGCTCTACGAACGGACGCTCCCCGAGGATCCGGCCAGTCGCTGGGACTTCTCGAAGTGGACGCCGCAGGTCGTCGTCATCCAGGCGGGAGCGAATGACTTCGGCCAGACCGGGCTCGACATCCCCGCCTTCGAGCAGGGGTACTTCGACCTCGTGAAGGAGGTGCGGCGGCGGTACCCGCAGGCGCTCATCCTCTGCGGCGCCGTCGGCGTCACCGACGATTGGCCGCAGGGCGCGCATTACGGGACGCTCTCGCGCCAAGCCATGGAGCGCATCATGCAGCGGCTGGCCGCCGCCGGCCTCACCAAAGTGAAGACCTTCGAGTTCGCTCCGCCCAGTCCGCTCGACGGGCTGGGGTGCCTGTGGCACGCGACCCTCCCGTCCCATCAAGCGCGGGCGCAGCGCCTCCGCGACGTCATCTCCCAGGCGATGGGGTGGCGCTGAGCGACTCGACGTAGCGCTTGAGCGCGCTCAACCGCCGGCGCGTCTCGAACCACAGCGGCACGTTGACGATGGGAGACAGCCAGCCGGGGCGGGTGGAGAAGGAATAGATGTAGGTCACCCGAGAGGCACCATCGCCGGCCGGCTCGTGGCGGATGGTGGCGGCGAAGGTCTCGAACGGGCGCTGGGGCGCCACCAGCTTCACCGCGGCGACCTTGCCGGGCACGAAGCTGACGTACACCGTCTCCATCGGAATGCCTCGACCCACGCACAGGGTCCGGACGCCCACCCCGGCCGCGGTCGCTCCGCCGAGGATCTCCGCCCGTTCGAGGAGGGTGTCCCACTCCAGCCGGCGGCCGTAGTCGTGCAGGATCTGGAAGACGCGCTCGGGAGAGGCGCGGATCATCGTGGAGGTCGAGGCCCGCACGGGTGCGCATTCTACAGCTGGGTGAAGCCGGGGTCCCGGTACACGGGTCTGCCTTCGAGCAGCGTCACCAGCACGCGGACCCGGTGGAGGTCGGCCGGCGGGACCTCGAACAGGTTGCGGTCCAGGACGATGAGGTCGGCGGCCTTGCCCACCTCGATCGACCCGGTGTTCCCCTCGCTTCGCGCCAGCCACGCGCCGGTCACGGTGTAGGCCGCGATCATCTCCGAGAGGTGCACCGGACGCTGGGTGATGGCGGCCTGGATGATCTCCAGCGGATTCATCGACGGGGCGGGCCAATCGCTCCCCGCCACCACCGTCGCGCCGCTGGAGATGAGGCTCGCGACGGGAATGAATCGGAGCGCGCGGTCGGGCCCGAGGAGCGGCGTCACCTCGCGGAGGTAGCTCGCGTCGAGGCCGAGCAGCGGCTGGACGTTGGCCGTCACCCCGAGCTGGACGAAGCGCGGGAGGTCCGCCGGGTCGATCAGCTCCACGTGGGAGAGGTGATGGCGGCGGTCGCGCGGCCCATTCACCTCCCGCGCGTGGGCGAAGGCGTCGAGCGCTGTCCGGACGGCGCGGTCGCCGATGACGTGCATGTGCACCTGGAAGCCCTCCGCGTCCAGGCGCTGCACCAGCGCGTCCAGCAGCGGCGGTTCGAGGTTGAGCTTGCCGCTGGTGTCGGGCTTCGTCGCGTACGGCTCGAGCAGCGCGGCGGTGAACGCCGGGAGCTCGCCGTCGAGGAAGATCTTCGCCGCGTCCGCGCGGAGCCGAGCGGTCTGGAAGCGGTCGCGGCGGGCGATGAGCTCGGGGATCTGGTCGAGGCCGCGGGCGGGGTCGACGCGCTGGGACGCCACCACGCGCGCGGTGAGCTCGCCGGCGCGGTCGGCGGCGAGGTACTGCTCCAGCAGGGTCGAGTCGGCGGCGCCGTCCATCAGCGAGGTGATGCCGAACCGGTTCGCCATCGCCAGCGCGCGGCGGAACCCCTCGCGGTACTCCGCGCCGGTCGCGGGCGGGATCTTCCGCCGGACGAGGGAGACGGCGTCGTTGCGCAGGACGCCGGTCGGCTGGCCCGTGGCCTTGTCCCGCTCGATCTCGCCGCCGTTCGGATCCGGCGTCTTCGCGTCGATCCCCGCGAGCGCGAGCGCCACCGGGTTCACCCAGGCCGTGAAGCCATCCGCGGTCGACAGATACGCCGGGCGATCGGTCACCAGCGCCGCGGGGATGGGCAGCCGCGGATCCCACCCACTCCCGATGAGCCATCCCGTCCCGGGCGTGGCCGCCGCGCACGCCCGCACCGCCGCGGCGAGCTGCTCCGCGGTGGTCGCGCCGCCGAGCTGACAGCGCACCAGGCGCAACCCGCCGCTCACCGGGTGCATGTGCGAGTCGTGGAACCCCGGCAGCACCATGCGGCCCTCGAGCTCCACCACCCGCGTCCCGCGCCCCACCCGCGCCGCGGCCTGGCGGTCGTCCCCGACGTAGACGATCCGGCCGTCCTTGACCGCCACCGCGGTCGCCCAGCTCCGCGCCGCGTCCACCGTGTACACGCGGCCGCCCCGCAGCACGAGGTCGGCGCGCGGCACTCCCGCCGCGGCGGTTCCGGCCACCAGCGCGAGGGCCAGGAGCGCTCGCCGCATCACGGCTGCGCGGGCCTGGTGACGATGCTGGTGTTGAACTGGAAGACGCTCGACACCGGGTGGCCGTGGGCGACCGCCGGCTTGAACCGCGCCGACGGAATGGCCCTCCCGGCCGCCTCGGCGACCTCGGCGGTGCGGGCGCTCACGTAGCACTGGTGCAGCGTCCCGTCGGTGCGGAGCACGCAGCGTAGCCGCACGGGGAACTTCTGCTCCGAGACGGGCCGTGCCTCCTCGGACTGCGGGATCGCGCTGCCGTCCGCGTGCGTGGCACGGGTCTTCTGCTCGTCCCTGATGCCGTAGGGCCCGTACAAGTCG
>DASRBA010000101.1:0-33737 GCA_035637895.1 Myxococcaceae bacterium
TCCGGGTGCATGCCGTACGCGAAGACCTTCGCGACGCCCGGCACGCCCTCCATCTCCAGGAAGAAGGCGACCTGGCGCAGGAAGCGCCGGTGCATCGTCCGCGACTCCGAGTCCCGCTCTCCCTTGGGGAAGAGCGAGACCTTCAGCACCACGGGCCGCTCGCGAGGGCCCTCCGCCAGGTACGCCATCTGCGCGCCGCCGCGGCTGAGCGCTCGACGGACGACGTACGCGCCGACCTGCGTCCCCGGAAGGAGCCACGCGGGATTGACCGGCGTCGGCGTGAGGCCGTGCGCCGTCATGGAAGCGCTCGCATTCTGGAATCCCTCCCGCGGCGGACCCTATCAGGGAGTCCAGAGCGCGTTACTCGCCCTCGCCCAGCCGCTTGAGGAACGTCGGGTACGAGATCCCCATCGCCTTCGCCGCCTCCATCCGCTTCCCCCCCAGCTGCTGCAGCACGTGCCGCGCGTACCGCCGCTCCAACTCCTCGGAGGTGATCGGCTCGCCCTGCACCACGAAGTCGTCCTCGCCGTGCGCCTTCCCCACGTGCCCCGGCGCCGGCGCCGCCCGGGCCAGCACGTCCAGCTGCAGCCCGTCCCCGGTCTCCATCACCACCGCGCGCTCCAGGATGTTCCGCAGCTCGCGCACGTTGCCCGGGAAGGGGTAGGCCAGCAGCCGCGCCTGCGCGATGGCGGTGAGCGCCGGGGAGCGCCCGGTCTTCGAGCGCAGCCCGGCCAGCACGTGCTCGGCGAGCGGGAGGATGTCCTCGCGGCGCTCGCGCAGCGGCGGCACGCGCAGGCTGAACACCGAGAGCCGGTACCACAGGTCCTCGCGGAACGCCCCCGCCTTGATGGCCGTCTCCAGGTCCCGGTTGGTGGCGGCCACGATGCGCGCCTCGCTCCGCCGCTCCTCGGGGGCGCCCAGCCGCCGGAACGTCCCCGAGTCCAGGAAGGTGAGCAGCTTGGCTTGCAGCGGCAAAGGCAGGTCGCCCACCTCGTCGAGGAACAGCGTGCCCGAGGACGCCACCTCCACCAGCCCCCGCCGGCCCGGCCCCGCGTCGGTGAAGGCGCCGCGCTCGTGGCCGAACAGCTCGCTCTCCGCGGTGGCGGCGGGGATGGCGGCGCAGTTGAGGTGCACGAACGGCGCCGCCGCCCCGACCGACCGGGTGTGGAAGTACGAGGCCAGCACCTCCTTGCCGGCGCCCGTCTCGCCCAGCAGCAGCACCGCGGTCCGCCCCGGCGTCTGGCCGATGCGGTCCAGCATGGACACCACCTCGCGCATCGCCTGGGAGCGCGGCGGCACCAGGTGGCGCCCGGAGGAGAGCTCCGCCTCCGCGCGCGAGAGCCGGTCGTGCAGCTGGATCTCCCCCGCCGCGCGCCGCGCCTTCATCACCAGCTCCGGCAGCTCCACCGGCTTGGTGAGGTAGTCCGCCGCGCCCGCGCGCACCGCCTCCACCGCGGAGGCGATGTCGCCGTGGGCGGTCACCACCATCACCACCGCGCGGGGCGCCGCCGACTTCACCTCCGGAAGGAACATCAGCCCGTCCCCGTCCGGCAGCCGGCGGTCCAGCACCACCAGGTCCGGCTCCTTGTGCAGCGACTGGCGCGCCGCGTGGAGGGAGTGCGCCACCGTCACCGGGTAGCCCTCGCGGGTGAGCGCCGCGGCCGCCAGCGAGGCGAAGGCGCGGTCGTCGTCCACCAGGAGGATGGAGAGGGGCATGGCAGTGGGGGCGGGCGTCAACCCGCCAGGGGCAACCGTATTTCGAACGCGCTCCCTTCGCCCGTCCGCCGGAAGGTGAGGGCGCCGCCCTGCGCCTGCACCGCCCGCTGGGCCATCGCCAGCCCCAGGCCGATGCCCTTGGGCTTGCCGGTGGCGAAGGGCTCGAACAGCCGCGCCTCCACCTCCGGCGGCGGCCCGCCCGCGTTGTCCTCCACCACCACCCGGGCGCCGGAGTCCCCCTCCCGCGAGGCCCGCACCCGGACCCACGGGGACTCGACCTTCCCCAGGTCCTTCGCGGTGACCGCGGCCTCGACGGCGTTGCGCACCAGGTTGTCGATGGCGGTCTGGAGCAGCAGCGGATCCGCGGTCACCCACAGCGGCGACTCCAACTCCAGCTCCACCTTCGCCTCGCCCGCCTCCGGGAGGATGCCCAGCGCCTCCACCACCTCGCGCGCGGTCCGGTCCAGCTCCACCCGCATCAGCTGCGGCGCCGCCGGGCGGCCGAAGGAGAGCAGCGACCCGGCCAGGTGCCGCAGCCGGTCCACCTGCGAGCGCGCGCTCCTGGCCGCCGCGCCGTCGCCCTGTCCCTCCAGGAGCCCGGCGGCCACGGTCAGCCCGTTGAGCGCGTTCTTCACCTCGTGGGCGATCAGCGAGGCCGCCGTCCCCAGCGCGGCCATCGTCTCCTGCTGCGAGGCGCGCTCCTCCACCGCCAGGAAGCCGCGGGTGGTGCGCCTCAGGTACGCCGCGAACAGGGCGATGGTGGCCGCCTGGATCAGCGCCAGGAACGCCAGCTGCTGGAGCAGGCGCTGCCGGGCGCGCGCCAGCCGCGGGCCCTCGTCCACCAGCAGCGCCAGCGACATGGTGGTCCGCTCCAGCGGGCGCACCAGCAGCACCGCCTGCCGGAGCTGGAGTTGCTGCTCCTCGGCGGCGCTCCAGAGGGTGGCCTGCGAGAGCAGCTCCGCGAGGTCGGCCGCGCTCACCGGCGACCGGGTCGGCCCCTCGAAGAGCACGTGCCGCTCGCGGTCCGCCACCACCAGGTGCTCGTCCTTGGGCAGCGTGTTGGGGAGCAGTTGCCCCAGCGGCTCCACCACGCCCAGCAGCGCGCCGGCGAACGCGCCGCCGCGGAGGATGGGGACGCACACCACCAGCTCGCCGGGGCGGGAGGGGAACGCCTCCAGCACCGGCTTGTTCTCGGCGAGCAGCCGCTGGTACCAGAGGGAGTGGGAGAGGTCGGCGCCGGGCGGGAGGAGGGAGGCCGGCTCGCTCCACAGCGCGTGGCCGGTCCCGTCCAGGATGGCGATGCCGCGGTCGAAGAGGGCGGAGTCGTGGTGCGCCGCCTCCAGCAGCGTCCGCTCGGGCTGGAGGTTGGCGTCCCCCAGGTCCACCTCCGGCCGCTGGGCGATGCGGCTCAGCTCCGCCTCCAGGATGTCCAGCTGCCGGCGGAAGGTCTCCGCGTAGAACGCCGCCTCGCGGGAGAGGTTGGCGCGCACCTGGAGCCGGCTCTCCTCCACGTCGCTGCGGTACGAGAAGAGCGGGGCCACCATCGCGATGGCGAACAGCAGGCCCAGGCCGACCAGGATCTGCCGCGAGTAGTGCCGGTGGGCCCGCGCCAGCGGCCGCAACGGGGTCGACGATGGGGAGCCGCTCGCCATCTGGGGCGAGGTTCTATCGCTGGGCCGCCGCCGGTGGGAGGCTCACCCGGAAGCAGGCGCCCGCGCCGGGGGCGTTGCCGCCCTCCAGCGTGCCGCCCTGCCGCCGGATCTGCTCCAGCGCGAGGGGGAGCCCGAGGCCCACGTGCGTTCCGGTGCGCTTGGTGGTGACGAACGGCTGGAAGAGCCGCTCCAGCACGTGCGGCGCCACGCCCGGGCCGCCGTCCAGCACCTCGACCTGCACGCGGTCCCCGGCGACGCGGGCGGAGAGGCGGAGCCAGCGCTGGTCGGCCGGCCGCTCCCGGAGCGCGTCCACGGCGTTGGACAGCAGCTGCCGCAGCACCTCCACCAGCCGGTGGTACGAGCCCCGCGCGGGCGGGAGCGAGGCCGGGACGTCCACCTCGATGCGGGTGCCCAGCAGCGAGTCGGCGTCCGCGGAGAGCGCCTGGCGGACGGCGTCCGGGATGGAGACGTCGGCGGGCTCGTAGAGGCTGTCGGTGGCGAGCGCCCGCAGCCCGGCGATGATGCGTTCGATGCGGGTGACGCCCTGGAGCGACTCGTCCAGCACGGCGTGCAGCTCCGTCGGGCTCTGCAGCAGCGCGCCCTCGCGGAGTTGGTGAGCCATCCAGTCCAGGTTGCTCTTCACGTAGCCCAGCGGGTTGTTCACCTCGTGGGCCATGCCGCTGGCCAGCCCGCCCATCATCGCCAGGCGCTCCAGGCGGGCGCGCTCGCGGTCGGCCTCCGCCAGGCGGCGCAGCGCCTCCGCGCGCTCCTCGCGGACCCGCAGCTCGCGGAGGTGGCCGCGGCGGTAGATGGAGGTGGCGACCGCGGCGACCGCGGCGGCGAGGAGGGTGGCCAGGGCGTGGGTGGCGATGGCCCCGGGCCTGCCGGCCAGGTGCGGGTCCAGCCCGAGGACGGCCGCGCCGGCGAGGAGGGACGGCACGCCGGAGAACAGCGCCAGGCGCGGCCGATCCAGGAACAGCAGGCCCGCGAAGAGCGGCCACGACCAGACGAAGCTGAAGGCCGGACTGTCGCGGAAGCCGGTGGCCATGCAGAGGAGCGCGAGGGCCGGGCTGGCCGCCAGGACCAGGAGCCCCGGCAGCCGGGCGCGGACCTCGCCGGGGGCGGGCGAGCTCGCGGCGGGTTCGCGGTTGGTCGCCGGGCGACGGGGCGGCGGGGAACGTCTCTTGTCGTCTCGAAAGCGGAGGGCAGCGCGCGAGCGAGCGAGGTGAGGCATGGCCGAGCAGATCGTATGCAAGCGGCGGGCAATGAAGGACCTGCGTGGATTCCGCTGGGTTGCGCGGGACGGGGACGGGTCGGAGCTGACCGGTGGGTGTCCTCCGACTCAGTGCAATGCTACAGCGTGGCGATATGAGCCGGATCTGGGTCCCTCTTCCCGACCACGACTTCGACGTCACCGAGGTGGCGGTGCCCTGGAAGCAGCTCACCCGCGCGGGGCACCAGGTGGTGTTCACCACCGAGCGGGGTGGGGAGGCGCCGCGCGCGGACCAGCGGCTGATCGCCGGCGTGCTGTTCGGGCAGCTCGGGGCGCAGGCGGAGGCGATCCGCTTCTACCGGGAGATGGAGCAGGCGCCGGAGTTCCGGGCGCCGCGGGCGTGGACGGGCGGGCTGGACGTGGCGGGGTTTGACGCGCTGCTGCTGCCGGGCGGGCACGCGCCGGGGATGAGGCAGTATCTGGGGAGCGAGGTGCTGCAGGAGCGGGTGGCGGCGTTCTGGGCGCTGGGGCGGCCGGTGGCAGCCATCTGCCACGGGGTGCTGCTGGCGGCGCGCTCGAAGGACCACTCGACCGGGGCGAGCATCCTTCGCGATGTCCGCACCACCTGCCTGCCCAGGTACATGGAGCGGACCGCGTACTGGCTCACCGCGTGGAAGCTGGGGAAGTACTACCGGACGTATCCGGCCTACGTGGAGGACGAGGTGAAGGCCGCGCTGGCGGACCCGGCGCGCCAGTTCGTCCGCGGGCCGCGCGTGCTGATGAAGCGCGGGACGGAGGCGGACGACTCGGCGGCGTTCGTGGTGGAGGACGGGCGGTACGTGTCCGCGCGCTGGCCGGGCGACGCGTACCGGTTCGGGCGGGCGCTGATCGCGAAGCTGGGCCAGGCGGCTGTCGCGGCAGCCTGACAGTGGAGCGGCGCCGCGCGGGGATCCGAAAACATACCGAGCGATGAAGTAAGCGAAAAGACGAGGCTGGACGGGCGGGTACAGGGTTTGCTGAGGGTCGAGGCATGCTGCCTGTCGACTCTGGTGGTGGTTCGAGGCCCTCGTCGCCCCCTCCGGCTCCCAAGCCCCCAGCCCCCAAGCCGCCGGCTCCGCCCAAGCCACCGCCGGCTCGGGACGACTGGTACCACGACCCACCGGCGAAGCCGCCGGCGCAGCTGAACCCGCCCCCACCGCCTCCGCCGCCGCCTCCTCCACCACCGTCGGCGCCTGCGCCGCAACACCACACGAGCCCCCGGCCCAGGCCGCCGCCGCCTCCTCCGCCCCCACCGCCCAGACCTCCAGCACCACCCCCGCCGCCACCGTCACCTCCACCGCCGCCACCGGCTCCGACCCCGGCGCAGCAGCGGTTCGCGGACTTCAAGCAGCAGCAGGCGGACGCGGTCGCGGACCGTTCGCAGCCGGCGCCTCGTCCCGCCGCGCCCCCACCGCCGGCACCCGCGCCCGCAGCGCCGCCACCTCCAGCGCCCCCGCCTGCTCCAGCCGCAGCTCCGGCGCCCGCGCCGACTCCGGCGCAGCAGCGATTCGCGGACTTCAAGCAGGCACAGGCGGACGCGGTCGGGGATCGGTCGCAGCCCGCGCCTCGCCCGGCAGCGCCGCCACCTCCGGCACCTGCTCCAGCCGCGACTCCGGCACCCGCGCCGACCCCGGCGCAGCAGCGATTCGCGGACTTCAAGCAGGCACAGGCGGACGCGGTTGCGGATCGGTCGCAGCCGGCGCCTCGTCCCGCCGCGCCAGCACCGGCTCCAACCTCTGCGCCCGTGGCGCCGGCGTTGACTCCCGCGCAACAGCGATTCGCGGACTTCAAGCAAGCGCAAGCGGACGCGGCTGCTGGAGGAGCGCCGCTCGCGCCGAGGTTGGGGACGAGCCCGGTCGCGCCTCCCCCGGCTGCGCCGTCGCCAGGGCTCACTGCCGCCCAGCAGCGGTTCGCGGACTTCAAGCAAGCGCAGGCGGACGCGGCCGGAGCACCGACCCCGCGCACGCCGGCGCCGACCCCCGCACAGCAGCGCTTCGCCGCCTTCAAGCAGGACCAGGTCGACGCGCTGTCCAACGGCCAGACCGTCTCCGAGTACCGCCAGGTCAACACGCTCACCTCTCAATTCACGGCCGACCCGCAGAAGTGGGACGCCACGCGCCGCGCGCTCGGGCTCCCGGACAACGCGGCGCCGACCTCGGACAACGTCACCTCCGCGCTCCGCCTCTCCCGCTCCCTGGACGCCGCCGGACAGCGCGCGGGTGACGCGGCCGCCTCCCAGCGCGAGGCCCAGCTCCAGCGAGAGCTCTTCAGCAACCCCGCCGTCGCCGCCCGCGCCCAGCGGGAGATCGACGTCTCACGGAACACCGCCACCTACCGCGCCCAGCTCCAGGTCCTCCACGACTCCGGCCGCCTCACCACGCCGCCGGGCGTGGACCCTGCGCAGTGGATGGACCGGCAGTCGCAACTGGTGGGCGCCGAACAGCGCGTCCGCGGCGACGCCCTGGCGCGCGGCCAGGACCCGACCCAGGCGGCGCAGCGCTCCTCCACGCTCTACCGGATGCAGCTGGAGACCTCGCTCGACAGCGGGCGCTTCGACCAGCCGCTCACGCCCGACCAGCGCCAGCAGATCGTCGACCGCCAGATGCAGTACCACTCCGAAGCGGTCGACCTCTCCCGCAAGCTGGGCATCCCGATGACGGACGCCATGGACCGGATCCAGGGCGCGCACGACCTCACCGACCAACGCGTGGCCGGCCAGCTCCAGATCGAAGCCGCCGCGCAGCGCTACGACGACACCACCACCGCGGCCACCCGCGGCATCGAGCGCATCCGCGGCTTCTTCGGCGGCGACGGCGTCTACAATCTCGACCAGACCCGCGCGGACTTCTCCCGCATCGAGGGCCTGCAGTCCCAGTACGACCACCTCGTCCTCGACAACAAGACGCTCACCCCGGACCAGCAGGCGCAGCGCGCGCAGCTGGAGGCGCAGATCCGCCAGCAGATCGACGCCGCCACCGGGACCAGCACCGGCACCATCGACGCCAGCACCTCCTTCGCCAACAACAGCCGCCCGGTGGAGCAGGGCCTCTGGCAGACCGCGCTCCTCGCCTCCACCGTCATCCCCGGCGGCCCGGCCATCGCGGCGCTGGCGAAGCTGGGCCTGGACGACCTGCCCAACGGCCGCATCCGCGCCGACACCGCGGCGCACCTGGGCCAGGACGTCGGCACCTCGCTCCTCGAAGGCGGCGGCGCCGTCTACCTGAACAAGCTGGGCCTGGGCGGCGCCAGCCCCCTCACCATGGCGCTCGCCAGCGCCGGCTTCTCCGGCGGCACCTCGCTGCTGGAGCAAGCGCGCAACCCGAGCGGCGCGCCCGTCGACCTGGGCCGCGTCCTCCTCGACACCGGCATCGGCGGCCTCTCCGGCGGCATCGGCGCGTCCGCCTCCCGGTTGCCCGGCCTCATCCCCGGCACCGCCGGCCAGGCCCTCCAGTCGCAGACCGGCCGCTTCCTCTTCGACCGCGGCGTGGACGTGCTGAGCGCGGCCGGGCTGAGCGCGCTGGACCAGCTGGGCACCACCGGGACGGTGGACCGCGATCGCGCGCTCAATGCCGGCCTGCAGAACGGGGCGCTGGGCGCGCTGGATTCCCTCGCCCAGCAGGGTCTCCTCGGCCGGATGGCGCCACCGTCGCCAGCAGCCGCCGGCACGCCGCCGCCCGCGCCCATCACCACCGACGACCCGGCGCACGCGGCGGAGCTCCTCCGGCTCACCGCGCGCAACGCGGGCGTCTACCAGGGGCAGCAGGACCTCCTGGGGCCGTTCGCGGCCTCGTACACCGCGACCGAACAGCAGCTCATGCGGCAGCAGGTGCAGGCGCTGGCGGATCCGCTCCGGAGCGCGGGGATGGACCCGTCCACGCCGGAAGGGCGCCAGGCGCTCCGGCAGGCGTGGGGCGGCGGGCCGGAGGCGGACGCGCTGCTGAGCGCGCTGGACCGGCTCCCCACCGGGCCGATGCCGGCGACGCTGGAGCAGGCGCACGACGCCTACGACCAGTGGGCCTCGCAGCAGATCGCCCGCGGCAACTTCGACCTCCAGCCGGTGACGGACCACTACGCCGGCCAGGTCAACGAGGTGCGCGACGCGCTGGCCCAGCAGGGCTTCGACCCGGCCGCGCACCCGCAGGGCGGATTCGCGCCGCCCGCGGTGCAGCAGCCGGCCAACGCCTCGGACCGCCGGGACCTGGAGACGCAGACGGACCAGCTCCTCGGCGTCCACGCCCGGAACCTGGAGTACCTCCAGCGCCAGCAGCAGCAGCTCGGCGCGCGCGCCCCGTCGTACCTGGACGTGGCGATCCGCGGCGAGCAAGCGGCCATCGAGCGCAACCGCGCGCAGCTCGACGCCATCGGCGCGCAGGTGCCCCCGTCCCTCCAGCCCGCGCTCCAGGGCGTGCCGCGCGGGGTGGCCGCGTTCTCGCCGTGGGACCCGGAGCTCATCGGCCCGCGGGTGGCCGGGGCGACCGATCCGGAGCAGGCGGCGCAGGACCTGATGCGGATGGAGCTCAACCGGCAGCACCTCTCGTACTACCAGGGGCTGCCGGCGCTCATCGCCGGGATGCCACCCTCCGCGCCCGTGCCGTCCAGCCCGGTGCCGCGCACGCCCATGAGCCGCCAGCTGGGGTTGCCGGTAGGCGCGACGCCCGCGTCCACGCTCAATACCCAGGCGGCGCAGTTGCAGCAGGAGGTGCGCAACCTGCTCCGGCTGGCGAACCTGGCGCCCTGAAGAATCCTTGCAGCGGGCGCTGCAAGAATCTTGAGGTCGCCCGCGCGCCGCGGCCCCGAGCGCGCGCATCTGCCCGGAACGGCGAGGGCCGGAGGGTGGCGCGGAAGTTGCCCTGAGGGTTGACCGGGCCGACCCCGGTACATGCGCCTCCCCACCCTCATCGCGTTGTTCGTCGCCGGCACGGCGCGCGGAGAGGCGCGCCTCGACCTGGGGGCGACGGGGGACGGCTCCCCGCTGCTGCAACTGCTGTGGGAGCGGTCTTCGAAGCTGGAGGGCGCCCGCGCCCAGGCCCGCGCCGCGGTGGCGGAGGTGGAGCGCGCGCGGCTCTTCCCCAACCCGGGCCTCGACCTGTCCTGGAACACCATTCCCCTGGGAGAGACGAACCCCCCCGGCCTCCCCGAGCCGCTGCTGAACGTCCCCAACTACGCGGCTGCGCTCTCCATGCTGGTGGAGCTGGGGAAGCGCGGGCCCCGGCTCACCGCCGCCGAGGAGCGCGCCGCCGCGGCGCTGGAGGACGTCCAGGACGCGCTCCAGCAGGACTACTTCGAGCTGCTCGCCCACGCGGGAGAGGTCGCCGCCGCGCAGCTGCGGATCGCCTCGCTCCAGGACCTGGCCAAGGACGCCGCGCGGCTGACGGAGCTGCAGCAGGCGCGCACCCGCGCCGGCGACGCCTCCGGGCTGGACGCGGACCGCGCGTCCCTGGAGGAGGAGAAGCTGGTCGGTTCGCTGGGGCAGGAGCGCGCGCGGCTGCAGGGCGAGCTGCGCGCCTGCTCGGAGCTGGCGGGCGTGCCGTGCCTGCCGTTCCCCGGCGTCCCGGAGGCGGAGGCGTTCCTGGGGCGCGACGCGGCGGCGGGCGGGGCGGCGAATTCGCCGGAGGACCGGCCGGACCTGCGGTCGCTGGAGCACCAGCGGGCGGCGGCGGCGGCGGCGCTCCAGCTCGCGCACCGCCGGGCCATCCCGGACGTCACGTTTCGCGCCGGGTACACGTACGACCAGTTCTCGGTTTCGGGGAACCAGACGCAGTCGGTTCTCCTCGGAGCAAGCCTGCCCATCCCCGTGTTCGATCACGGGCAGGCTGATGCGGCGGCCGCGAGTGCGGCCGCGGCCGCCGCTGAGCGCTCCCGCGCGCTCCTCCTCGATCGCGCTCGGGCTCAGCTCGAAGCGTTGAAAGAGGAGGAGCGCGCGGCGGGTGCGAGGCGGGACCGGGTGCGGGACACCGCGCTGCCGCTGGCGAGGCGGCTGGTCGCCCAGCTCGAGGCCGCCACCGGGCGGGGCGGGGCGGGGCTCCAGGACCTGCTGCTGGCCCGGCGATCGCTGGGCGAGCTCACGCAGCAGCAGGCGGACCTCGACCTGGAGGTGTTCCAGCTCCGGCTGCAGCGCGCGCGGGTGCTCGGCGCGGCGCCCAGGTGGAGGGACCGTGAAGCGGGCCACCAGTCCTGAAGAGACGGAGACGTCGATGACCCACCCATCCCTCGCCACCCAGGCCCCACCCCCGCCGGACCAGAGCGGCCCCCCGCCGCGCTGGAGGCGCTGGGTGCTGGCCGGCGCGTTCGCCCTCGCCGCCGTCGCCGTGGGCGCGTCCTTCCTCCACCCCCAGCCGCCGCCGGCCGCCTCCGCTCCGAAGATGACCTCCGATGCCCAGGGGGTGACGCTCCCCTCCGGCTCGCCGCAGTGGAAGTACGTGGAGCTGGCGGTGGCCGCGGAGAAGCCGCCGCTCCCGCCGCTCCCGGCGCCCGCCCGCATCGGCCTGGACGAGAAGCGGACCGCCAGCGTCGGCTCCCCCTTGCAGGGGCGGATCGACTCGGTGAGCGTCCACCCCGGCGACGAGGTGAAGGCCGGCGACCCGCTGTTCTCCGTCCGCAGCGCCGCCTTCGCCGACCTGGACCGCGAGGCGGAGACTGCGCGCGAACAGGTCGCCACCCGGCGCCGGGTGGCGGACCGCGCCCGGGGCCTGCTGGAGCTCGAGGCCATCCCGGAGCGCGACGCGCTGGCCGCGCAGGCCGACCTCACCGAGTCGGAGCTGGCGCTCAAGGCCGCCGAGGCGAAGCGCCGCAGCCTGGCCGTCTCCCCCGACGGCGCCGAGCGCTTCGTCGTCCGCGCCCCGCGCGCCGGCACCGTGGTGGACCTGGAGGCGGTGGCCGGCCAGGAGGTCGGCCCGGACCGCGAGCGTCCCCTGGTCCGCATCTCCGACCTCTCCGAGGTGATCGTCCTCGCCGACGTGCGCGAGGCGGACGCCGCCGACCTCAAGCCGGGCACCCCCGCCACCATCCGCACCCGCGGCGGCGCCGAGCGCGCGGGCGCCGTGGACCGCGCCTCCGCCCTCCTCGACCCGCAGCGGCAGACGGTGGAGGTGCGGATCCGCGCCGCCAACGCCGACCGCGCGCTGCGCCCCAACGCCTTCGCCGAGGTCCTGTTCCAGCCCGACGTCTCCGACCGCCGCGTCCAGGTCCCCGAGGAGGCGGTGGTGAGCGACGGCGACACCTCGCTGATGTTCGTCTCCCGCGGCCAGGGCCGGCTGGAGAAGGTCAAGGTGGAGCCCGGCCGCCACCGCGAGGGCCAGGTGGAGCTGCGCGCCGGCCTCACCCCCGGCCAGGCCTACGTCTCGCGCGGCGCGCTGCTCCTGCTCAACCAGGTGGACCTCTCCGCGGACTGACCGGGAGGTCGCGCCATGTTCGAGCGGATCGTCACCTTCGCGCTGCACAACCGCGGCTCCGTCCTCTTCTTCACCGCCGTGGCCGCCGTCTGGGGCTACCTCGCCTTCAGCGGCCTCACCGTGGAGGCGTTCCCGGACCCCACCGACACCCAGGTGAACGTCATCACCCTCTTCTCCGGCCAGCCCACGGAGGAGGTGGAGCGGCAGATCGGCCTCCCCCTGGAGCGCGCGCTGAACGGGACGCCCGGCCTGTCGCGGCTGCGCAACCTCTCCATGTTCGGCCTCTCGTACGTCACCCTCACCTTCAACGAGGGCGTGGACGGGCTGGCGGCGCGCGCGCAGGTGCTGGAGCGGCTCCGCGACGCCGAGCTGCCGGACGGCGTCGTCCCGGAGCTGGGCCCGTACGCCACGCCCATCGGCGAGGTGTACCGCTACACCCTGGCCGGCGCCGGCGGCGACCCGATGAAGCTGCGCACCCTGCAGGACTGGGTGGTGCGGCCCATGTTGCTCCGGGTGGACGGCGTGGCGGACGTGGTGAGCTACGGCGGGCTGCTCCGCGAGGTGCACGTCCAGCCGCGCCCGGCCGAGCTGGCCTCGCTGGGCCTGACGCTGGCGGACGTGGAGGCCGGCATCCGCGCCGGTTCGGTGAACGCCTCCGGCGGCGTGCTGGAGCGCGGCGCCGAGCAGCTGGTCATCCGCTCCGAGGGCCTGTTCCACGCGCCCGAGGACCTGCGCAAGGTGCGCGTCGCCACCCGGAAGGGCACGCCGGTGTTCCTGGAGCAGGTGGCGGACGTCTCGTTCGGCTGGGCCCCCCGCCAGGGCGTGGTCAGCCGCGGCGCCCAGCAGGACGCGGTGGAGGGCATCGTCCTCATGCGCCGCGGGCAGAACCCCTCCGAGGTGCTGGCCCGCCTGCGCGGGGAGCTCGCCCGCGTCAACGCGCGCCTGGCGGACGACGGCGCCAAGGTGGACCCGTTCTACGACCGCACCGACCTCGTCGACACCACGCTGAAGACCGTGGGCCGCAACCTGCTGGAGGGCGCGCTGCTGGTGACGCTGGTGCTGTTCGCGTTCCTGCTGGACCTGCGCGCCGCGCTGGTGGTGGCCGCGCTGATCCCGCTCTCGCTCGCCGCGTCCTTCATCTACCTGTCCCTGCGCGGGATGTCCGCCAACCTGCTCTCCATGGGCGCGGTGGACTTCGGCGTCATCGTCGACGGCGGGGTGGTGATCATCGAGGCCATCGTCTCCCGCCTCTCGCGCCCGGAGGGCCTGGAGGAGGACGGCGGGCCCTCCACGCCGGTGGAGCGGATCCGGCGCGCCACCCTCTCCGTGGTGCGGCCCACCGTCTTCGCGCTCTTGATCATCATCGCCGCCTACCTCCCCATCTTCATGCTCCAGCGCGTGGAGGGGCGGATCTTCTCGCCCATGGCCAACACGGTGGTGAGCGCGCTGGTGGGGGCGCTGATCTTCTCGGTGACGCTGGTGCCGGTGCTGGCCTCGCTCGTCTACCGCAAGGCGGTGCCGCACCAGGAGTCGCCGGTGCTGGCGGTGGCGGCGCGCGCGTACCAGCCGGTCCTGCGCTTCGCGCTCGCGCGGCCGTGGGCGGTGCTGGCCGGCGCCGCGGCGCTCCTGGTGGGCGCGGGCGCCCTGCTGCCGAGGCTGGGGTCGGAGTTCCTGCCCGACCTCAACGAGGGCGCGCTCTACATGACCTTCACGCTGCCCTCCAACGTCTCGCTCACGGAGGGGCGGAAGCTGGTGCCGCGGATCATCTCGCTGGTCTCCTCCGCGCCGCAGGTGGAGTCGGTGCTCTCCCAGCTGGGGCGGCCGGAGGACGGGACGGACGCCACGCTCCCCAACAACCTCGAGCTGTTCGTCCGCCTCAAGCCGCCGGAGCAGTGGCCGGCGGAGACGCCCGCGCTGGACGACGTCATCGCCGCGCTCCAGGGGCGCATCGACGAGGTCCCCGGCCTGGAGGTGAACTTCTCCCAGCCCATCCGCGACAACGTCAACGAGAACATCAGCGGCCAGTTCGGGCAGATCGCGGTGAAGCTGTACGGCGACGACCTGGTCGCGCTGCAGGCGCAGGCGGAGAAGGTGAAGAACGCCGTCGCCCAGGTGGAGGGGGTGGCGGACCTGGGCATCGTCAAGAGCGGCGAGGTGCCGCAGATCCAGGTGCGGCCGGACCGCGAGGCGCTGGGCCGCTACGGGATGCACCTGGGCGACTTCCAGTCCGTGTTCCAGACCGCGGTGGCCGGCAAGCCGGTGTCCGACTTCTGGGAGGGCGAACGCAAGCTGGACGTGGTGATGCGCCTGCCCCTGGAGGCGCGGGACGACGTGGAGAAGCTGCGGCAGCTGCGCGTGCCGGTGGAGGGCGGGGTGACCGTCCCGCTCTCCGCGCTGGCGGACGCGAAGGTGGGCCTGGGCCGCGCCTCCATCAACCGCGAGAACGGCCGCCGCTACATCGGCATCCGGATGAACGTGCGCGGCCGGGACCTGGGCGGGTTCGTCAACGAGGCGCGGGCCCGCGTCGCCGGCCGCGCCCCGCTCCAGCCCGGCATGACCATCGAGTGGGGCGGCGAGTTCGAGAACAAGGAGCGCGCCATGGCCCGGCTGGCGGCGGTGGTGCCGGTGGCGGTGCTGCTCACCCTGGCGCTGCTGTTCAAGGCGTTCGATTCCTTCGGCCGCGCGCTGGTGACGCTGCTCAACGTGCCGTTCGCGCTCACCGGGGGCGTGCTGGGGCTGTGGCTGTTCCACATGCCGCTCTCGGTGGCGGCGGCGGTGGGGTTCATCGCCCTCATCGGCCAGGCCGCCCTCAACGGCGTGCTGGTGATGTCCGCCGTCGCCGAGCGGCGCTCGCGCGGCGCGCCCCTGGACGACGCCATCCAGGGCGGCTGCCGGGAGCGCCTGCGGCCGGTGCTGATGACCGCCTCGCTGGCCGCGCTGGGGCTCGTCCCGGCGGCCATGAGCCGCGCCATCGGTTCGGAGACGCAGCGGCCGCTGGCGGTGGTCATCGTCTTCGGGACCCTCTCCGCCTGCGCGGTCACCATGGTGCTCCTGCCGGTGCTGTACCGCCTCCATGCCCAACTCATGGAGCGGCTCATCCCCGTCCGCGCCGCGCCCGACCGCCGCGCGGCGGCCGGGTAGCGCTCACGCCCGGCCACGCTGGTGGATGGACCGGACCGCCCGCCCGTCGTCCTTGTCCTTGTGGTGCTTCGGAGCCGGCTGGCCGGGAGGCGGCGCCGGCGTGGCGGGAGGCGCGGGCTTCACCGCCGGGGGCGGCGGCTCCACGCGGCGCGGGGGCGCGCCCGGCGGCGGCGCCGGGACCGGAGCGGGGCGGGCGGCCGGCGGCTCCACCCGTGCGGGCGGCGCCGGTTGGCCCGGCGGCGGGGCCGGCACCGCCACCGGCGGCGGCGGGAGCACCCGCGTCCGCCCGATGCCCGGCGGCGGGGTGACCTCGTGGATCCGCACCGGGATGCCGGCGCTGTGGCCGACGTACTCGGGCGGCGGGCCCACGGACCACGCGTGGCCTGGGCGGCGCGCCACCGGCGCCACCGGGGTGGCGGGGTGGAAGTCGCGCGGCATCAGGTGATGCTCGATCCACGCGTCCTCCGCCATCCAGCGCGCCTCGACGAAGCACCAGCGCGGCCGCCAGTCGACGAACACGTCCACCGGCGCCACCGGCGCCCAGGCCACGTATCCCCCTCCGTACTGCCACTCCACCCACGCCGGCGCCCACCGGTCGCCGGGGAACCAGACCCAGCCGATGTCCGGGAGCTCCACCCACTGGCCGTAGTGGAAGACGGCCCAGCCGAAGTCCCACCGGCTCTCGAACACCCAGCCCTCCGAGGTGGGCACCCAGCGGCCGCCGGTCACGTACGGCGTGAAGCCCACCCCCACCACGGCCAGGTGCGGCCGCCACACGCGGCCCAGCTTCGCCACCACGATGAAGTCGCCGTAGGGCGAGAGCGCGGCGTCGAACGCGGTGACCGCCGCCGGCGGGGGCGGGGGGGCCGGCAGCGGGCGGGTCCCGTTGATCACGCACGCGGGCGCCGCCAGCACCAGCAGCGCCAAGGCCAGGGTCGGGATGCGGGCAATCATGGAAAGACCTCCTCGACACCCACACCGCAGCATGGACCGTGCCCGGCGCGTTACGCCTGGGCCCCGCGCGCCGCCGCGAACGAATGGCCGGAGCGCCGCGAGCCGGCGCAGTCCCTGCGCTCTGGAAGCGCGGTCCCCGGTGGCGCCGTGCCTGGTGCGCCGGATGCAGTGGAGCTCCTCACCATGCATACCCGACCCAACTGGATCTGGCCGCTCGCCGTCGCCCTCGCCCTGGCCCCGCTGGCCGCCGCCGCCGAGGGGGACCTGCCCTACGATCACCACACCCGCATGACCATGAAGGGGACGGTCCGGGAGGTGAAGCACGTCTCCAGCGGCCGGACCGCGGGGGTGACGCTGGTGGTGGAGACGGACCTGGAGAAGATCGAGGTCCACCTCGGCCCGGCCACCTTCGTGGACGCGCAGCCGATGAAGCTGCGGGCCGGCGACGCGGTCGAGCTCACCGGCTCCTGGATCTCCCTCGGCGTGCCCGGCCGCGAGGAGCCGTACCTGGTCGCGGAGAAGGTCGTCCGCGACGGCCAGGTGATGCTCCTGCGCGATGAATCCGGCCGCCCGCTGTGGCGGAAGCCCGCGCCGAAGCCCGGCGCCTGAAGCGAAGGGCGTTGTGACCGCCCGGCCGCCGCGCGAGTCTGGGGGACATGACTTCCGGACTCCGACTCCTGGGCATCGCCGCCGCCGCGGCCTGCGTCCTCCTCCTCGCCACCGCGCGGTGCACGCCCACCGGCGACGGGGACGACGGCGGCAGCTGCGCGCCGCTCGACGCGGGCTGCGGCGCCGCCGCCACCTGCTGCAGCATCTCCAACCGCGGGGACCCGCTCACCTGCGACGCCGACGCGGGCCGGTGCGTCGTCCAGTGCCTGTCCTCCCAGCACGACTGCACCGACGCCCAGGACAGCTGCTGCCCCGGGTACTCCTGCGTGCTGGACACGCAGGGCTATGGCAAGTGCCAGTAGCGTCCCGGCGCCGCTTCACCGGGGATTCCGGGAGCCCAGGTTCCGCGAGGGCTTCCACTGTGGAAAACGACACGAAGAGGTTGACGCCGAGCCGCGATGCTGCGCATTGTGCGCCGCGTTTTTGCCTCGCCTTTTCCGGTAGGAGGAAAAATTGAAGCTCGTGCTCACGTCCGCCCTCTTCGGGGCGTTTTTTCTGATCTCCGGTTGCGCCACCCAGTGCGAGTCGGTGGGTAACGCGTACAACACCTGCAAGCTGACCGAGCGCGCGGTCGGGGTCGACAGCGCGAACTTCTGCGGTCTGGTGGACGCCTTCAATCAGCGCGCGGCCGCCGCCGGCACGACGGGCTGCGACGCGAAGTGGACCGCGCACATCCAGTGCTGGCAGCAGAACATCTCCAAGATCTGCGACACCACCTTCGACGGCTGCGACACCACGGCCACCGACTGGCAGGACTGCGTCGGCGCCTACTGCACGGCGATCGCCGCCGACCCGAACAAGTACGATCCGGAGTGCGACAGCGGCGACATCCTCATCCCGTCGCCGTTCCAGAGCGGCTTCTAAGCTCCGCCCGTTTCGCAGCACCCGCGACGCCCGCGCCCCACCTGGCGCGGGCGTCGTCGTTTTGGCGGGCCAGCCTCGTGCCCATTCGCTGCACGGCGGCCCCTGGAGCTCGCGGTGGGCTCTTGACTTGGCGCGGGGGGGGCTTCCAGGTCCGGCGGTGCTTCCCGGGCCCCGGCGCAGCGAACGGGCCGCGGGTGGAGGCGCCGCCCAGCCCCGTGCCAGCATGTGCACCGAGTCGTTGCCTCCCTGCCCGGTTGCTGCTATGTCGCCAACCCGGCTCGTGGGTCTCATTCGCTCTGAGATTCCACGGTCATTCCCGCTCTCGAGAACTGTCCCCGCGTGGGACAGGGGGTCGAAGGTCAATGTTGAACATGCGCAGTGCATTCCTCGCTCTAGCCGTCGTTTCGTTCGGGGCTTGGGCGCAGGAGGGAACGACCGCTCCGGCCGCCCCTCCCGCCGAGGCACCAGCTGAAGCCAAACCCGCCGCGCCGGCCACCCCGGCCGCGGATACTGCGAAGCCGAAGAAGCCGGGTGAAGAGGAGTACGTGGAAGAGATCGTCGTCACCGGTTCGCGCATCCCGCGCGTCGAGCTGACGACCGCCGCGCCGGTGACCGTGCTGAACCGGACCCAGATCGAGTCCTCCGGCCGCCCGTCCATCGGCGACATCCTCCAGTCCATCCCGGAGCAGTCGAACGCGATCAACACCCAGTTCAACAACGGCGGCGACGGCGCCACCCGCATCAACCTCCGCGGCCTCGGCACCGCCCGCACCCTGGTGCTGGTGAACGGCCGCCGGTTCGTGGCGGGCGGCACGGGCGCGGACGCGTCGGTGGACCTCAACTCCATCCCGACCTCCGCCATCCAGCGCATCGAGATCCTGAAGGACGGCGCCTCCGCGGTGTACGGGTCAGACGCGATCTCCGGCGTGGTGAACATCATCACCCGCAAGGACTTCTCCGGCACCGAGATCTCCGCGTTCAGCGGCGTGTCCAACTCCGGTGACGGCGTCCTCGTCGACCTGAGCGCCACCACCGGCCAGGTGACCGACCGCGGCAACATCCTCTTCAGCGGCGGCTTCGTCAAGCAACAGCCGGTCTGGTCCGGCGACCGCAGCTTCGCCAAGTACCAGTGGGGCTTGGACATGCCGTCGGGCGAGCTGTACACCATCGGCTCCTCCAACATCCCGCAGTCCCGCATGTACCCGGACGCGCCCGCCGCCTCCGGCAACGCGGCCTACCAGGCCCTGAAGGCGCAGTTCCCCAAGGCGGGCAGCCTCACCCTGGACAAGGTGACCGGCCAGTGGCGGCCCTTCAACGCCTCGGGCGTGGAGGACGCGGGCGGCGACCTCTACAACTTCCAGCCGGAGAACTACCTGGTGACCCCGCAGCAGCGCGGCCACCTGTTCGCGGTGGGCGAGTACAAGTTCAGCCCGGACGTGCGCGGCTACTTCGAGGCGTCGTTCACCAACCGCGTCTCCGAGCAGAAGCTGGCCCCCGAGCCGCTGATCATCGGCACCGGCCTGTCGGGCGGCGAGGACGTGTACATCGACGCCAACAACCCCTACAACCCGTTCGGCGTCAACTTCACCCGCTACCGTCGCCGCCTGGTGGAGTTCGGCAACCGCATCTTCCGCGAGGACATCAACACCTTCCGCCTGGTCACCGGCGTGAACGGCAACCTGCCCATCCTGAGCAACTGGACCTGGGACGTGTCCTTGAACCTGGGCCGCAACGACGGCACCTACCTCAAGCGCGGCACCGTGCAGCTGTCCCGCCTCCAGAACGCCCTCGGGCCGGGCTACATCGACCCGAGCACCGGCGAGGCCTTCTGCGGCGCCCCGGGCGCCGAGATCGCGGGCTGCGTGCCCATCAACCTGTTCGGCGGCGCGGCGATGGTCCGTCCGGACGGCGGCAAGGGCTCCATCACCTCGGACATGGCGAACTACCTGAGCTTCGCCGGCACCTCGCTGGGCTACAACCAGCAGATGGTCGTCGCCGCCAACCTCGCGGGCGAGCTCTTCCGCATCACGCCGACCGCCCACCTGGCGGGCGTCGCGGCGGGGTACGAGTTCCGCAAGGAGTCTGGCGCGTCCATCCCGGACCCGCTGACCGCCAAGGGCGACACCTCGGGCAACAAGGGTGAGGAGACCCAGGGCTCCTTCTTCGTGAACGAGGGCTACGTGGAGCTCTCGCTGCCCATCCTCGGCCAGTTCGGCGAGCAGACCCAGGGCGGCAAGGACCTCCTCGAGCTGAACGCGGCGGCCCGGTTCGTGAACTACAACACCTTCGGGTCCAACCTCTCGTACAAGGTCGGCGCCCGGCTGAGCCCGATCCAGGACATCACCCTGCGCGGCACCTACTCCACCGCGTTCCGCGCGCCGTCCATCGCCGAGCTGTACTCGGGCCAGGCGGACGACTTCCCGGCGGTGACGGACCCCTGCTCCGGTAACACGACCACCGGCGCCCCGCGTCCGTCCGGCGGTCCGCTCGACGCGGCCTGCCTCTCCCAGGCGGGAGGCGGCGTGCCGAACAACTTCTTCGACGACTCGAGGCAGCTGCGCTCCCGCGTGGGCGGCAACCCCGCGCTGGAGCCGGAGACCGCGAACATCATCACCGCCGGCCTGGTGGTGGAGCCGCGGGTGCTGAAGGACTTCTCGCTGACGGTCGACTACTACAACATCTCGGTGCTCAACTCGATCACCTCGATCGGCGCGGCCCAGATCCTCTCCTCCTGCTACCCTAGCGAGGACAACGTCTCGCAGCAGTACTGCGAGAAGGTGAGCCGCGACCCGGTGACCCACGCCATCACCAGCATCTACAACCCGCTCGCGAACGTCGGTGGTGACTTCACCAGCGGCATCGACGTGGGGGCGCGCTTCGAGCCGGAGACCCCGGCGGGCCGCTTCCTGTTCGACGCGGACGTGTCGTGGCTGGGCGTGTTCGACTCGCTGCTCGCGGGCAACGGCGACACCAAGTACGGCCGCGGCACCCTGATCGAGGGCAAGGGCAACTACGACCTCGGCGTGCACCCTGACTGGGTGGGCAACGCGGGCATCACCTGGGCGATGGATCCGATCCGGGTGGGCGTGCGCGGCCGGTTCGTCGGTCCGTTCAAGGAGTGCGCGGACGAGTTCCTCCAGGCCGAGGGCGGCGGCGGCGTCTGCCACCTCGACGACCCGAAGTCGCCTCCGAACTACTCCCGCATCGTCGATCCGTACTGGACGATGGATGCGAACGTGTCCTGGACCCTCAACTCGGGCCTGGGCACCAGCACCATCTCGGCGGGCGTGAACAACCTGCTGAACGTGGAGCCGGCGCGCGTGTACAACGGGTTCGCCGCGAACTCCGACACGTCCGCGTACGACTACATGATGCGGTACTTCTACGCCCGCATCTCGCACAAGTTCTAGGCCACCGCGCCTGAACGGATGAAGTGACTGAAGGGCCGCTCCCGGCGACGGGGGCGGCCCTTCGACTTTGGCGTGGAGCCTTAGACCCAGCGCAGGCGGCGGAGGAGGCGGGTGGCGGGGATGGGCCGGTCGCCGGGGACGTGGACCTCGGCGGCGGCGCCCCGCTGCATGAGCGTGCGCAGCTCGGTGGTGAGGATGCGCAGGCGCTCGTAGCCGGGGAAGTCCAGCGGGGCCGGGTCCGGCCGGGGCGCGGGCACCTCGGCGGGGGAGGGGGCGTCGCCGCGGTCCGCCACCTTCCCGGCGGAGAGCATGAGCCAGCGCCAGCGGTCTGCCTGCTCCCAGGCCACCACCGCGTCGCGGAGCTGGCCGAACCAGCGCGCCCGCCGCATCAGGTGCGCGGCGTGGCGGAGCGCGTCCTCCAGCGTCTTGGCGACGTTCTCCGGGTCCGTCCAGTAGCTGCCCCAGTCGAACGCCTCGTCGCCGTCGTCCTCGCCGTCCTCCTCCGGCTCGGTCCAGAGGGCGGCGGCGGCGCGCAGCAGCGCGGCCAGGGTGGGGGCGTCGCCCAGGGCGCGGCGGCGGCGGACGCGGGAGACGCCCTCGGCCAGCTCGGCGGGCTCGGGCAGCCAGCGCAAGCCAGGGAGGCCCAGGGCGTGGCGCTGCACCTCCTCCGGGACGGCGGCGCCCTCGGCGAAGAGGCGGCGGAGGGCGGGGAGCGGCGCCAGCGCGTGGGGGGAGGGCAGCGGTCCCAGGGGGAAGCCTTCGCCGGGCGACGGGCGCGCCTCCTGGAGCGAGCGCGCGGCGAACCACACGCCGGTGGCGCGGGCGCGCAGCGCCTGGTTGAAGCGCGGCTCCAGCTCCTTGATCTGGTCGGACTCCAGGATGGCCGCCTCCACCACGCTCCGGGTGACGGTCCACTCGACGGTGGCGGCCATGGTGAGCATCTGCTGCTTGCGCCCGTCGCCGGTCCACTTGCGGGTGAAGTAGCTGTTGACGCGGCGCCGGAGGGAGGTGGCCTTGCCCACGTAGAGCAGCTCGCCGCTGGAGGCGCGCATCCGGTAGACGCCGGGCGCGTCCGGGGCCTGGAGCCGGGCCTGGCGCTGGACGGGGTAGTCGGTCCGGGCGGCCTTGGGCGCGGGCGCGGCCAGCAGCGCGCGCAGGTCCTCCAGGGTGTGGACGCCGCGTTCGGCCAGCCGGGGCACCAGCGCCTTCCAGACCAGGGCGGTGGCGCGGACGTGGTCCCCGGCGCGGCGCTGCTCCTCCAGCACCAGCCCCAGGTGGCCGGCCAGCGCGTGCAGCCCGCGGGTGGGGAGGCCGGGGAAGATGCGGCGGGCCAGCTGGTGGGTGCAGAACAGCTCCAGCGGGAAGGGCGCGCCGGCGGTGGAGAGCGTCCGGTGCCAGTCCTCGAGGAAGCGCTGCTCGAAGGAGGCGAAGTGGATGACGGCGGGGAAGGGCGCGGCGGCGCCTGGAGGCTGGAGGGTGTCCAGGAGCGCGCGCCACACGTCGGCGGGGACGGGCGCGCCGTGCAGCTCGCCGGTGGTGAGGCCGGTGACCTGGGAGACGATGCGCGGGACGGAGGCGCCTTCCGGGAGGGCGACCAGGAAGTGGTGCAGCGGTGGCTCGGCGGGGGCGGCGGCGGACGCGCGCGCCCAGGCGATCTCCATCACGTGGCCGTGTCTGGGCGTGGCGCCGGTGGCCTGGCAGTCCAGCGCCAGGACCTCCAGGGCGCCGAGGGAGCCCGGCCGAGGTTCCATCAGCCCCGGGGCGTCGAGCGGGGCGCCTTCTCGGCCCGCGTCTTCACGTCCAGTATCCACGTGCCGTCTTCGCGGAGGAACGGGTCCCCGAAGTCGTCTTTGGAGAGCTTCCGGAGGAGCTCGATGGCCTTCTTCTCCGGGTCCGGGACGGGGGTGCCGGGCTTCTCGATGACCACCGGATCCACCTTCACCTGGGTGACCACGCCGTTGGGGGCCAAGGTGACGTGGAAGACGCCGGTGGTGTTGAGCGGGAAGGTGAGGCCGAACGTGTCCCAGGAGGAGAAGTTGCCCATGGAGTAGGCGATGAGGCGGCCCTTGTAGCGCTCCATCCCGCGGAGCAGGTGCGGCCCGTGGCCGAGGACGAGGTCCGCGCCGGCGTCGACGACGGCGTGGGCGAAGGCGCGCTCGTCGCCGCGGTCCTCGCCGAGGAACTTCTCGCGGCCCTTGGGGACGTGGTCGGCGCCGGCGCCCTCGGCGCCCCCGTGGAAGGAGACGAAGACCAGGTCGTTGGTCTTGGTGAGGAGCGCGACGACCTTCTTCGCGATGTCCAGCTCCTGGATCCGGTACACGTCCGCGCCGAAGGAGAAGGCGACGAGGGCGATCTTCGTCTTGGGGTCGTTGTTGCCCACCTCGAGGTACGCGATGTCGCCCACCGGGCCGGAGTGCTTGATGCCGGCCTTGTCGAGCGCGGCCATGGTGTCCGCGCGGCCCTTGGGGCCGAAGTCGCCGGCGTGGTTGTTGGCGATGCTCATCATGCGGAAGCCGGCGTCCACGAGGGCGGCGGTGAAGCTGGTGGGAACGCGGAAGGCGAAGCACTTGGTGGAGCGCTTGCCGCACTTCTGGCTCTCTCCGTCGTCGGCGAGGACGGTCTCCAGGTTGCCGAAGGTGACATCGGAATCCTTCAGGAACGGCTTCACCGCGTCGTAGAGGTGCATCGCGCCGTCGGGCGGGAGGGTGGCGCGCTCGGCGGGCCAGGCGCGGCCCATGTGCACGTCGCCCACCGCGGCGATCCGCAAGGGGGGGCCTTCCGCGGGGGTGGTCTGGACGGGCGGGAGCGGGCCGGGGTCGGGGAGGGCCTTGAGCATGGCGGCCTGGTCGCGGCGGCGGACCATGGCGTCGTAGTTGTCGGCCATGCCCGGGTAGTTGGCGTCCAGCTTCTTGAGCTGGTCCCAGGCGTCCACCGCCGCGGCGGGGTCACCCTTGATCTGCAGCGACCAGCCCATCTCCCAGAGCGCCTCCGCGCAGTTGGCGTCGCCCGCGAGGGCCTGCCGGTAGAGGGCGATGGCCTCCTCCGCGCCGTCCTCGCCCTTCTCGCGCTGGACGTCCTGGCCCTTGGTCACCAGCTCCATGCCCGCTGGGCCACACCGGGGCGGTGGGGGGGCGGCCGGAGCGCCCGCGTCAGGAGCGGCCTGGGGCGCCTCGGCGATGGTGGGTGGCGGGGGCGGAGGAGGGGTCGCCACCGGTGGAGGAGCGGCGGTCTTCGCCGTCGCGCAGGCCACGGAGACGGCGAGGGCGGAGAGGAGGAGAAGTCTGGTCGGGCGCACCATGCCTGGAACGGATTAGAGGCCGGCCCGGCGATGGTCAAGCGTGGGATGTTGGCCGCAGACGCTCGCCTGCTCAGTGCACCGTCTCCGGGTGGGCTCCCTCGCCCGCTTCCAGCGAGGCGGCGGGAGCGAGCGGAACCGTGAAGTGGAACCTCGCCCCGCCCTCGCTCCGCCGCTCCACCCAGATGCGGCCACCGTGCGCCTCCACCAGGCCCTTGGCGATGGACAGGCCCAGCCCGATGCCCTTCCCGGCCCTTCCCGGACTGGCCTGCCAGTAGCGCTCCCAGATGTGGGGCTGCTCCTCTTCCTGGATGCCCGGCCCGGTGTCGGAGACCTCGAAGAGCGCGTCGGACCCGGACCGCTCCGCGCGCACGGTCACGGAGCCCCGGCCTGGCGTGAACTTGACGGCGTTGCCCACCAGGTTGGAGAGGATCTGGAGCAACCGCTCCCGGTTCCCGTGGACCACGAGATCCTCGCCGCCGTATCCCTCGACCTGGATCTCCTTCTCGGCGGCGGTGGGCCTGAACATCTCCACCGTCTCGCGGATGAGGCCCGCCGCGCCCACCGGCTGGCGCTCGATGGTGAGGCGCTCCGCCTGGATGAGCTCGAAGTCGAGGAGATCGCTGATCAGGCGGTCCATCCGCTCCGCCGAGCGGGCGATGATCCGGATCGTCTTCTCCACCCGCGCGTCCCCGGCGCGCTCCGCGACCCGCTCCAGCAATCCGGCGCTCGTCCGGATGGAGGTGAGCGGACTGCGGAGGTCGTGCGCCACGATGGCGAGGAGCTCCTCGCGCACGTGCGTGGCGCGCTGCGCCTCCTCCTCCGCGTGCTTGAGGTCGGTGACGTCCACGGAGATGCCGTGGAGCTCCGCGGGCTGGTTCTCCGCCGCGCGCTCACCGCTCACGCCGGTGCGGAACCAGCGCAGCTCCCCGTTCGCCGCGAGCATGCGGTGGTTGGACACCAGCTCCAGGCCCTCGCCGACCCCCCGGCGGAACATGGCCAGGACCGCGCCCCGGTCCTGAGGGTGCAGGAGGGTCTCCCAGAAGCCGGGCTGGAGGAACTGCTCCATCGGGAAGCCCAGGATCCTCGGCGCCTGCCGGCTGACGAAGGTGAACCGGAGCGCCTCGTCCGTCGTCCACCCGATGGCGTGGTCGATCCCCTCCACCAGCTTGCGGTATCGCCGGTCGCCCGCGATCCGGATCTCGGCCAGCTTGAGCTCGTACTCCCGGCGCTCGGCCTCGCGGAGGGCCTCCGACTGGCGGGCGATCTGCTCGCGCTGGCGGACCAGGTCCACGAACACGGCGACCTTCTTCCGGACGACCTCCGAATCCAGCGGCTTGACGAGGTAGTCGACGGCCCCGACCTCGTACGCCCGGTAGATCTGCTGCACGTCGGTGGCCAGCGCGGTGAGGAAGATGATCGGGATGGCGCGCGTGCGCTCCAGCTCCTTCAGGTGGCGGGCCACCTCGTACCCGTCCATCCCGGGCATGACGACGTCCAGCAGGACGACCGCCAGCGGCTCCCGGAGGGCGATCTTGAGCGCGTCCGCACCGGAGGCCGCGGTGAGCAGCCGGTACCCGGGGCCCCGCAGGATCGCCTCCAGGGCGACCAGGTTCTCCCGCCGGTCGTCGACGAGGAGGAGGCTCGCCGGCCCGGGGCCGTCGCGGGCGGTCATCCCGCGACCTCCGGGGCGCACAGCGCGTGGGTCGCCTCGAGCAGCGCGTCGATCGATATCGGCTTCTTCACGAAGCCCTGGCTCTCGGCGCGGAGCTGCGCGCTCTCGTTCGTCCAGGCCGAGACGATGACCACCGGGACGGAGGCGAACGCGTGGTCCTGGCGGAGCGCCGCCAGGAACTCGCCCCCGCTCATCACCGGCATCATCACGTCCAGGAGGATCAAGCACGGCCTGCCGATCTCGCGGAGGCGGTCCAGCCCCTCCCGCCCGTTGAAGGCCGTGGCCACCTCGAAACCCTCGCCCTGGAGCACGTCGCACAGGCTCTCGGCGATGTCGGGGTCGTCCTCGACCACCAGGATGGTACGCCGGCCGCGCGCTGCCTCGCTCATGGGTGGACCTCCCCCGGCTCCTCCGCCCCGGCGGCGACCCGGGGCCAGCGGGGCAGCTCGACCGAGAACTCGGAGCCCTCGCCCGGGCGGCTCCACACCGTCACCCGGCCCCCGTGGGCCTCGACGGCCTGGCGGACGATCCACAGCCCCAGCCCGAAGCCGCTGAAGTGCCGCAGCGGGACCGCCCGCTCGAACCGCTCGAAGATCCGCTCCTGCGCGTCGTCCGGAATGCCCAGGCCATGGTCGCGCACGGAGAAGAGCGCCACGTCCCCGTTCAGGCCCACCCTGACCTCGACGGGCTTGCGGTCCCCGTACTTGATCGCGTTCATGAGCAGGTTGGTGGCGGCCTGGTCGATGCGGAAGGGGTCCCAGCGCCCGGCGACCGCGCCCTCCGCCTGGAAGGAGATCGCGCTCCCCGCGCGCGCCGCCTCCTCCTGCAGCCGGGCGACGGTGTCCTCGAGGAGGGCGGTGAGGTCGACCTCCTGCAGCTCCAGGGTGAGGTCTCCGGCGTTCAGCCGGGACTCGTCCAACAACCGGTCGACCAGCGCCTCCAGCCGCCGGGCGGACTTGTCGATGATGCCCAGGCGGCGGGCGAGCTGCTCCCGCCCCACGGCGTGGCCGGACCTCTTCAGGTCCCTCACCAGGCTGGCGGACTGCAGGCGCAGCGGGGTGACGGGCGTCTTCAGCTCATGCGCGGCCACAGAGAGGAAATCGTCGCGCGTCCGGATTCCTTCCTGCAGCTCGTGCACCAGCCGAGCGCGCTCCAGCTCGTGCTCCTTCCGCTCGCTGATGTCCTCCACCACCACGATCAGCCGCTGCACGCCGCCCTGGACGGGGTCCCTGAGCGCCGCCAGGGTCACCGAGGCCCAGATGCCCGCCTCGCCTCCCGTGGAGAGGCGGTGCTCGCCCCGGTAGAGTGGCTGCCCGGCGAGCATGCCGGCGAGGCGGTCCGCGAGGATCGCCTCCTCGCCGCCTTCTCCCATGGCCGCGACGCGCTGGCCGATGAGCGATTCGGGCTCGCAGCCCAGGATCTCGGACAGCCGCCCGTTCGCCCTCGTCCAGCGCCCTCCAGCCGTCGCGTGGCCGATGCCCACCGGCACCTCGTCGAACGTGACCTGGTAGAGCGCCTCGCTGTCCTGCAGCGCGACCTCGGCGCGCCGGCGCAGGCGCACCTCGGCGTCGCGGAGCCTGATCGCCTGGGCTTCGATCTGCTTGCGCTGCCGGTACAGCTCCACGAACACCGCCACCTTGGCGCGGACCGCGTGGGGATCGACGGGCTTGCGCAGGTAATCCACCGCTCCCACGGTGTAGCCGCGGAAGACGTGCTCCATGTCGTAGACGGAGGCGGTGATGAACAGGATGGGGATGAGCTTGGACTGATCCCTCTGCTTGATGATGGAGGCGGTCTCGAACCCGTCCATCCTCGGCATGGCCACGTCCAGCAGGATGAGGGCGAAGTCCTGCCGGAGCACCAGGGCGAGCGCCTCGGGGCCGGACGCGGCCAGGACCAGGTTGTAGTCAGGCCGCTCGAGGAGCCCCTTGAGCGAGAGCAGGTTGCTCGGGCGGTCATCGACGAGCAGGATGTTCACCGGTTCCTGCTGCGAGACCGGGGCGCTCACGGCGACTTTCCCCGGCCGCGCCACTGCAGCAGGACGCCCATCAACCGCTCCCGCTCCACGGGCTTGGGCACGAAGTCGGTGCAGCCCGCCTCGAGCGCCTTCTCGCGGTCGCCGGGCATCGCCTTGGCGGTGAGGGCGATGATCGGAAGGGTGCCGTACCGCGGGTTCGCGCGGAGCTCCCGCGTCGCCTGGTAGCCGTCGACCTCCGGCATCATCATGTCCATCAGCACGATCGACACGTCGGGGGTCTTCTCCAGGACCTCGAAGCCCTCCCTGGCGCTGCCCGCGGGGAGCACCTTCGCGCCCTCGCGCTCCAGCAGGCTGGTCACCGCGAAGAGGTTCCTCACGTCGTCGTCGACCACCAGGATCGTCACGTCCTTCAGCTCCGCGGTCGCGGGCCCCGGCGGCGCCCGCGACTCCGCCAGGGCCGGGGTCGCCGGATCCGCCAGGTGCGTGTGGCCCTCCTCGTAGCCCGGCTCCCTGAGCTCGTGGCCCCCCGCGGACGGCGGCACCGGCGAGCGATCCTCGGCCGCGATCGGGAGGTAGAGGGTGAACGTGCTGCCCGCGCCGGGCGCGCTCTTGAGGTGGATCTCGCCTCCCAGGAGCCGCGCCAGCTCGCGGCTGATGGTCAGGCCGAGCCCGGTCCCTCCGTAGACCCGGCTCGTCGACGCGTCGGCCTGCTGGAAGGCCTCGAAGATGATCTGCTGCTTGTCCGCGGGGATGCCGATCCCGGTGTCGGTCACCGCAAACGCCAGCGCGGCCGGGGCCCGGCGCAGCGAGGTGCTCCGGAAGCGCTGGGTGTTGGTGTCCACGGACATGCTCAGGTCCACCGACCCCGTCTCCGTGAACTTGAACGCGTTGGAGAGCAGGTTCTTGAGGACCTGCTGGAACCGCTGGGGGTCGGTGGTGATGGTGGGGGGCACGTCCGGCGCGATGGAGCTGGTGAGCTTGAGGCCCTTCTGGATCGCGATCGGCTGGAAGTGCTGCTCCGCGTAGGCGCGCACCTCTCCCAGCGGGACCCGGCGCCGCTCGATCTCCATCTTGCCGGCCTCGATCTTCGAGAGGTCCAGGATCTGGTTGATCAGCGAGAGGAGGTCGCGCCCCGACGAGAGGACGGTCCGGGCGTACTCCACCTGCTGCGCCGTGAGGTTCCGGTCGGGGTTGTCGGCCAGCAGGTTGGCCAGGATGATGACGCTGTTGAGCGGCGTCCTCAGCTCGTGCGACATGTTGGCGAGGAACTCCGACTTGTACTTGGAGATGAGCGCCAGCTGCTTCGCCTTCTCCTCCAGGGAGGTGCTGGCCTCGGCGATCTCGCGGTTCCTGATCTCCAGCTGCGAGGCCTTGTCCCCCAGCTCCTTGGAGCGGCTCTCCAGCTCGGTGTTGGAGCGCTGCAGCTCCTGGAGCAGCTCCTCCGTGCGCCGGCTGGCGCTGATCATGTTGAAGACCACGCCGATGCTGAGCATCAGCTGCTCCAGCAGCGTGACGTGGATCGCGCTGAAGGGCTGGAAGGACCCCAGCTCGATCACGCCCTTCACCGTGCCCTCGAAGATGACCGGGAACACGGCGATGTTCCTCGGAGGGGCCTCGCCGATGCTGGAGGTGATCTGCACGTAGTCGTCCGGCACCGAGCTGACGATGATGGTCTTCTTCTCCTTGGCGGCCTGGCCGACCAGGCCCTCGCCGATCGCGAACGTGCTGGAGACCTGCTTGCGGCGCTTGTACCCGTAGGAGCTGAGCAGCTTGAGGGCCGGGGCGGCGCCCCTGTTCCCGTCGAGGACGAAGAACGTCCCGATCTGGCTCGACACCGCCGGGGTGAGCTCCGACATCAGCAGGTCCGCCAGCGCGTCCAGGCTCCGCTGGCCCTGCATCATGGCGGTGAACTTGGCCAGGTTCGTCTTCAGCCAGTCCTGCTCCTTGTTGGTCTGCGTGGTGTCGCGCAGGTTGGCGATCATCTGGTTGATGGTGTCCTTGAGGGAGAGCACCTCCCCCTGCGCCTCCACGTCGATGGTGCCGGTGAGGTCTCCCTTGGTCACCGCGGTGGCGACCTCGGAGATGGCGCGCACCTGGGTGGTCAGGTTGCCGGCCAGCTGGTTGACGTTGTCGGTGAGGTCCCGCCAGGTGCCGGCGGCGCCGGGCACCTTGGCCTGGCCGCCCAGCTTCCCCTCGATGCCCACCTCGCGGGCGACCGAGGTGACCTGTTCGGCGAACGTCCGCAGGGTGTCCGTCATGTTGTTGATGATGTCGGCGAGGGCGGCGATCTCTCCCTTGGCCTCGACGATCAGCTTCTTGGTCAGGTCGCCGTTGGCCACCGCGGTGACGATCCGGACGATGCCGCGCACCTGGTCCGTCAGGTTGCTGGCCATCTGGTTGACGTTGTCGGTCAGGTCCTTCCAGGTCCCCGCCACCCCGGGGACGGAGGCCTGGCCGCCCAGCTTGCCGTCGGTGCCGACCTCCTTGGCGACGCGGGTCACCTCGGCGGCGAAGGTGCGGAGCTGCTCCACCATGGCGTTGATGGTGTCCTTCAGCTCCAGGATCTCGCCCTTGGCGTCGACGGTGATCTTCTTGGAGAGGTCTCCGTTGGCGACCGCCGTCGTCACCAGGGCGATGTTGCGCACCTGGGAGGTGAGGTTGCCGGCGAGCATGTTCACGTTGTCGGTGAGGTCCCGCCAGGTGCCGGCGGCGCCGGGCACGCGCGCCTGACCGCCCAGCTTCCCCTCGATGCCCACCTCGCGCGCCACCGTGGTGACCTGGTCCGCGAAGAGGCGGAGCGTGTCCGTCATCGCGTTGATGGTCTCCGCCAGCGCGGCGATCTCGCCCTTGGCCTCCACCACCAGCTTCTGCGAGAGGTCGCCCTCGGCCACCGCGGTGACGACCTTGACGATGCCGCGCACCTGGTTGGTCAGGTTGCTGGCCATCACGTTCACGCTGTCGGTGAGGTCCGCCCAGGTCCCCCCCACGCCGGGCACCTTGGCCTGGCCGCCCAGCTTCCCGTCGGTGCCGACCTCGCGGGCCACGCGGGTGACCTCGCGCGCGAAGGTGCGGAGCTGCTCCACCATGGCGTTGATGGTGTCCTTCAGCTCCAGGATCTCGCCCTGCGCGTCGACGGTGATCTTCTGGGAGAGGTCTCCGTTGGCCACCGCGGTCGTCACCAGGGCGATGTTGCGCACCTGGGAGGTGAGGTTGCCGGCGAGCATGTTGACGTTGTCGGTGAGGTCTCTCCAGGTGCCGGCGGCGCCGGGGACCTTGGCCTGGCCCCCCAGCTTCCCCTCGATGCCCACCTCGCGCGCCACCGTGGTGACCTGTTCGGCGAAGAGGCGGAGCGTGTCGGTCATGTCGTTGATGGTGTCGGCCAGCGCCGCGATCTCTCCCTTGGCGGCGATGACGAACTTCTGGGAGAGGTCTCCGTTGGCGACCGCGGTCACCACCTTCACGATGCCTCGCACCTGGGTGGTGAGGTTGGAGGCCATGAAGTTCACGTTGTCGGTCAGGCCCTTCCAGACGCCGGACACGCCCTTCACGTCGGCCTGGCCGCCCAGCTTGCCCTCGGTGCCGACCTCCTTGGCGACGCGGGTCACCTCGGCGGCGAAGGAGTTGAGCTGGTCCACCATCTTGTTGATGACGTCCTTGATCTGGAGGATCTCCCCCTTCACCTCGACGGTGATCTTCTGGGTGAGGTCGCCGTCGGCGATGGCGGTGGCGACCTTGGACACGTCGCGGAGCTGGACGGTGAGGTTGGACGCCATCGCGTTGACGTTGTCGGTGAGGTCCTTCCAGACGCCGGAGACCCCGCGGACGTCGGCCTGGCCGCCCAGCTTGCCCTCGGTGCCGACCTCCTTGGCGACGCGCGTGACCTCGCCGGCGAAGCTGCGGAGCTGGTCCACCATCACGTTGATGGTGTTCTTCAATTCCAGGATCTCTCCCTTGGCGTCGACCGCGATCTTCTGGGAGAGGTCTCCGTTGGCGACCGCGGTGGTGACCAGGGCGATGTTCCGGACCTGGTTGGTGAGGTTGCCGGCGAGCATGTTCACGCTGTTGGTGAGATCCCGCCACGTCCCGGAGGCGCCCCTGACCTCCGCCTGGGCCCCCAGCTTGCCCTCGGCGCCCACCTCGCGGGCGACCCGGGTGACCTCGGAGGTGACCTGGGTGAGCTTGTCCACCAGGGCGTTCACCGTGGTGCCGACGCGGCGGAACTCGCCCTTGAGCAGGTGGTCCTCCACCCGCAGCTCCATCTTCTGCGAGAAGTCGCCCGCCGCCACGGCGCTGATCACCCGCGACACCTCCGTGGTGGGCCAGATGACGTCGGCGAGCATGGAGTTCACCGACTCCACCGCCACCCCCCAGGACCCGTCGGCGTGGTCGAGCGAGGCGCGCTCCTCGACGTCCCCGTCCCGGCCCACCACCTTGCTGATCCGGAGCAGCTCGTGGGTGAGCGCGTCGTTGCGCGAGATCAGCTCGTTGACCGCGGTGGCGAGCGCGCCGAAGACCCCGTTCGTCTCCACCGGCATGCGCGCGGTGAAGTCGCCGTTCTTCGCCGCCACGACCACCTCCAGCAGCTGGGCCAGCTGCTGCTGGAGTTGCGATGTCCGCTTCTTCCCGGGCGGCTTCGCCCCGGCGCCCCTGCGCCGCCCGTTCCCCCGCGTCAGCTCGGTCGTTTCCAAGGACTCTCCCGCCGCCCGGCTGCGAATCGGTCGCTCCCGCTTCGACAGGAGACGCCGGCCGCCCGCGGTCCGCACTAGTAGCTGCGCACCGCTCTCAGGCTGGGCAACCGCCCCGAGCGGCCGTTCGAGCCCACGGCCCTTCGCCCGGTCCGGGGAAGGGGAGCACGTCCTTGAGGCGGGCCTCCTCCGCCTGGGTCGGGGCCCAGCTCGGCGTGGCGAATCTCAGCTCGAAAAACGGCTTCAGCATCGGTCTTGGCACAGGGCTCTCTCTGTCCAGCTCATGGCCGGGCAGGTTCCCTTCGTCTTCGTGCTGCCGGTGGGTTCGCCTGGTAGCGGCGAGCCAAGGGACAAGGTCGCCTGGGCCGCCGCTGTTCCGCGCTGTAGAATGGCGGCCGCCAAGAAGGCTTCACGATGTCGTCTCTGATGCAGAGCAGGCTGCGGATGAGTCTCCGCCCAGTGGTCGCTCTGAGCCTGGCGGCGCACGTGGCCTGCCTCCCCAGGATCACGGAGCGCTGCTGGCTCATCTCCCATCCGGCCCCGCCGCCTCCCCTCCCGGCTGGATTTGCCGAGCTGGATGCGCTGCTCCTTCGCCGAGCAACGGACATGACGCTGGCGTCGCGGGAGCTGAACGGCTCGCTGGTGTTCGTCTTCCACAGGGACTTCGCCGAGGTGCTGCTGCCTTCGCTCTGCGGGCGCCTGGAGCAAGCGCGGGCGCTGGCGATGGCCGGACAGGCGGCGGAGGCGGGGAAGAAGTACCAGGCGCTCCTGGTCTCCTCACAGGTCCTGGCGTACGCGGTGGCGATACAGGCCATGGCGCAGTACGCGGACCGCCGGCTGGAATCGGGAGGACAGATCTCCAGCACGCAGGTGAAGTTCGCGAGCGAGGCGGAGCCGATTCTCAGGGCCGCGCTGACCGAAGACCCAAGGGAAATCGAGCGCATTCTCGATGCCCACCCGGAGGTGTTCGCCGGCTGGGCCAGGCTGCTGGAGGAATGGCCGGTTCGAATCGACGATGGGGCCCACAAGGCAGAGGTCGCCAAGGTGGTATGGGA
>DASRBA010000102.1:0-31500 GCA_035637895.1 Myxococcaceae bacterium
AGCGCCACCAGCGCCACCAGCGCCACCAGCGCCACCAGCGCCACCAGCGCCACCAGCGCCACCAGCGCCACCAGCGCCACCAGCGCCACCAGCGTTGCCGTTTTTCGTGTGAACTCGCGGGTTTATGGCAACAAGGCGATACCAATAACTCGTTGTGCTACTGCCAGTAAATGTAACGTGATTGCATTCTGGGCCAGAATAGACGACCCTGTTTTTAGCCCATGATAGACACCACTACCGTGAGCGGACGGAATCTTCTGGTGTTGATTGCAAGTGAGACGGAAGGAAGACCTTGCCCGAGAGTGACAGAGTTGCGAGTGCTCACGCACTGCTGCGGAAGCCGCTGGCCGAGTGGAATGAGATCGCCGTCCGCGAAGAAGCCGGACGTCCTCATCGCCGAGGGATCAGGGCCACGCAGGAGGTCTGGTCCTACCAGGAGCCTGACCCGCAGCGGTTCTACGCCCATTCGTACGCAGGGAAGTACATGGCTATGTGGGCTGGACTTCGATCCGTCCTGAGCTACGAGGATCGGGTCCGGGAGGCTCTCGTGAGCATCGGCTCGGGCCCGCTGCTCTGTCTGATGGGCTGGTGTCTCGAATCGTCATGGCAGGGAAAGATCATTGAGTGCGATCCGCTCGATTGGTCGAGCGTGCGTGGCCACCCCGAGTGGCAGCAAGCCGCTTCCCTGTTGTGCCCGCGGACGGAGTCACCCTTTCCACACGCCTTTATCCCAGGGCCGAAAGTTCCCTTCCAGTTGAAGAACCTCATCCCACCTGGCCGTGCCGAGGTGACCTCCAACCTTCGGAACGTGCGCCCAAGCGATTTCCCAGAGCGTTCCGTCATTCTGCTCCCATACGTGGTTAATCACCTCCTGGAAGGCGGGCAGCTTCCAGAGGAGCGCGCCCAGGAGCTGGCTGCGTGGTTGCGGGAAGCGCAACACCGGGGTTGCCGGGTACTCATCGCCGACATGCCGCACGACGACGTAGATCACTGGGCCAAACTTCTCGCGGCCTGCGGGATGGGCGAACTCCCTCGCCATAAATTCAACTTCAGCAAAGCGCTTGCACGTCAGGCCCCTCTCTATGATGCCCAGTGGGTCGACAGACGGACGGCCCAGGGCGGCACGTTTTCGACCGACAAGTTTTGGACCGCTCGGGTACTAGCTGTTGATGGACGGGTTGGGCGGTTCATTGGTGGGTCGGCATGACGCAGGCCGCAGACGATCAGGGCCGGCTTGGTGGGCCAGCCGAGCAGTGGCAACGCCATGACAGGTTCAAGCATATTATCTACGCTGATCGGCGCACCGTCCGGCAGTGCGCATGACAGACCCCACTCGGCTCAAGACCGTATGGTATCGGCGTGTCAGCCTTGGCAGAGGAAAAGCCAGTAGTAGCTTCGGAGGTCGTTCTCGATTCCGTAACGAGCCACGCCTGCGTCGCTGCCGCATCGTTCCATTGCCAGCCAGTAGGCGAGCGCGACCTGTCGCTGAGTCGGTTCCAGTTGGTGCCCGACGTAAAGTTGGACCCACACGCCCACCGTGCCAGTTTTGCCATCGTTGTAATACACCGTCGGATCCGGAAGGGTCACGCCATTGGGGGCGGCTTCTAGCTGTTGCGGCCACGGGCGCGGAGGTAGCACGAAAGGCTTTGGAGGAACCTCTGGAGGTACGACTGGGCGTCGCGCCGTGGTGGCGCACGCTGCTACCAGCATGATCAGCATAAACGCACGCATCGCAGTATCCGTATCCGTTGAAACGTCAGGGGCGAGCCAACCCGCTCGCTCGGTGGGGCCTGGACGCGGCCTGGGGTACTGATAAAGACAGGGCCGGGAATTTCAAGTCGCAGGGTACGCACCCCCGCGCACGACGCCGGGACACAGCTCGGGGCCTGCGCGCGGGCCGTGCGCAGCCGCGTGACGCCGGGCCTGGGTACCAGCGCCGGGCACCTCGCCCGCGCGCTCAACGCCCCGCACGCGCCCGGCGCACGCCACAGTGGACGCAGTTCGGGCCTGCGCGCGGGCCGTGCGCAGCCACAGTGACACCGAGCCTTGGTGTACCCGACGCCGGGCAGGTGTCCGGCGTCGGTACACCCTGCGTCCCGCGTCGTGCGCAAGCGGCTGTGGAGCCTGACTCTACCCACGCTTGCCGTGGATGAACGCCTCCAGGTCGTCCAGGTGGATCCGGATCGCGTTCGAGACCCGCAGGTGTCGGATCTCCCCGCGCTCGACCAGCGCGTAGACCGTGGCGGTGCAGACCGCGAGGCGCTCGGCCACCTCGCGCACGGTCAGGAGCCGGACCACGCCGCCCAACTTTGGTCCGCCGGTGGTCCGGCCGCCGCCGCCCGCAACGACAAAGGCCGAATCCGCTGAGATTTCCTCAACAGATCCGGCCTTCTTGCCGCATGACCCTGCCGGGATTCGAACCCGAGTTTGTGCCGTGAGAGGGCACCGTCCTAACCACTAGACGACAGGGCCGGGCACTACGAAGTGAAGCTGGGGGACTAGGATTCGAACCTAGATAGCCAGATCCAGAGTCTGGCGTCCTGCCGTTAGACGATCCCCCAAGGACCGCAGCTTCTTTCTACCTCGACTCCTTCTTCTTCGTGGAGTCCCCCCGCTTCTTCCCTGACTTCGGGCTGTCCGCGGGAGGGATCACATAGATCCGAACCTCGTCGTTGCTCAAGTAAATGTTCAGCCCTTCGAAGGTCTTCCCGTTGGGGTTCGTGATGTGGACCGCCTTCACCCCTGGCTGATTGACGATCTGCCGCCTCGGGAACGCCGACACCGGGTACACGCTCCGGTAGTACTTCAAGATTCCCTCGAAGTCCTCCTTCACCCGGTACCGGTTCTCCCCCACCTTCACCGCCCCGTCCGGCAGTTGGACCCCGTTCACCACGTCCGCCCGCGCGCCCAGCGCCCCGGCGAGCGCCGCCGCCGCCGCCAACCCCCTGGCCCAGCGCCCCGTCATGGACGCCCAAGATAGGGGAACGCTGACACCACGTCCATCCACACCGCCACCACTCCATGAAGCACCGCGCCGTACCAGAAGCTCCGCGTCCTCAGCGCCAGCACCCCCAGCGCCACGCCCGCCACCACGGCCCCCAGCGCCTCCGGCTCCGGCTTCCCCAGGTGCATCAGCACGAACGGCACCGTGGGCACCAGCACCGCGCCCGCCCTCCCGAACGCCGGCAACAGCCCGTTCAGCATCCACCCCCGGAAGAAGAACTCCCACCCCACGAAGTACGCGAAGTACGCCGCCTCGTACGCCGCGAACAGCCCCACCGACGCCCGCGCCTCCTTCGCCCCTGCCCACAGCTGGTACGCCGGCGGCCCCGCCAGCGGGTACTGCCCCCGGAACGCCGCCGTCCTCGACGCCAGCCACACCACCGGCAACATCACCGCCAGCAGCGTCCCCGCCAGCCGCACGCCCACCGGCCAATCCCCCAGCCCCATCCCGTATGACCGCGTGAAGCTCCCCCCGGTCGCCCGCGCCAGCGCCAGCGGCGCCACCAGGTACAGCAGCAAGCTCATCCCGAACCACCAGAAGTAGGGGAGGGCGCCCGCCACGCTCGCCAGGGCGGTCCCGCTCCCGCTCCCCACCCACGCCAGGTGTTGTCTGAAGAACGTCGGCGATCCCTGGAAGTGGGAGAGCACCAGCAGCGCGCTCCCGCCGCACAGCACCACCGCGGGTTCGCCGCCCAGGCCGCGCAGCAGCTCCCCCGCCGCGCGCCGCCACTTCCCATTCACGGCCGAGCCAGCGCCGCGTCGATCCGCTTCAGCGACTGCTCCCGCCCCACCAGCTCCAGCGTCTCGCCGATGCCGGGGCTGGCGGTGTTCCCCGTCACCGCGACCCGCACCGGCTGGGCCACCTTCCCCATCCCCACCTTCAGCTTCTCCGACACCGCCTTGATCGCCCCGTCCAAAGGCTCGGTCCTCCACTCCGCCTCCGCCACCCCCGCCAGCGCCGCCCGCACCTCCGCCAGCACCGGCTTCGCCTCCGCCCCCAGGTGCTTCGCCGCCGCCTTCTCGTCCATCGCCACCCCGTCCGAGAAGAAGTACGCCGCCATCTCCCCCATCTCCTGCAGCGTCCTCGCCCGCGCCCGCAGCACCTCCACCACCCGGGCCAGCCTCGGGTCCCCGGCCCTCGCCCCCTTCGCCTCCGCGAACGGCGCGAACCGCCCCGCCACCACCTTCGGGTCCAGCTGCTTCAGCCACTGCTGGTTCACCCACAGCAGCTTCTCCGGGTTCCACACCCCGCTCACCGACCCCACGTGGTCGAAGTCGAACCACTGCTTCATCTGCTCGAGGGAGATCACCTCGTCGTCCCCGTGGGACCACCCCAACCGCACCACGAAGTTGAGCAGCGCCTCCGGCATGATCCCGTTGCGCTGGTGCAGCATCACGTCCGCCTCGGGGTGCTTGCGCTTGCTCAGCTTCTCCCGGTTCGGACCCAGGATGAGCGGGAAGTGCGCGAACTCGGGCGGGGTCCACCCGAACGCCTGGTAGATCATCAGCTGGGGGAAGGTGGAGTTCACGTGCTCCTGCCCTCGCCCCACCAGCGTGATCTCCATCAGGTGGTCGTCGATCACGCACCCGAAGTTGTAGAGCGGGATCCCGTCGCGCCGCAGCAGCACCGAATCGTCCAGGTCCGAGTACTCCTTCGAGATCGTCCCCAGCACCTTGTCGTGCAGCACCACCGTCCCGGCCCCGGCCGGCATCTTGAACCGCACCACCGAGGACACCCCCGCCGGCGCGTCCTTCCGCTCCCGGCACGTCCCCTCGTACTTGTACGTCCCTTCCCCGGACGCCTTCTCCACCGCCGCCCGCCGCGCCGCGATCTCCTCCTGCGTGCAGTAGCACCGGTACGCCTTCCCGGACGCGACCAGCTGCTCCGCGTGCGCCCGGTACGTCTCCAGCCGCTTCGTCTGGAGGTACGGCCCGAACCGCCCCTCCTTCCCCGGCCCCTCGTCCCAGTCGATCCCCAGCCACCCCAGCCCATCCAGGATGGCCTGCAGCGACGCTTCGGTGGACCTCCCCAGGTCGGTGTCCTCGATGCGCAGGACGAACGTCCCCCCGTGGCGCCGGGCATAGAGCCAGTTGAACAGCGCGGTGCGGGCGCCCCCGATGTGGAGGTAGCCGGTGGGGGAGGGAGCGAAGCGGAGTCTGGGAACAGTTGGCATGTAGGCGAGGGCGCGCGAATCGGGCCTGGGCTAAATTAGCGTCAGGGCCGACCTGCCTGGGAACTTTCTGAACATGAACGACAGTCGATGGAAGGCGGCGGCGCGTGTGGCCGCCCTGCTCGCCGCGGTGCTGTGGCTTCCGGCCGGGGCGACCTCCGTGATCGGCGTGGACCTGGACCAGCTCACCCGCCAGTCGGACGTGGTGGTGCACGGGACGGTGAAGGGGAAGGAGAGCCGCTGGTCCGGCGACGGGCGCCGCATCCTCACCGACGTGCAGATCGAGGTGCGCGAATCCTTCAAGGGCTCGCCCGCGCGCACGGTCACCGTCCAGCAGCCGGGCGGCGTGGTGGGCGACATCGGCCAGCGGGTGGACGGGCTGGCGACCTTCGACGTGGGGGAGGAGGTGGTGGTCTTCCTCGAACGCTGGGGGACGCAACGCTTCCAGGTCACCGCCGCGGCGCAGGGCAAGTTCCGCGTCGAGCGCTCCAGCGACGGCACCCGCGTCTTCGCCGTCCCCGACCGCAACGCCGACGCCGACCTGGTGGACGCCGCCGGCCGGGCGACGGGGAGCCGCCTGCAGACCCTCGACCTGTCCGAGCTGCGCGACCGGGTGCGCGCCACGCTCCGCGCCGCCCCCGCGGTGAAGCAGTGAGCGCCGCCGCGCTGCTCCTGTCGGCCCTGGCGCTGGGCGCGGACGCGGGCTCCCCCGGCTACGTCCGCGCGCGCGTCTCCGACAACGACCCGTCGCAGGGCTGCCAAACCTGGCAGGACACCCAGATCAACTGGGTGCAGGCCTCGCAGGGGAACACCGGCGACTCGCCCACCCCCGGCGACGCCGAGCTCACCGCCGTCGAGGCCGCCTTCGCCACCTGGCAGGCGCAGTTCAACACCTGCGGCAGCGTCACCCTCACCGAGCTGCCGCGCACCGACAACCGCATCACCGGCTTCGACCAGCAGACCCCCGCCAACAACCAGAACCTGGTCCTGTTCCGGCCGCACCTGTGCAGCGGGCCCGGCGGCGCCCCCAACGGCGACCCCTGCTTCAACGACGGGTCGTGCGGCAACAAGTACGACTGCTTCCAGTTCGCGGCCGGCAACATCGCCATCACCACCACCACCTTCAGCATCCGCACCGGCCGCATCTTCGACGCGGACATCGAGCTGAACGCCTCCAAGGTGCTCACCGCGGTGGACTCGCCGCCGTGCCCGCCCACCGGGCCGCTGCTCCAGTCCTGCGTGGCGTTCGACATCCAGAACACCATCACCCACGAGGTGGGCCACTTCTTCGGGCTGGCGCACGCGTCGAACAGCGAGTCGACCATGTATTACAGCGCGTCGGTGGGCGAGACGAAGAAGCGCGTGCTGGACCCGGACACCATGCAGTTCGTCTGCGACGTGTACCCCAAGGGCGCGCCGTCGCAGCCGTGCACGGTCCGGTCGGTGAACAACAACGACCCGCTCCCGGCGTCGGCGTGCTCGGCGGTGCCGGGCGGGGCGATGGTGGCGGCCGCGGCGGCGCTCGGCGTGCTGCTCCTCCCCGCGCTGCGGCGGCGCCGGGGCCGGGGCCGGCCGGCGTAGAGGCGGACCTGGTGCGCGCGGCGGTGAGGATGGCGTGGTGCGCGGCGGCGCTGCTGGCGCCGGTCGCGGCGCGCGCGCAGTTCCGGGTGGTGGACGGCTTCCCCTACCTGCGCACCACCGTCCCCGGCACCGACAAGTGCCTGGCCTGGAACACGCGGGAGATCGTCTACCTGGAGGACGCCGCCGGCAGCCTCCGCACGCCCGGCGCCACCGAGTGGACGGCGGCCGAGGCCGCCTTCGGCACCTGGCAGGCGGTGGCGGACACGTGCAGCGACATGAAGTTCACCAAGGGGGGCGTGCTCCAGGACGCGCCGGTGGGGTACCTCAAGGACGGCCCCAACGAGAACGTGCTCATCTTCCGCGAGTCGTCCTGCCGCGACGTGGTCCCACAGGATGACCCCTGCTTCGACCAGGGCGACTGCGCCAACCGCTACCGGTGCTGGGACTACCCGGACTTCACCATCGGGCTGACCACCACCACCTTCAGCTTCAAGTCCGGGAACATCCTGGACGCGGACATCGAGCTGAACGCGTCCCCGCACTTCGACGGCGACTACTTCCTCTTCACCACGGTGGGCTCGCCGCCCTGCGCGCCGGAGCGGCAGGGCGTGGACTGCGTGGCCACCGACGTGCAGAACACGCTCACCCACGAGATAGGCCACCTCACCGGGCTGGGGCACGTCCTCCCGGAGGACTCGCGGCTGCACTCCACCATGGAGCCCACCGCGGACGTGGGGGAGACGATCAAGCGGGTGATCGACATCGGGTCGGCGCAGGCGTTCTGCGACACGTACCCGCGCAACCTGCCCGCCACCTCCTGCGACGACCTGGGGCTGATCACCCGCCGGGTGATCGCGCACAACCGGGGTATCCCCGGGCTCGGCTGCTCGGCGAGCGGCGCGGGGGGCTTCTCCGGGGCCGGAACGTGGCTCGCGCTGCTGGGGTGGGGCATGCTTCGCCGCCATGCACGATCCCGCGCACGTCGCCGAGGCCCTGGCGGAGCTCCCGCCGGACGTCGCCAGTAGCCCGCTGTTCAACCCGGACCTGGCGCCGGTGCCGCCGGCGCGGCGGAACTGGACCACGTACAACTTCGCGGCGCTGTGGATCTCCATGGCCCACTGCATCCCCACGTACATGCTGGCGGGGGGGCTGGTGTCGGTGGGGATGAACTGGTGGCAGGCGCTGCTCACCATCGGTCTGGGGAACGTGATCGTGCTGGCGCCGATCCTCCTCAACGCGCATCCGGGGACGAGGTACGGGATCCCGTTCCCGGTGCTGGCCCGGTCCTCGTTCGGGACGGCGGGGGCGAACGTGCCCGCGGTGCTGCGGGCGATCGTCGCGTGCGGGTGGTTCGGCATCCAGACGTTCATCGGCGGCGAGGCGCTGAAGACGTTCGTGGTGGCGCTGTGGCCGGGGTACGCGCACCTGGGCGGGGACGCGTCCATCCTCGGGCTGTCGATCTCCTCCGCCCCCACGTTCCTCCTCTTCTGGGGGTTGAACATCTGGATCATCTACCGGGGGATGAACGCGGTCCGGGTGTTCGAGAACTGGGCGGCGCCCATCGTGCTGGTGATGGCGGCGGTGCTGCTGGTGTGGGCGGTGGGGCGGGCGGACGGGCTGGGGCCCATGCTCTCGCAGCCGTCGAAGTTCGAGACGTTCGGGGCGTTCTGGAAGGTGTTCGTGCCGTCGCTGACGGGGATGATCGGGTTCTGGGCGACGCTGTCGCTCAACATCCCGGACTTCACCCGGTTCGGGAAGGGCCAGCGCGAGCAGATGATGGGGCAGGCGCTGGGCCTGCCCACCACGATGGTGGCGTTCTCGGCGATGGGGGTGGTCATCACCAGCGCGGCGCAGGCGATCTTCTCCGGGCTGCCGGCGAGCGAGCTGTGGGATCCGGTGAAGATCCTCTCATTGCTCACCTCGCCCGAGGCGCCGGCGGGGATGGCGGGGCCGGTGATCGCGTCGGGCGGGGTGCGGGTGCTGGTGGCGGTGATCGCGCTTTTGGGGGTGGGCGTGGCGACGGTCTCGGTGAACATCGCCGCCAACGTGGTGAGCCCGGCGAACGACTTCGCCAACCTGGCGCCGAGGCTGATCTCGTTCAAGACCGGCGGGTTGATCACCGGGCTGGTGGGGATCGCGATGGTGCCGTGGAAGCTGTTGGCCTCCGCGGGCGCGTACATCTTCTCCTGGCTGATCGGCTACTCGGCGCTGCTGGGGCCCATCGCGGGGATCATGATCGTGGACTACTGGATCTTGCGGAAGCGCGAGCTGGACGTGCCGGACCTCTACCGGACCGGCGGGCGGTACGCGGGCGTGAACTGGGTGGCGGTGGGGGCGCTGGCGGCCGGCGTGCTCCCCAACATCCCGGGGTTCCTCAAGGCGGCCGGGGCCTTCTCCGGTCCGCCCACCTTCTGGGACGACCTCTACGTCTACGCGTGGTTCACCGGGTTCCTCCTCGCCGGCGGGTTGTACGCGCTGGGGATGCGGTTCAAGCCACACCCCGCCGCCGCGCCCGCGTCCCCGGCGGCGTAGCGCCGCTTGAACGCGGTCGCGATGGTACCTATCATTGGTAGGTATCATGGGTCGCGCGAACGCCAAGCGAGCGAAAGTGTTCTGGACGGGCCGGAGCCAGGCCGTCCGGCTGCCGAAGGAGTTCCGGTTCGAAGGCGACTCGGTGCTCGTCCGGCGTGAGGGCGACGCGGTGATCCTGGAGCCCGCGAACGAGTGGCCGGAGGGCTACGTGGAGTCCTTTGCCGGGATCGGCGAAGACTTCGCCCGGCCGCCCCAGGGCAAGACCGACCGTCGCGAGAAGCTCGAGTGAAGTTCCTGCTCGACACGGACATCTGCATCTATGCGCTCAAGCAGAATCCGCTCGTTCTCCGGAACCTCCTCTCCCACGAACGCGTGGACGTCGCGATCAGCGTAGTCACCGAGGCCGAGCTCCGGACCGGAGCAGCCAAGAGCCACTCGGCCGCCAAGACGCTCCGGCTGGTGGAAAGCTTCCTGCGGCCGCTCCGGATCATCGACTTCACTTCGGAGGACGCGGCCGCGTACGCGAGCGTGCGCGCGAGGCTAGAGCGAGCTGGGACGCCCATCGGTCCGCTCGACACTCTCATCGCCGCGCACGCGATCGCGCGGAAGCTCACTCTGGTCACCAACAACGGGCGCGAATTCGGGCGCGTGCCGGGCCTGCGCGTCGAGAACTGGGCGGCGTAGATCAGCGCTGCTCGCCCTGCGCGTCCTGGTGCAGCTTCACCAGCGTCTGCATCAGGTTCGCGAAGCCGCGGAAGACCTCCTGGTACTGGCCCGTGTTGACCGTGTCCAGGCTCTCCCGCACCCGCCGGGGGCCGCGCGGCGTGAGGAAGGTGAAGCGGAACTCGTCCTTCACCAGCGCGGGCCGCGGCCCCTCCGCCACCAGCGGCGCCTTGAGGTACACCGCCTGGGCGGGAGGGCCGATGGCGGCGATGGCCTCGTTCAGCCGCCCGTCCTCCGGGTCGTAGCCGAGGATCGGCCCGTCCTCCGGGATGTAGCGCATGTTCAGATCCGGGTAGATGGCGAGCGTCTCCAGGCCCGCGTCCCCCGGCGTCTCCACCACCACGCCCAGCAGGACGTCCGCCACGTCCTCGTCGAGCTTCGCCCCCATCCGCTTCAGCGCGTGGGCCGCCCACAGGCGCCAGCGCGCCTCGATCTCGGTCTCCCGGAGCACCCCGCGCAGCGCCTCCTCCGCGCCCTTTGCGTCCCCCAGCCGCTGCTTGATCCGCGCGTCCGCCAGCGCCGCTCCCGGGCCGGCGGCGTGACGCGCCTCCGGCGTCATCACCTTCGCCGCCTCCTGCACCTTCCCCGCGTTCAGCAGCTCCACCGCGCGGTTGGCGTCGCCCACCAGCGTTATCTGCGCCAGCAGCACGTCCAGGTCCTGGTCGGCGAACGACATGTCGCGGATGAGCTCGACCGCCTCCCGCGGGGGCCGGTCCGTGGACTCCGACGAGTCCGGCTTGGCGGGGCGATGCGCGCACCCGCTCAGCGCGGCCAGGGTGAGCGCCGCGGCAAGCAGGGACCTGCGAAGACCAGCTCCGTTCATGTCGTCGCTCCTCGTTCGTCGAGTTCGCCGGGAGAAAACGACGGCCGGACATTTCATTACTTCGCGCCGGTCAGATCTCCCCCACCATCTTCTCCGGCCGGACCCACTTGTCGAAGTCCTCCGGCTTCACCAGGCCCAGCTTCACCGCCGCCTCCTTGAGGGTGGTCCCCTCCTTGTGGGCGGTCTTGGCGATCTTCGCCGCGTTGTCGTAGCCGATGTGCGGGTTGAGCGCGGTCACCAGCATCAGCGACCGCTGGAGGTTCTCCTCGATGCGCGGGAGGTTGGCCTCGATGCCCTGCACGCAGTGCTCGCGGAAGCTCTTCATCCCGTCCGCGAGCAGCCGGCAGCTCTGCAGGAAGTTGTGGATGATCAGCGGCTTGAAGACGTTGAGCTCGAAGTTGCCCGACGCGCCGCCGTAGGAGACGGCCACGTCGTTCCCCATCACCTGCCCGCCCAGCATGGTGATCGCCTCGGACTGGGTGGGGTTCACCTTGCCCGGCATGATGGAGCTGCCCGGCTCGTTCTCCGGGATGGTGAGCTCTCCCAGGCCGGAGCGCGGGCCGGACGCCAGCCACCGCACGTCGTTGGCGATCTTGATCAGCGCGCAGGCCAGGCCCTTGAGCGCCCCGTGCGCCTGCACCAGCGCGTCGTTGGCCGCCAGCCCCTCGAACTTGTTGGGCGCGGTGACGAAGGGGTGGCCGGCGAGCGAGGCGATCTCCTTCGCCACCCGCTCGGCGTAGCCCGGCGCCGCGTTCAGCCCCGTGCCCACCGCCGTGCCGCCCAGCGCCAGCTCGTACAGGTGCGGGAGCGAGTCCTCGATGTGCCGCGCGGAGTGATCCAGCTGCGACACGTACCCGGAGAGCTCCTGGCCCAGGGTGAGCGGGGTGGCGTCCTGCAGGTGGGTGCGGCCGATCTTCACGATGGTCCGGAACTTCTTCGCCCGCTCGTCCAGCGCGTCGCGCAGGGCGCGCAGCGAGGGGAGCACCCGTTCGCGCACCGCCACCACCGCCGCCACGTGCATCGCGGTAGGGAATACGTCGTTGGACGACTGGCCCTTGTTGACGTCGTCGTTGGGGTGGACCTTGCGGCCCTCGCCGCGCTCGCCGCCCAGGATCTCCGAGGCGCGGTTGGCCAGCACCTCGTTGACGTTCATGTTGCTCTGGGTGCCGCTCCCGGTCTGCCACACCGCCAGCGGGAACTCGCCGTCGTGCTTGCCGGCCAGCACCTCGTCCGCCGCCTTCACCACCGCCTGGCCCTTCTCCTTGTTCAGCCCGCCAGACTCCATGTTCACGATCGCCGCCGCCTTCTTCACCAGCACCAGCGCGGCGATCAGCGGCGCGGGCATCTTCTCGGTGGAGATGGCGAAGTTCTGCAGCGAGCGCTGCGTCTGCGCGCCCCACAGCTTGTCGGCGGGGACCTCGATGGGCCCGAAGGTGTCCTTCTCGATGCGCGTGGCGGTCATGCGGGCTGGATTACGCAATGCGCGCCGCCCGGGCAAAGGCCCGCGACTCATGAGGACGCTGGGGGCGATTCGAAATAATACTCCTACATCACAATAGGCTTCAGTCTCGAATTCGATCCGTGCTCTACTCCAAGGATAGGCGTTGTTGTGTGGGCGGGCGTCGTTCCCTCCTCGGGTGGGGGCGGCGCCCGCTGTCTTTTCATGACGCACCGCGACTTGCCGACATGTCGGGCCGCGTGAGACCCTTGCGCTCCTTATCGGGGAAGGGGTGCGGATGTCCGTAGGTCCCATCTCGCGAGGCATCAATAGCCTCCTGGGTCGACTGAGCAGCGTCGGCCCGCAGGGTCCACAGGGCCCGGGGACCGCCGCGACCGCGCGCCCACCCGTCGAGAGCATCCAGCCGCTCCCGCAGCGGCCCAGCTTCTTCCAGCGCTACCAGCAGGACGCCTTCGAGGACACCCCGCGGCGCGGTGGCCGGGGTGGTGGTCGCGGCGGCGGCGGCGGGCTGGACCTCTCCGGTGGCCAGAAGGACTTCGGCGCGCCGGCGCAGGGGCAGGGCGAGGGCAAGGGCCAGGCGAAGGCGAAGCAGGAGCCGCAGGCCTCCGCGTCCGTCGATGCGGCGCAGGGAAAGAAGAAGGCGGAGCCGGCGCAGGTGCTGGAGTTCCGCAAGGGCAAGCCCGCGCGCGAGCGCGACGAGTTCCAGCAGCAGCCGCAGAAGGCGCGGGCCGCGCCGGACGACCAGGGCGCCGCGAAGAAGGCGCAGGCCGACAAGGACGCCCAGCAAAAGAAGGCGAAGAAGCCTCAGAAGCCCACGCCGAAGCCGGCGACCAAGCCCCCGGAGCCGGAGCTGGGCTCCGCGTTCAAGAAGGTGATGGTGGCGGGCGAGGTGAAGATCGTGGGCCGGTCCATGGGCGAGCGGAAGGCGGACGCCCCGGCCGGGAAGAGCGAGGCGGACGCGGTCGCCGCCGCCGCCGCCAACAACAACGCCTCGTAGTTCCAGCCGAACGGGCAGAGCGCTAGAACCGCGGGATGACCACCGCTGCGCTCGCGTTCGCGCTGTTGATCCTCGGCGCCGATCCCGCGCTCAAGTGCAAGGGCGAAGGCCCGAAGGACGCGAAGACCCGCGACGCGCGCAAGGCCGTCGAAGGCGGTGAGCTGTTCAAGCTCGCGGTGAAGCAGCTGGGCGCGGCGAAGTCATGCACGGTGAAGTGGGTGCACGAGGGGGAGGGCGACTTCTCCACGCTCACCTACCAGCTCGAGAAGGGCACCGCCGAGTTCGCCAACCTCCCGCCCGAGACCAGCATCACCACCCTCACCGCGCCGGGCGGCTTCGCGGACGAGGCGGCGGTGAAGACCGGCTTCAAGGACTCGGAGATGGTGAAGCAGTTCAAGATTGACTGGAAGAAGAAGCCGGAGGTTTCCACCGGGAAGGGCGAGAAGACGGAGACGTACAGCTCGCCCGACGAGGGTGACAACGCGATGGTGGACTTCACCACCAACCAGGCCGGCAAGCTGATCAAGGTCTCCTTCCACTTCGCCCTATGACCACGCTCACGCTGAGCGCCTTGCCGCCGTCCGACGGCCCTCTAGCGGGCCAGCGGGCTCGAGCGCTTGATGAACCGCCCGTGCCCTGACTTCCCCTTCCACTGGTCGTTCTCGACGATCAGCTCGCCTCGGGAGAAGACGTGGGTGGGGGCGCCCTTGGTGACGCGGCCCTCGTAGGGGTTGTAGTCAACGCGCATGTGGTGCGTCTTGGCGGACCAGCGGATCTCCTTGTCCGGGTCGAACACCACCACGTCCGCGTCCGCCCCCGGCGCCACGGCGCCCTTCTTCGGGTAGAGGCCGAAGATCTTCGCCGGGCCGGTGCTGGTGATCTGCACGAAGCGGTTGATGTCGATCCGCCCCGCGCGCACGCCGCCGTCCCACAAAAGGCTCATCCGCGTCTCGATGCCCGGCGCGCCGTTGGGGATCTTGGAGAAGTTGTCCCTTCCCAGCTCCTTCTGCCCTTCGCCCTTGAAGCAGAACGGGCAGTGGTCGGTGGCCACCAGCGCCAGGTCGTCCTGCTTGATCCCCTGCCAGAGCGCCTCCTCGTTCCCCTTGAAGCGCAAGGGCGGGCTCATCACGTACTTGGCGCCCTCGAACCCCGGCTCCTCGTAGTTGTCGTGGGAGAGGAAGAGGTACTGAGGGCAGGTCTCGGCGAACGCCCGCACGCCGCGGTCGCGCGCCTCGCGCACCTCGGCCAGCGCCTCCTTGGCGGAGAGGTGGACGATGTACACCGGCACCCCCGCCACCTCGGCGAGCGCGATCACCCGGTTGGTGGCCTCGCCCTCCAGCCGCGGCGGGCGGGTGAGCCCGTGATACTTGGGCGCGGTGTTCCCCTTGGCCACCGCCTGCTCGATCAGCACGTCGATCACCGGGCCGTTCTCGGCGTGCATGCAGATCAGCCCGCCGTTCTCGCCGGTCCTCTGCAGGGCGCGGAAGATGGACGCGTCGTCCACCAGGAACACGCCGGGGTAGGCGGTGAACAGCTTGAACGAAGGGACGCCCTCCTTCACCAGCGTGTCCATCTCCGCCAGCGTGTCCTTGTTCACGTCCCGCATGATCATGTGGAACGCGTAGTCCACGCAGGCCTTGCCCTCGGCCTTCTTGTGCCAGTCGTCCAGGCCCTGCCGCAGCGCGCCCTTCTGGGGCTGGATGGCGAAGTCCACCAGCGAGGTGGTGCCGCCGAAGGCCGCCGCGCGGGTGCCGGTCTCGAAGTCGTCGGCGGAGGTGGTGCCGCCGAAGGGCATGTCCAGGTGGGTGTGCGGGTCGATGCCGCCGGGGATGACGTACTTCCCGGAAGCGTCCACCGTGCGGTCCACGTTGCCGTTGAGCACGCTGCTCAGGTCCGTGCCCACCAGGGAGATCTTCTCGCCCTCGATGAGGACGTCCGCCTTGAAGAGATCCGACGCGGTGGCGACGGTGCCGTTCTTGATCAGGGTCTTGGCCATGGGTCGTCCTCCTCCGACTACGGCAGCTGCTTCACCATCAGGTCGTACGTCTCGGGGCGGCGGTCGCGGTAGAACTGCCACGTCCTCCGGACCTCCTCGATCATGTCCATGTTGAGGTCGGCGGTGATCAGCTCGTCCTTGTCCTCGCTCCCGGTGGCCACGAAGTTCCCGCGCGGGTCGACGAAGTAGGAGGAGCCGTAGAACTTGCCGATGTTCCAGGGCGCCTCGGTGCCGACCCGGTTGATGGCGCCCACGAAGTAGCCGTTGGCCACCGCGTGCGCCGGCTGCTCCAGCTTCCACAGGTATTGCGAGAGGCCGGCCACGGTGGCGGACGGGTTCAACACGATCTCCGCGCCGTTGAGGCCCAGGATGCGCGCGCCCTCGGGGAAGTGGCGGTCGTAGCAGATGTACACGCCGATGGTGGCGTAGGCGGTCTTGAAGACCGGGTACCCCAGGTTGCCGGGCTTGAAGTAGTACTTCTCGTAGAAGCCCGGGTTGACCTGCGGGATGTGGTTCTTGCGGTACTTGCCCAGGTACTTCCCGTCCGCGTCGATGACGGCGGCGGTGTTGTAGTAGACGCCCGCCATCTCGCGCTCGTAGAGCGGGACCACCATCACCATCGAGTACTTCTTCGCCTGCTCCTGCATCAGCTCCACGGTGGGGCCGGGGACGCTCTCCGCGGCGTCGTACCAGACCGGCTGCTGGGCCGGGCAGAAGTAGGGGGTGTTGAAGACCTCCTGCAGGCAGAGCACCTGCACCCCGGCCTTCCCGGCCTGGTGGATGAACCCGAGGGTCTTCTCGGTCATCGCCTGGGTGATCTCCTTCACCGTCCCCTCCGACTTCGGCGTGGACAGCTGGATCAGGCCGCCTTTGACCGTCCGTGGCATCGCTCGCGCTCCTTGATTGGGTCCCTTGGGGCTGGGGCGGGGGAATGTACAATGCCCGGGTCTTGGGGATCGCGTTCTTCGACCTGGACCGCACGCTCCTTGCGATCAACTCCGGAACCTCGTGGGTGATCCGCGAGCTGCGGGACGGTCGCCTCACGGTCTTCCAGGTGACGCGGGCGATGTACTACCTCGCCCTCTACCGGCTGGGGCGGGCGCGCCTGGAGGACGCCATCGTCGTCGCCATCTCCACCCTCAAGGGCACCACCGTCGACGAGGTGCGCCAGAACGTGGAGTCCTTCTACGAGCGGCACGTGAAGAACGCCTACCGGCCGGGCGGCCTCAAGGCCCTGGCCGAGCACAAGCAGCAAGGCGACGTGACGGCCCTCCTCTCCTCCACCTCCATGTACCTGGCGGAGGCGGTGGCGCGGGAGCTGAGCCTGGACGCGGCCTTCTGCAACCGCTTCGAGGTGGATGGGTCGGGGGCGCACACTGGGCGCTCTGCGGGCCGGCTGTGCTTCGGGCCGGGCAAGCTGGAGTACGCGGAGGCGTTCGCCCAGAGCCGCGGGGTCGCCCTGGAGAAGTGCGTCTTCTACACGGACTCCTTCTCCGACCTGCCCGTGCTGGAGAAGGTGGGGCGGCCCGTGGTGGTGAACCCGGACGGGCGGCTGAAGCGGGAGGCGCTGCGGCGGAAGTGGGAGGTGGTGGACTGGGGAGAGCCTCCGCCGGTCCGCTGACGCTTCCGCGGCCGAGGGGCCGTGCCCAGCCTTCGTGCCGTGGAAGGCCACGTCGCGGAGCTTCTGGCGCACTACTCCTACTTCGGGGTGCTGGGGCTACTCTGCGTCGCGGGCGTGGGCGCGCCGGTCTCCGAGGACCTGGTGCTCCTGGGGGGCGGGATGGTGATCGCCCAGAGCCGTGGGTCGCTGCCGCTGATGATGCTCTGCGGATGGGTGGGCGTGCTGGTGGGGGACGCGATGCTGTTCCGCATTGGCCGGCACCTCGGCTCACGGGCGGCGCGCCACCGACACCTCTCGAAGGTCCTCACCCCCGCGCGCGTCGAGCGCGTGCGCTCCTACTACCGCCGCTACGGGGCGCTCACCGTGGCGGCGGTCCGCTTCGTGCCCGGCCTGCGAGCGACGACCATCCTGATCACGGGCAACTCCGGGCTGTCGTTCAGGAAGTTCGTGGCGGCCGACGGCGCGGCGGCGATGGTGACCGTGCCGTTGCTGGTCTGGCTGGGGTTCCGGTTTGGTGCGATCGCGCTGCGGGACGTGACCCGGGTGGGGCGGGTGTTGCTCATCGCTGTCGCGGTGGTGGTGATCGCGGTGATCGCCGCTCGCGCGGTCCGCCAGTGGAGGGGCCGCCGGCCCGTGTCGGGGTGAGGTGGTACCATTGGCGCGCTCGTGCTCCCGTTCCCCTTCCGCGTTCCCCGCGTCAAAGCCCTGGTGTGGTGTGCCGCCGCGCTGACCCTCTGGTCGGGCTGCAACTGCGGCGGCGGTCCGGACATCGACGACCACAACGCGTGCACGGTGGACTCCATGGAGCAGTCCACCGGGACCATCCGGCACGCGGCGGTGGACATCGACGACGGGAACCCCTGCACGGTGGACTCGTGTGACCCGGCGACCGGCGTTCACCACGACCCGGTGGCGGTGGAGGACGGGGACGCGTGCACGGTGGACTGGTGCGACCCGGTGACCGGCATCCACCACGGCCCGGCGGTGGTGGACGACCAGAACGCCTGCACCGTGGATTCATGCGACCCGGCGACCGGCGTGCACCACGTGGCGATCGCGTTCGACGACGGGGACGCGTGCACGGTGGATTCGTGTGACCCGGCGACGGGCGTGCACCACGCGCCCGCGGTGGTGGACGACCAGGACGCGTGCACGACGGATTCGTGCGACGTGCAGACGGGCGTGCACCACGTGGCGGTGGGGATCGACGACGGGAACGCCTGCACGGTGGACTCATGCGACGCGGTGACCGGGGTGCACCACGCGCCGGCGGTGGTGGACGACCAGGACGCGTGCACGACGGATTCGTGCGACGTGCAGACGGGCGTGCACCACGTGCCGGTGGCGATCGACGACGGGAACGCCTGTACGACGGATTCGTGCAACGCGGCGACGGGTGTGCACCACGACCCGGTGCCGATCGACGATGGGAACGCCTGTACGGCGGACTCGTGCGACGTGGCGACGGGCGTGCGCCACGACGCGATTCCGATCGATGACGGAAACGCGTGCACGGCGGACTCGTGCGACGTGGCGACGGGCGTGCACCACGACCCGGTCCTGGTCAATGACGGGAACGCGTGCACCGCGGACTCGTGCGATCCGGCGACGGGCGTGCACCACGACGCGATTCCGATCGACGACCAGAACGCGTGCACGGCGGACTCGTGCGACGTGGCGACGGGCGTGCACCACGACCCGGTTCCGATCGACGACCAGAACGCATGCACCGCGGATTCGTGCGACGTGGCGACGGGCGTGCACCACGACGTGATCCCGATCGACGACGGAAACGCGTGCACGGCGGACTCGTGTGACGTGGCGACGGGCGTGCACCACGACCCGACGCCCACCGACGACCAGAACGCGTGCACCGCGGACGCCTGCGACCCGTCGAACGGGAACGTCACCCACACGCCCGTGGCCATCGACGACCAGAACGCGTGCACGACGGACTCGTGCGACGTGGTGACCGGCGTCCATCACGACCCGGTGCCGACGGACGACCAGAACGCGTGCACCACCGACAGCTGCGACCCGACCAGCGGCGCCGTCAGCCACACGCCGGTGGCCACCAACGACAACAACGCGTGCACCGTGGACTCGTGCGACCCGGTCACCGGCGTCCACCACGACCCGGTGGCCGTCGACGACAACAACGCGTGCACCACCGACAGCTGCAACCCGGCCAGCGGCGCGATCAGCCACACGCCGGTGAACGTCAACGACGGCATCGCGTGCACCACCGACTCGTGCGACCCGGCGACGGGCCTGCACCACGACCCGGTGGACAGCCTCTGCGAGACGGACGGCTTGAGCTGCACCGCCCCGCACTGCAGCGCCGCCACCGGGTGCAGCGAGCTGCCGGACAACTCGGTGTGCGGCGATCCGAACGGCTGCCCGGCGGCGCGGTGCGTGGGGGCGTCCGGCGCGCCCGGGACGGGGTGCTCCACGTCGCTGGTGGACGTGAACTGCGGCCCCTTGCAGGTCTGCCGCTCCACCGGCTGCGCGCCCGCCGCCCCGACCGACCAGGTGGGCAACGTGGTGGTCTCCGAATTCTCCGCGCTCGGGCCGGAGCTGGTGGAGATCTCCAACCCCGGCGCCACCAGCATGAACATCCGCGGCTTCGTGCTGGGGAACGTCGCCCGGCAGGTGGCGGACATCCGAGCCACCTCCGACCTCGACGCGGGGCGCGGCATCGCGGTCACCATCCCCCCCGGCGGCCGGCTCTTCGGCGTGCCCAACCCGCCGGGCGGCTCGGCGGTGCCGGACGCGGGCTTCGTCTACGGGGCGCAGGGGACGGCGTTCGCCATGGCCGACACCGGGGACGTGCTCTCCATCTACTCGGGCGGCGGCAACACGCTGCAGGACTACGTCGACTTCCGGAACCTGGCCTCCGGCGCCCGCGTGCCGGTGGGGCCGACGCAGTTCGTGGCCGCGCCCGGGCTGACCACCCAGGTCGTGCCGGGGGCCATCGACTCCATCGCCAACGACTCGCCGGGCGCCTGGTGCACCACCTTCTATCCGCAGGGGACCACCCACCGCGCCTACAACACCGCGGGCGCGGCGAACACCGTCTGCACCGGCGCGGTGATCAGCGAGATCTCCGCGCGCTCCCCGCAGGGCGACGACGGGCGCACCTGGGTGGAGATCGCGGGGCCGGGCGGGGCGCTGGTGGGCGGGATGAAGCTGGAGGACGTGGTGGCCAACGGGCCGGACGGCGGCAACCGCTTCGTCGACGGCGACTTCGGGCCGGGGGAGATCGACGGCGAATACGTCATCCCCGCCGGCACGCGGCTGCCGCCCGGCGGCTTCCTGGTGATCGCGGACGGGGTGAACAGCGGGGCGCAGGGGACCTCCGGCTCGCTGGTGCCGGGGCTGGTGCCCGGCGTGGACCTGATCGCCCGCGACATGGACCTGCAGGACGGCCCCGCCTCGCTGCAGCTCATCTCGTCGAGCGGCGCGCTGCTGGACGCGGTCGCGCACCACAACCCCATCGGCACCAGGGTCGACGCCGGGACGGCCCGCTTCAACGGCTTCCCGCTCTACGAGACCACGCCCGCGGTGAGCCCGATGCCGCACACCTCGCTGGCGCGCACCTCCGCCGAGGACGACCGCGGCGACAACCGGCTGGACTTCGTGCCCAGCGTGCCCACGCCGGGGAGCGAGAACGTCCCGATCCACCTGTGGCTGGGCCGGCCGGACAACTCGTCCATCATGGTGGTGAGCTCGTCGCGGTACTTGTTCGAGAAGCGGCAGTACACGCTCTCGTACAACGGCTCGTTGAAGAACCCGAACTGGTCGGCGTGGGAGCTGAATTCGCTCTATGACGGGGTTGGGGTGCGGCAGGACGACTACCGGTCCGACCCCAACCTGCCCGCGTCCATCCCGCAGGCTTTGATTCCCGACTACCAGAGCAGCGGCTGGGACCGCGGCCACATGTGCCCGTCCGCGGACCGGCTGCTCGACAACACCGAGAACTCGGCGACCTTCTGGCTCACCAACATGGTTCCCCAGGCGTCCAACAACAACCAGGGGCCGTGGGCGGACCTCGAGAACTACACCCGCTGCCTGGTGGATCAGCAGGGCAAGGAGCTGTTCATCATCTCCGGCGGGCTGTACGAGGGCGCCCCGCGGTTCACCAAGGCCGGATCGACGGTGCGCGTGCCCAATGCCACCTGGAAGGTGATCACCGTGCTGAATGCGCCGGGGCAGGGGCCGGCCGATGTGAATACCAGCACCCGCGTCATCTCGGTGCTCATGCCGAACGACGACATGCAGATCGGCCTGAACGATGACTGGCGCAAGTACGCGGCGGACGGGGGAGTCACCGCGCGCGCGATCGAGCAGCGGACCGGCCTCAACTTCATGAGCGCGGTCCCGCAGCCCATCCAGGACGTCATCGAGACGAGGCTGGACCCCTCTCCGCCGACCTGCAACGGCTTCTAGAGCTGGACCGCGGTTGTGGTAGTGGCGGCCGGTGCCAATCGACGACACCTCGGTCGCGTTGCCGGCGGACCTCGCCGAGCTGCGGCGTGGGCAGATCAAGTCGCATGGGGTGATGGTCCTGGACGTGGTGATCGGCCAGGGCACCTGCGTGAAGTGCGGTGCGCCGTCTGGGCTCACGCTGGGTGCGAACACGGCGTGCGGGTTCCGCTCGGTGGAAGAGTTGGTGGAGACCGGGGCGAAGCTGGCCGCGCGCATGAGCCGGCAAGGGAAGGTCGCGCCGTGCAGCGCGTGCGGTGGTTCCATGAACGTCGCCTCGGCGCAGTACCACGCCTTTCACAGCGGGCTTGGGAAGGACCTCGTTGTCCACTGGACGCCGGGAGAGGGATGGTTGGCGAAGGGCTCCAGCGCGTTGCTGGCGTGGGATTCGGCGGATGGGATGTCACCGGTGGCGGCGCTCTCGGCCGATGAGGAGGCGCGGTTCGTCCACGACGCGGCGTACCGGGAGGCGCGGGCGTGCTTCGAGATGGAGGACGCCGCCCGAGGCGCCGAGCTCGTGGATCGGCTGTACCACGCCGATCCGAACGATCCGCTCCTGATGTCTTCCTGACCTCCTGGAGCGGCACCCGGACAACCCCCAGGTTCACTTCAACCTGGCGGCGATGTCGGTCGAGCGGGAGCCGGAGCTGGCGCTCGTTCACTTCCAGGAGGGCGAACGGCTGGAGCCCGCGGATGCGGACTATCCGGTGGGTGTGGCGCGGGCGTTGCTCCAACTCGGTCGCAAAGAAGAGGCCAGGAAGGCGCTGGCGAGGGCGCAGGCGCTCACTTCGAGCCATCCCCGCTTCGCCGAGTTGGAAGTGGCGCTCCGGTCAGGTTGAGCTCGAGCGTCTCGCCGTCCTCCTCGAGCTCGGGGTTCTTGACGAAGAAGCGGTGCTCGCCGAGCTCGCGCTTGCACTGGTCGATGCGGGTGATGGATTCGGGAGTTGTCATCTGGCGAGGGTCGTCCGCCAGCTTGAGGAGGGCGCCCTTGCCGTGAGGGCCGGCGCCGCAGGCTCCCTTGGCGAGTGCGGGCATCGAGGCGGTGAGCTCGGGGCCGAAGTAGTTGAGCCAGTAGAGGCCGGGGAGGAAGCGGTCGGGGTGGATTCCGACGACGCGGTAGGGCTCGATGACGCCGCTTTCGTGCCGGAAGTCGCGGTAGACGTTCTGTCGCTCGAAGTCGTCGCTGTGGAAGCCAATGGCCAGGTATGGATTCGAAGCGGCGATGAGGCGATGGAAGAGTGCCTCGATCCGACTGATGGCTACCTTGCGCAGGACCGTGGGGTTGGAGAACCAGGAGATGGTGTGAAATGGGCTCTTCGGGAGAACGATTCCAAACGCGGCGAGGAGCCCGACCTCGAATGGCCGCTTTCCCTTGCCGGACAAGAAACCAACGGGTTTCGCCGCCTCTCCTCGCCACAGGGACCGCGCCTGCTCGAGGTCGGCCTTGAGGGGGTCCCACAGGCCGAACTTTTGTGGCGCGAGATCCGGGTCTTCCGTCAACGCGTCGAGGACGGCATCTCCGATGGCTGCCATGTCGGAGCGGGTGAAGACCTTTATCCTCACGTCCGGGTCAAACTTCATGGAATGGGCACGACTTTAATGAGTCCATCCTTGGCGTATTGCTCCAAGACACCGACGAGCTTCGTGTTCGACCGGACCCACAGAATGAAAGTGCGGTTGGTCGCCTGAGCGTAGGCAAGAAAATCGCGGAGCTGGTTGTTGATGGAGAGCTTGGTGGCGTTCTTGACCTCCTCGATGGTGAGCTTCGTCAGCCCATCGGGCACGCGATACCCGGCCGTACCCGTGAGGGAGGGAATTCGCTCCTTGGGGCCGGTGAGCCCAACCCGCTGCTCACCCTCCTTGCCCATGTCGTTCGGCTGCTTGCCGCCCTTCAGGAACGCCGTCGTGACCGCCACACCCGCCACGACGGCCTGGATACCGGCGACGCTCGTCCCGGCGGCCGCGGGGGCAGCAGCGGCACCGCCACCAGCGAGCGCGTAGCTGAGGCCGCCGGCCTCGATGGAGGCTCCCGCCAGGAGCTGGGCGAGCCCGGCCAAAGGCCCTGGCCGTGCCCACCGCGCCATTGACTATCGAGATGACCTTCGCGGCCTGCATGAGCTGCTCGCCGCTCTGGAGCCCGCGGAAGTACGAGTCGAGATAGGAGGTCGTGGCGTCGATCGCCTCGTTGCCCTCGGGCGGGAGTTGCCCTCCGGAGCGCAGCGCCTCGAGCGAACCGCGGAGCCGCTCCACGCGGTCGATGATGCCGTTGTTGAACCCGAGCCCGCCCACCGCGGAGCGGGGAGCGTCATGGAGCGCGTACTGCGCAGCCCGGATGGCAGCGAGGTAGGCGCCGATGACCCGAAGGCCGTCCGCGGAGCGACTCACCGCCGCCCTCAACCTGACCTCGCCCTGGCTCGAAGGGGCGGCGTGCACTGACGCGGCGGTGGTCAACGCCGCGGAAATCCAGCCATCCACCTCGTCGAGGGGGTTGGCGAGGTAATCAAGCGCTGGATTCCAGTCGACCTCGTGTTTCTTCTGGCCGAAGGTGAAGCTCCGCTCCTCTCGCCAGACCAGCTTCCGGGCCCTGGTCTCATGGAGCTCCGTACGCAGCTCTTCGGTGGCTCCGCGGAGGGCGATGAGCGCACCGGCGCAGGCGTCGATCCGTTCGCGCGAGGAAGCTGCCTCGAATCCGAACCCACCGCCCTCGGCGACACCCAGCGCGCCGGGAGTCGCGCAGGCCAGGAGGGTCCCCAGCAGGGCGAGCGCTCCGAGATCGAAGGCAGGAGTGCGCATGGCGTCAGTCCGCCAGGACGCGGCCCTTCGTCTCGATCACGTACGGCAACACCAGCAGCGCGAGGAGCGGCACCACCCCCACCCAGAACAGCGCGCGCATCGCGGCGTCGAGGTTCTTGGCGAGCTGCCCCACGAGGATCGGCCCCGCGGCGGCGATCAGCCGGCCGATGTTGTAGCAAAACCCCGCGCCGGTCCCCCGGTAGCGGGTGGGGAAGAGCTCCGGGAGGTAATACGTGAAGCTGCCGAACACCCCGAACACGAACACCCCGATGGGGAAGTAGAAGTACAGCCGCGTCTCCGGCGGCACGTCGAGCCCGAACGCGGCCATGATGCTCGCGGCGGAGGCGACGAAGTAGATCCCGAACATCCACTTCCGCCCCAGCACCTTCGATGCGGGGATGGTGAGCAGCGTCCCCAGCAGCCCGCCCACGTTGAAGGTGTTGGTGGCGGTGCGCTTGAACACCTCCGCCAGCTCCGGCGTGCCGGCGGCGCGGGCGAGCCCCCCCGCCACCACCGGGATGAAGGCGTTGCAGCTCCACCACATGATCAGCGCGGTGAGCGCCATGGAGAAGCCGGAGAGGGTGATGTGTCGCATCTGGGGAGTGAACAGCTCGGCGATGCGAGGGGGCTTGGCGTGCTTCACGGCCTGCTGCCAGCGCTCCGGCTCCTTCACGAAGAGCCGGACCACGAACGCCACCGCCGCCGGGATGAGGCCGCAGAGGAAGACGTAGCGCCAGCTGGTCTCCGGCGATCCCTTGAACAGGTTCCCGGAGATCTGGAAGTTCACGAAGGTGGCGAGGAAGAGGCCGATGGGCGCCGACGTGTAGAGCAGGGCGCCCGCCTCCACGCGCCGGCGCTCCGGGACCACCTCCGCCACCATCGAGGCGCCCGCCGCCCACTCACCGCCGATGCCCAGGGAGGCGACCACCCGGCACAGCGCCAGCACCCAGATGTTGGGCGCCAGCGCGCACGCCGAGGTGCCCAGCGAGTAGAGCGCCATGGTGAGCATCAGCGTGCGCGTGCGGCCGATGCGGTCCGCCACCCGGCCGAAGATCACGCCGCCGATCGCCCAGCCCACCAGCAGCACCGAGGTGAGCAGCCCCGTCCAGCGGAGCGTCTCGCGCGCCGCCTCCGCCGAGCCCAGCGGGAGCCCCAGCAGCGTCGGCACGCAGTTGGGCGCGACGTAGTTGAAGAGGAGGCCGTCGAAGACGTCGAAGCCCCAGCCCAGCCAGGCCGCCAGAAGGACGGTCCACTGGTACCGGTTCATGTCGAGGAGGGTGCGGGAGGGGGTGGCGGCGGCTTCCATGGCGCCGCGCCATACCACGGCCGCGCGCCTTCAGCCGACTCCGGCTCAGGTCTCGTGCGGAAGCTCGATCCGCAGGACGGGGCCGAAGGTGGGGTGTGCGCCCAGGCGCGCCGCGGCGGCGAGGGCGATCCGGAGGTCCGCGCCGGCGGAGGTCCCCGAAGCGGCCCCTGGAGAGAGCTCGAGGTACCGGCGGCCGAGGTCGTCCCGGAGGAAGAGGCAAGCCGAGGTGCCGGGCGCCGCCGTCTGAAGGAGGTGCCGCACCAGGCGCCGGGCGAGGAGATCGACGAGGCCCTGGCTGGCCGGCACCGGGCAGCCGCGCGGCGGGAGCTCGAGGGAGAGCTGGAGGCGCCTGGCGCGCAGGGCTGGCCCCGAGCGATCGACCGCGGCGGCGAGCGCGCGCGCCAGGTCGGTCATCGGCGGGGGCGCGGGGTGCGATCGCGGGCGGAGCCGGTCGTCGATGAGCTGCCGTTCGCGGTCCACCACCTCGCGGATGCGGGTGAGGTAGCGATTCGCGGTGGGCGGCATGGGCCCGGCGATGCCCCGGAGCATCATGTCCACGTACCCCTTGAGGGCGGAGAGCGGCGCCTTGAGGTCGTGCACCGTGCGCGACAGCTCGCGCTCCACCCGCTGCTCCGCCCGGCGCGCCTCGATGCGGCGGCGCGCCAGCTCCGACCGCAGCACCGACTCCAGCGCCGACGGACGCCCACCTGACCTTGGCTGCATGGACTTCTGTGTTCCCCCTCGCCTGCGAAGGATGAGCACGTTCCGTGCCCCTCGGGGCCCAGAGGGAGGCATCGGCGCGAAAGGTGGTCTCGGCGCAATGTCTTCCGGAATGTCGGGTGGAAGACCGCGCGAAATTACGGGACAGGCGGAGGGGGCTGAAGGAAGTGGCACCGCTCGGGCGGCGGTCGGGGGGCCGCGGTGGACCGTTCCGGCGCGGTCCGCCCGACACGCCGGACGTCGCCAGGCTGATCCCCGGGAGGTGGGCACCGGCTCAGGAGGTCTCCCGTCGTCCCGGTCTGGCGGGGCGCGCTCCTGCGCCGTCGCCCGGCAAACGCCATGGAGACCGGAGGGCGCGTTCGCCTCGAACGGTCGGGCGGCGAACAGTCTCCGGTCGCGCGTGCCCGATGGCGCGACCATTGCTGACGCTTCCTGGGGAATGCCTCCCGTGGGTTTCGACTACTACGCCGCGTTGGCCCGCACGCTGACGCCGGTGGACCTGGCGCAGCTGGCGGTGCGCCGCGCCTACCGGATGGCGCGCCGGAACCTCTACAAGCGCGACAGCACCGAGCCCTTCGCGGCGGTCCTCAGCTCCCACGGCGCCACCTCCGCGGTGGATCTGCCGAAGGCGGCGCTGGACCGCCCGGGCCGCGCGCACTGCGACCTCACCCATCGCCCGCGCGTCCTGGCGGCGCTCTCCCAGGTGCCGGGGGCCATCGATCGCGCGCTCGCCCGGGCCGAAGCCGCCGCCGCGCGCCGCTTCCGCTTCCTGGGCGCCGACTTCCTTCTCGCCCCGGACGGCTCCGTCAACACCTCGCTGGATCCGGTGAACGGGCACTGCTACCCGCTGCTCCCCTCCGAACGGCTGGTGCTGCTCCGCGGAGGCATGGACCCGAAGCTGCCGTGGGCCATCGGCCGGATGGACCAGCTGATCGCCCTGGCGCAGGGCGCGTGGGTGTCGTCCTCGGACGCGGAGCGGGACCGCTTCGCCGACGCCTTCGTGTCCCAGGCCACCGAGTTCCTGCAGGCCAACCCGCCGGGCCTGGGCATCCAGTGGACGTGCCCGATGGAGGTCGCGCTGCGCGCGGCGAACCTGGCGCAGGCGCTGCGGATGCTGGCGGACGCGCCGCCGGTCCGGGACCCGGGCTTCCTGGCGCTCGCGCTGGGCTCCCTCGCCGAGCACACCCGCTTCGTGGACGCCCACCTGGAGGACGCGTGGGCCGTCCCCAACAACCACCTCGTCTCCAACCTGACCGGGCTGCTGGTGGTGAGCGCGCTGTTCCCCGGTCTCCCGGAGGCGCCGGGGCACACCGCGGTGGCGGTGCGCGGCCTCGAGGCGCAGCTGAAGGCGCAGGTCCACTCGGACGGGTGCTCGTTCGAGGGCTCGGTGTCGTACCACCGGCTGTCGGTGGAGCTGTTCACGCTCGCGTACGTGGTGGCGCGCGCGTGCGGGATCTCCCTCTCCACCGCGTTCGGCGACCGGCTGGCGCTGATGTACCGGGCGGTGGAGGGCTACTGCACCGAGACGGGGCGGGCGCCGCAGCTCGGCGACAACGACTCCGGGCGAGCGTTTCCGCTGGCGGACCGGGAGAGCCTGGACCACGGCTACCTCCTCCCGCTGGGCGCGGCGCTGTTCTGCGACGGGCGGCTGAAGCGGCCGGGCGCCACGGCGTTGAGCGACGAGGCGGCGTGGTTGCTGGGGGCCTCCGGGCTGGGGCGCTTCGAGGCGCTGGAGCCGAGGCCGGCGCCGCGCCGGTTCATCTCGCGGCGCGCGGGCTGGGCGGTGGTGAAGCAGGACGGGGCGTACCTGGCGGTGAGCGCCGGGCGGACCGGGCAGGGCGGCGTGGGCGGGCATTCCCACAACGACGCGCTCTCCTTCGAGCTCCACCTGCACGGGCGGCCGCTGATCGTGGACCCCGGCACGTACTGCTACTCGGGTGATCCGGTGGCGCGGAACGCGTTCCGGGGGACGGCGGCCCACAACACGCTCGAGATCGACGGCGAGGAGATCAACCCGGTGGACCCGGCGCGGCTGTTCGCGCTGCCGGACCGGGCGCGCGCGGAGCTGGAGGTGTTCGAGGTGGGCCCGGCGCGGGCGCGCCTCTCCGCCAGCCACCGCGGCTACCAGTCGCTCTCGGCGGGCGGCGTGGTGGTGGAGCGCACGTTCGTCCTCGACCGGGGGGCGCGCGCGCTGTCGGTGGTGGATTCGATCCGGGGCCGGGGCGTTCACCGCTTGGTGAGCCGGTTGCACCTGGAGGATCGGCGCGGCCGGTTGCGCCCCGTCACCCCGGGAGAGCGGGCGCGCGCGCTGCGCATCCCGCAGGCCCCGCTGGAGCTGAGCGGGGTCCTTTTGGAGATCGGCGACCCGGCGGCGCCGGAGGCGCTGGTGCTGTTCGAGCCGTCGGTCCGGCCGGAGCTGAAGGACGCGGAGTACTCGCCGGGGTACGGGGAGAAGCGTCCCGCGCTGGTTCTGGAATTGCATCGGGCCCTGCGGGCGCCCGGGCGAATGGGCGTGGTGGTGTTGTTGCTGGGGTGAGGGCGTCGAGGGCGTCGAGGAGAGGCGGGGAGGCGATGGGGAGGTCGGGGTCGGGGCGCTCGCTGCTGGAGAAGATCCAGCGGCGGGAGGCGAAGGTCGGCGTGGTGGGGATGGGGTACGTGGGGCTGCCGCTCGGGATGGCGTTCGCCGAGGCGGGGTTCGACGTCACGGGGCTGGACGTGGATCCGCGGAAGGTGGAGTCGCTGTCGCGGGGACAGAGCTACATCCGGCACATCCCGACGGAGCCGCTGCAGCGGTTGGTTGGCTCCGGGAAGCTGCGCGCCACCACGGACTATTCGGAGGCGGAGGAGCTGGACTGCCTGGTGATCTGCGTACCCACGCCGCTCACCCAGGCGCGCGAGCCGGACATGAGCTTCATCACCTCCACCGGGGAGGCGCTCGCGCCGCACGTGCGGCCGGGGCAGCTGTACGTGCTGGAGTCGACCACGTACCCCGGGACGACGGAGGAGGTGCTGCGGCCGCTGCTGGAGAAGGGCGGGCGGAAGGCCGGGGTGGACTTCCACCTCGCCTACAGCCCGGAGCGAGAGGACCCGGGGAACGCGCGGTTCAACACGCGCACCATCCCGAAGATCGTGGGCGGGCTGACGCCGGGGTGCCTGGAGGTGGCGCGGGCGCTGTACGCGTCGGCGCTGAAGGACACGGTGCCGGTGACGTCCACGCGGGTGGCGGAGCTGGCGAAGCTGCTGGAGAACATCTTCCGCTGCGTGAACATCGCCCTGGTCAACGAGCTGAAGATGCTCTGCGACCGGATGGAGCTGGACGTGTGGGAGGTGATCCAGGCGGCGTCGACCAAGCCGTTCGGGTTCATGCCGTTCTTCCCCGGGCCGGGGCTGGGCGGGCACTGCATCCCCATCGACCCGTTCTATTTGACGTGGAAGGCGCGGGAGCTGGAGTTCCACACCCGGTTCATCGAGCTGGTGGGCGAGGTGAACACGGCGATGCCGTACTACGTGGTGCAGCGCACGATGGAGGCGCTGAACACGCAGAAGAAGACGCTGAATGGGGCGCGGCTGCTGGTGATGGGGGCGGCGTACAAGAAGGACGTGGACGACGTGCGCGAGAGCCCGTCACTGCGCATCATGGCGCTGCTGCACGAGCGCGGCGCGGTGGTGGACTACCACGACCCATACGTGGGGCACCTGCCGAAGGGGCACGGGTTGAAGCAGGAGATGGATTCGGTGGAGCTGACGCCGGAGAAGATCCAGGGGTACGACGGCGTGCTCATCCTCACCGACCACTCCGGGATCGATTACGAGAAGTTGGTGGAGGCGGCGCGGTTGGTGGTGGACACGCGCAACGCCACCGCCAAGGTGCGGATCGGGCGGGACAAGATCACCAAGGCTTGAGCGTCGAGACAGGTTCGGATTGGAGCCCTGAGCAGACCTCGCTCGTGGGCCCGCGTGGGTCGCACCTTTGGGGGGAGGTGCGACCCGCGCTTTTTTTTCTTCAGCGCCAGGGTGGTGACGTCCAGGAGCAGCCCACGTCCGCCCGATCCCCTTTACGCCGGGATTTCTCGCCGCTGGAGAACAGGAGTCGAACCACCCGGGGCGGGCGCCGGGCGGAAGCCGCGCAGCCGCACGAAGCGCTTGAAATCCTCGACGAATGCGGGCGCGGCGATCCCGGTCGCCGCCGAGAACGCATCGGGGAACGCGGCGCCGTTCGACATCCCCTCCATCACCCTCTGGACTGCCGGCAGTCCGTAACGCCGGACGAGAAACTCGAACGCGTGGTGCGACGCGCCGTACACGACCTCGTTCTGCCCGCGGTAGAACGCGTCGGGGTTCCCCAGCGGGTCCTGCCCCGGGTGCTCCGCCCACCACTGCGCGAGGTCCTCCAGCGACGGCCACCGGTAGCTCTGGCTCGCGGTGACCGACGCCATCCCCTCCCTGAACCACAGCGGGATGCGCTTCCTCGACCAGTCCGCCGCGCTCGCCGACCGCTGGTACATCACGCAGTGGGTGAGCTCGTGCAGCATCAGCTCGTCCACGTCCGCGGGGCGGGCGCCGAGGATGGACCACGTCCGCGGGGACTGGACGAAGACCTCGTCGTAGCGCGCCCAGGCCCGGAGCCAGTCGTAGTCGTGGCGGTCCACCGCCGCCTCCAGGGCCGCGTGGGAGGGGAGGACCATCACCTTCACCGGGACCTTCAGCTCGCCCCACCGCGCCAGCCGGGGGGAGGCGAGGCGGATGGCCCGCTCCAGCGCGTCGCGGGAGGACTCGTCGCCGGCGGCGTAGGCGAGCTGGAACACGCCGGCCTCGGTGCGGAGCTCGTCGCGCTCCTTCAGCGAGGCGGTGGGGCTCCGGACCACGGCGCAGCTCGAAAGGAGGAGAGGCAGCAGGAGCCCCGCGCGCCGCCCCATCAGCGGTCGTCCTCGAGGATCAGCGACAGCGCCAGCCGGCACACGTCGGAGACGTCGCGGAGGCCCGCCAGCCGCCGCTCCGGGACGCCGAAGGTGAGCAGCGCGACGTCGTGGAGGGTGTGGTTGCGCGTGGAGAGGTCCTCCACGTTGCCGTGGTCGCTGACGATCAGCACCGCCGCGTCGTCCGGCCGCTCCGCCACCGCGGCGCGCGCGAAGCGGTCGAAGGTGGAGAGCACCTCCTCCGCGAGGGCGAAGTCGCGGCCGTGGCCCGCCTCGTCGGCGAGGAAGTGCTCGAAGAGGAGGAAGTCGTGACCTTCGGCGATGCGCCACAGCGCGGCGGCGGCCTCCTCGGGCGTGCGCTGCGGGACGCGGAG
>DASRBA010000103.1:0-18810 GCA_035637895.1 Myxococcaceae bacterium
TGGATGGCGTCGCTGTGGAAGAAGTCCGCCTCGACCGCGAAGAAGAAGCGGTGAGGAAGCTCCTGAAGGTCCTGGCGGTGGTGGTCGTCCTGCTCGCCGCGGGGCTGGGCCTGGTGAAGCTGAAGTACGGCGGCGGGGAGCCGTACCCCGACGTGTCCACGGCGCCGCTGTTGCCCGAGAGCGCGCTGGAGACGCTGGTCACGCTGGACTACCCGCCCGGCAACGTCGCGGTGGCGGCGGACGGGCGCATCTTCCTGGCCTATCACCCGTTCGCGTCGGCCCAGCGCTTCTCCGACGCCACCGTGTTCGAGCTGTTGTCCGGCGGTCAGCTCCGCCCGTTCCCGGACCAGGCGTGGCAGGCCCGCTACCAGGGCGTGTTCGGGATGACGGCCGACGCCCAGGGCCGGCTGTGGTTCATCGAGCCCAGGGGCCTGGACCACGAGCGCACGCGCCTTTTGGCGTTCGACCTGCCCACCGGGAGCCAGGCGTTCGAGTACTGGTTCCCCGCCGGGGAGGCGCAGTTCACCCAGGACCTGCGCGTGGCGCCGGACGGCAACACCGTCTACCTCGCCGACACCGGCCTGTTCCGATTCACGGCGGCGAACATCATCGCCCTCGACGTGGCGGCGAAGACCTGGCGCAAGGTGCTGGCGGCGGACCCGAGCACTCAACCTCAAGACTGGCTCATCCGGACCCCGTTCGGCCCTCACCGGCTGGGGTACGGGCTGATCACCTTCAGCGTCGGGGTGGACGGGATCGCGCTCAGCAGCGACGGCGCGTGGCTGTACTACGCGGCGATGAGCCACGCCCGGATGTACAAGGTGCCCACCGCGGCGGTGCGGGACGGCGCGCTCTCGGAGGCAGAGCTCGCCAAGCGCGTGGTGGAGGTGGGGCCCAAGCCGCTGAGCGACGGCATCGCGATGGACCCGGCCGGCAACCTGCTCATCACCGACGTCGAGCACGGCGCCATCGACCGCCTCCCGGCGGACGGCTCGGGGAAGCTCACCACGCTGGTCAGGTCCTCCCGCGTGATCTGGGCCGACGGCGTGGTCGTCGCGCCCGATGGGGCCATCCTCTTCACCGACAGCGCGATCCCCGCCTACGTGGACCAGCTGGCGCGGCCTCCGACGCGGGAGGCGCTGAAGGCGGGCGGCCCGTACCACGTCTACCGCTTCCGGCCGCCGCCGTAACTTCGGCGAGGTCGTCCTCGAGGAGCTTTCTCGTCGTGGCCGGGAGCGATCGGAACGGCTTCAGCTCGCCGCTCGACGTCCACGTGCCGGCGATCTCCCCGTCCACGAACAGCTGCGGGTGGAGCCACCCGCCGCCCGCGTTCACCTTCTTCGCGTGCGCGGCCGGGAGCGCGAACGAGCGATCCGCGTAGCCCAGCAAGAACGTGTCGAAGGCGGGGAGGAGCCGCACGACGCCCGGATCCGCCTCGCGATACTTCGGCGGTTGGACGGCGGCGAACGCCTCGCGCGCCGCGGCGGCGCCCAGCCCGGACCAGGCGGCGAAGTCGGCGGGCTCGGCGGGGCCGTACGCCTGGAAGAACCGGCGCGCCAGCTCCGGCGCATCCGGCTCGCGGAGGCGGAACCCGGGGATCCAGTCCGCGAGCGCCACGAACGTCTGGTCCCTCCCCTGCATCGGGCCGAAGCAGATCCGCCCGCGGAGCGCCGCCACCGCCACCAGGTGGGCGATGGCCTGCCCGCGCGTCTCGATGCCCTTCTTCGCCAGCCGCGCCGCCAGCTCGCGCCGCGGGAGCGGGCCGTCGCCGCGGAGCTCCCGCTCGATCTGCTCCACCGCCAGGTCCACGTGGTCGTCGCGCACGCCGAGCTGCTTCAGCCGCCGCTTGGACCCGGGCCACACCAGCGGCGCGAACAGCGGCAGCATCCAGCCCACGTCGTCCGCCGCCACCAGGTGCATCGTCCCGCGCATCGCCCAGCACCAGACGACGGATCGCTCCCGCTCGCGGGCGGCGGTGACGTCCTCCCGGGTCAGGCCCTTCGCCCGCGCCCGCAGCGCCAGCTCCGCGGACCCCAGCACCTGGGCCTGCACCCCGCCGAGCGCCCTCACCAGCTCCCCCACCGACCCGTGCCTCGGCCGGTCCAGCCGCTGCGACGCGGTGCGCTGGGCGCGGAGCTGTCGCAGCGTCATCGCAGGTCCATCACGAACTGCCGCGGCTCGGTGCGCGTGTCCCGGTAGATGGTGAAGCGGAGGCTTCCGATGGTGCGCCCGTCCTCGGTCTGCACCTCCGCGCGCCACTCCCCCGGCTCGTAGTGGGCCTTGGAGCGGACCCACCGCCAGCCCGAGTCCTTGATGATGCCGCCGCGGCCCAGCGGGGTCGCCGCCTTCTCCCTCTGGATCCACTCCCCCTTCTCCTCGCTCCAGCGCGACCAGACGAGGTTCACCTGGTCCTGGAACTTGTTGGGAGCGAAGATCGAGTAGAAGCAGAACACCTGGTCGCCGTCGCGCGCGTAGAAGAGCTGGTCGCCGTGGTCCCAGAAGCGCCACCAGGGGCGTTCGGTGAGCAGGCGGAACCGGTTGTCGGTGACGAAGGCGCGGTCGTGCACCGGGGGCTCCACGTAGTGGTAGATGCCCATGTACGTCAGCGCCAGCGGCACCGGCGGGATGACCTTGGCGAAGTAGAGCGCCAGCAGCACCGCCTGCACGCCCAGGCCGGGCAGCACGGACCGGGTGAGCAGCCCGCGCTTGGTGGGGCTCCAGCGGTTGAGCAGCGAGAAGACGCCGCCCATGCAGGCGACGGAGGCCACCGCCGCCGCCACGAACATCCACGGCCGCACGTTGCCCACCAGCACCGGGATGAGGTTGGCGAAGTACGAGAGCAGGCAGAAGCTGAGCAGCGCGAAGCGCACCACCTGTCCGTACGCCCGGAAGGTCGGGAACTCGTTGGCCACCAGCAGCACGAACATGATCGCCACGAAGACCAGCGAGGTGAGGCCGGAGCCGCTCTTGAAGTAGTTGAGCGTGAAGGTGCTCAGCAGCGCGCCGAGGAAGAAGTGGATCCCCGGCTCCGCGAACTGCATCCCCTTCGCCAGCAGCTTCGGGAGGTCGCCCTTGAGCGCCTGCCGCTGCTCCAGCGCCAGCAGCGCGCACAGCGCCACCAGGTACGCGCCCTGCTGGAGCATGGTGATGGCGTCGTCCGCGCGCGACAGCGTCACCACGTCGAAGAGGAACCCGGCGACGAAGACGATCAGCGTCTCCGCCAGCTCGTGGCGCTGGCGGAAGGCGTTCACCTTCGCCAGCGTCTGCTTGAAGAAGCCGCCCTCCTCCTCAGGAGTAGCGGTCATCTCGCCAGGGGTAGGCGGTGTCGCTGTAGCCACGGTCCTCCCAGTAGCCGCGCTCGAGCCCCGCGCAGAATTCGATCCGGTTGATCCACTTGGCGCCCTTCCAGGCGTACAGCTGCGGGGTGATCATCCGCACCGGCCCGCCGTGCTCGCGCGGCAGCGGCCCGCCGTCCGACGTGTGGACGAGGAGCACGTCGTCCTTCATCGCCTCCTCGATGGGCAGGTTGGTGGTGTAGCCGTCGTAGGCGTGGGCCAGCACGTGGGTGGCGGACGGGAGCGGCCCGGCCAGCGCCGCCAGCGTGGAGAAGGCCACCCCGCGCCAGGGGACGTCCATCCGGCTCCAGGTGGTGACGCAGTGGAAGTCGCTCACGTCGTCCACCTGCGGCAGCGCCATGAAGTCGTCCCAGCGCAGCGTCACCGGCCGCTCCACCGCGCCGTCGACGCGGAGCTGCCACTCGCGGGGGTCGATCTTCGGGTGGTGGCCCAGGTCCAGCACCGGCCACTTCTCCGTCTCGTACTGGCCCACCGGCAGCTTCGGCATCCCGTGGCGGTTGGGCGGGCCGCTCCCCATGGGCTTCTCGTCCGCCACCGACGGGGAGGCCTGCATGCGGGCGAGGTAGCGCTCGCGCAGCCTCATCCGCGCCTCGACGATGCGCCGCTCCTGGTCGTCGTCCGCGGTGCTCATGGCCCGGACATTGTCTAACGTTCGGGGGGCATGTCCATCGTCGGTATCGATCTGGGGACGACCAACTCCCTCGTCGCGCACATGGAGGGAGACCGCCCGCAGATCATCCCCAACCGGCAGGGGAAGCGGCTCACGCCGTCCGTGGTGGGCCTGGACCGGACCGGCGCGCTGCACGTGGGGGAGACGGCCAAGAACCAGCTGGTCTCCATGCCGGAGCGCACGGTGGCGGAGGTGAAGCGGCTGATGGGGAGCGGGGAGAAGGTCCGCCTCGGCGACCGCACGTACGCGCCCCAGGAGATCTCCGCCCTCGTCCTCAGGTCGCTCAAGGAGGACGCGGAGCGGCAGCTGGGCGCCGCAGTGGCGGAGGCGGTGATCACCGTCCCCGCGTACTTCACCGACGCCCAGCGCCAGGCGACCAAGGACGCCGGCGAGCTGGCCGGCTTCAAGGTGGAGCGCATCCTCAACGAGCCCACCGCCGCCGCGCTCGCCTACGGCGTGGACCACCTGGACCGCGAGCAGTTCGTGCTCGTCTACGACCTGGGCGGCGGCACCTTCGACGTCTCGGTGCTGGAGATGTTCGAGGGCGTGCTGGACGTGAAGGCGTCCGCCGGCAACAACCGCCTCGGCGGGTCCGACTTCGACGCCGCGGTGGTGGCCTGGATGGCGGCGGAGGTGGAGCGCGAGCACCGGCTGGACGTCCGCGGCGACCTCCGCGCCATGGCCCGCCTCAAGGCCGCCGCCGAGCAGGCGAAGATGGAGTTGTCCACCGTCAACGTCACCCAGGTGCTGCTCCCGTTCCTGGGGATGCGCGGGGCGGAGCCGGTCTCGGCGGAGCTGGAGCTGTCCCGGCTCAAGCTGGAGGCGCTGCTGGGCGACCTGGTCCGCTCCACGCTGCTGCCGGTGGAGCGCGCGCTCAAGGACGCCAAGCTGGACAAGAAGGCGATCACCGAGATCGTCCTGGTGGGCGGGTCCTCCCGCGTGCCGCTCGTGCGCCGCACCATCGAGGAGTACTTCGGCCACGCGGCGCGCAGCGGGGTCAACCCGGACGAGGCGATCGCCCTGGGCGCGGCGGTGCAGGCCGGCCTCAAGTCCGGGCAGATCAAGTCCCAGAACGGGATCATGATCACCGACGTGTGCCCGTTCACCCTGGGCGTGGAGGTGATGGGGCGCTCCGGCGGCGGGGAGCGGGTGAGCGGCCTCTTCTCCCCCATCATCCCGCGCAACAGCACCGTCCCCATCTCGCGCACGGAGACGTACTCCACCACCAGCGACAACCAGCGGCAGGTGGAGATCCGCGTCTACCAGGGCGAGGAGCGGCTGGTGCGCAACAACACCTTCCTCGACGCGTACGGGGTAGATGGGGTGCCGCCCGCGCCCATGGGCAGCGAGCACGTGGCGGTGACGTTCACCTACGACGTGAACGGCATCCTCAACGTGAAGACGAAGATCGTCTCCACCGGCAAGGAGGCGATGCTGGTGGTGGACAAGAGCGCCCAGCGGATGAGCCCCAAAGAGCGGGAGGAGGCGCGCTCCCGGCTGGATCGCGAGTGGAAGCCCTCCGCGCCCGCGGCGGCTCCCGCGCCCCCGGCGCCTCCCGCCTCGCCCGAGCCGGACCTGCCGGACCCGGTGCGCGCGCTGGTGAAGGTGGCGGAGGCGAAGGCGCCAGGGCTGGCGGAGAAGGACCGCGCGCGGGTGCAGGACCTGGTGATCCGCCTGAAGGCCGCGGCCGGGCGCGGCGATCCGTCGGAGGTCAACCGGCTGGACGCCGAGCTCACCGAAGCCCTGTTCGACCTGGGATGAGCGAGCTGCCCATCAGCACGCTGGAGCTCAAGCGCGCCGTGGTGTTGCGCCCGGAGGACCCCGACGCGCGCTACGCGCTGGCGCTGCGGATGTTCGAGGAGGGACAGCTGGACGTCGCGGTGCGGCAGCTCTCGGAGGCGCTGGCGCGGCGGCCGGACTTCCCGGACGCGGCCCACCTGCTCTCTCGCACGCACGCCCGCGCCGGCCGCCACGACGAGGCGCGCAAGGCGCTGGAGGCGCTGCTCCGCGTCCGGCCGCACGACGCGGGCGTGCACGACGAGCTGGCGGAGCTGTTCCTCCAGCAGGGCCGCTGGGACGACGCGCTGCTGCACCTGCTGGAGGCCGCCCGCCGGCAGCCGCACGACGCCCGCCGCTACGTGAAGGCGGCGGACCTCGCCATGAAGAGGAGATTGTGGGAGCGGGCGCTGGACCTGCTCTCCCGCGCGCGGGCGGAGGAGCGGGGGAACGAGGCCGCCGCGGCGCTGCTGCGCGAGCTCGCCGGCGACCTGGGCGAGCCCGCCTCGGCGCTCGAGCCGGAGGCGCTGCTCGCCCGCCTCGAGCTCCGGCGGGCGTCCTCGACGACGGTGGGGCGGATCGGCGTGCTCGGCTGGACGCCGGTGGGGGGCGCGGTGTCGCCGCTGGAGGCCATGGCCGTCGCCGGCAAGGGCGAGCTGATCTTCTCCGGCAACGTGGGGCCGGCGATCCGGGAGTCGTGCCAGGTGGCCTTCACCGGCCTCAAGGCGCGCGCCGGGGCGCTCGGCATCGAGTCGCTGATCCGCACCCGCGACCTGCACCTCAACTTCACCGACGCGGAGGCGCAGAAGGACGGCGCCTCGGCCGGGATGGCGCTGGCGCTGGCCGGGACCTCCGCGTTCCTCGGCAAGCCGCTCCGCCGCCGGCTGGGCGCCACCGGGGCGATCACCCTCCACGGCGACGTGCAGCGGGTGGACGGCATCCACGAGAAGCTGGTCGCCTCCTACCTGGTCGGCCTGACCCGCGTGTTGCTCCCGCGCGGCAACCTGCGCGACGCTCAGCACCTCCCGGCGGAGGTCCGGGAGCGGGTGGAGCTGATCCACGTGGACACCGTGGCCGACGCGCTGGGCGCGGCCCTGGAGCCCTGAGCACGAAGAGGCGCATGGCCGACCACTACGAGACGCTCGGGGTCCCCCCGACCGCCACCGACCGCGAGATCAAGAAGGCCTACTTCGCGCTGGTGCGCCAGTTCCCGCCGGAGACGCACGCCGAGGACTTCCGGCGGATCCGCGAGGCGTACGAGGCGCTCTCCAACCCGGAGGCGCGGGCGGAGCACGACCGCGCGCGCGAGGCCGGCGGCCTGGTGGAGCCCTTCTCCGAGCACGGGCCGGAGCTGGGCTCGCAGCTCCGCGCCGCCGCCGCCGCGCTCAACGCGGACCGGCCCAAGGAGGCCATCCCCATCCTCGAGGCCGCCATCGCCTCCCACCCGGACGTCATCGTCGCGCGCGACATGCTGGGCGTGGCGATGATGATGAACGGGGACATGCGGAGCGCCTCGCAGGTGTTCGAGGAGCTGGTCCGCCGCGACCCGAAGAACCCCGTCTTCCAGGTGCGCCTCGGCCACACCTACCGCGATCTCAAGTTCGACCGGCCGGCGCTCGGCGCCTACCTCAAGGCGCGCGAGCTGGCGCCCAACGAGCTGGCCATCCGCTTCGTCCTCTCCGACTTCTACGCCTCCCGCCGGCAGTGGAAGGAGGCGCTGGACGAGCTGGACCAGGCGGCGGCGCTGGCCTCCGGGCGGGCGGAGAAGGACTGGGAGCCGGCCCTGCGGCGGGTGGGCGTGCAGCTGGCGCGCAAGAAGACGTCGCTGGTCAAGCGGGAGCTGGGGCCGCTCTTGGCCTCCATCCCCGCGGAGGACGAGGTCCGCAAGTACATCGCCGACCGGCTCGCCTCCATGGCCGCGCGCGCCTTCGCGCTGCAGCGCCCGTCGGACGGCAACTACCTGCTGGACGTGGCGCGCTCGCTGCGGCCGGAGCGGTCGCTGGGCGCGTTCCCCACCCGGGTCACCGTGCCGTTCGACCACCTGCCGGAGTCGACCCAGCGCTGGCTGCGCGATCAGCCGGCGCGGGACATCGTCAAGCCGCTCTGGAGCCGCGGGTACTCCGGGCCGGGGGTGGTGATCTTCCTGGGCCTGGCGGTGCTCGCGGTCGCCGGGCTGGTGGCGGCGGGCGCCGCCAGCGCTTCGCGCGCGTGGGACGCGGGAGACTGGTGGTGGCTGGCCGCGTTCCTCGGACTGGGTGGATGGCTCGCCGCGGCCGGCGCCCGCGGCGCCTGGCGCGCCCGCCGCAACCCGCTGGGGAAGTTCACCACGCTCCACTCGCACTACCTGGTGCAGGCCAGCCAGGGCCGGGTGACGTTCTGGCCGCTGATCAACCTGGTGCGCGTCTCCACCGTGCACCAGCACACCTACTCCGTGTACACGGCCTCCGCGGTGCGGCTGAAGTTCGGCTGGCGCACCGCCGCGCTCAGCATCCGCGGCAAGCAGGTGGCGGAGGGGCTGGCCAACGAGGCGGCCCACCTCCGCGGGCGCCTGCTGGACCTGCTCTCCTCCGGGCTGCTGGAGGCGGACGGGGAGCTGGACCTGCTGCCTCGCGAGCTCCGCGAGGTCGGGACGCCGCGCGTCGCCGTGGCGCAGCAGCTCCGGGCGGCGCGGTGGCCGGCGGCGTGCGCGGCCGCGGCGGCGGCGGTGGTGGTGGCGCTGGCGCCGTTGCAGGCGCGCGCGGTGGACGATCAGGAGTGGGAGCGGGCGCAGAACACCGTCCAGAACATCCGCGGCTACCTGGACGGCCACCCGGACGGGCGGCACGCGGCGGAGGCCCGCGCCGCCCTCGACCGGGAGCTGGAGCGGGGGCTGAACCGCCTGCGGCAGATGCACCTGGCGCAGTCCGAGGTGCTGGGCGAGGTGATCGAGGCGCTGCGCCGCGCGGGCACCAACGTGGTGCAGGTGAGCTATGCGCCGTCGGTGAAGCTGGGCGGGTTCCGCGCCCCGGCGTCGATGGCGATGGCGGACGTCGCGCTGGCCGACCACGAGAACGTGGAGCGCCACGGGCGGGTCACCGCCGTGCTCCAGCGGCGCATCGACTCGCTGGTGGGGCCGGCGCTGGTGGAGCTGCGGGACGGCATCCAGACACTGAAGGCGGAGTCGCCGGTGAAGCTGGAGGTGACGTCGGTCCTGGGGCTCTCGGGCGAGGTGTACCAACTGTCGGAGGACGCCACGCGCGCCTACTTCGGGCTGGTGCTCCGGTCCGGCGTGGACGTGCGGCTGGGCGCGGGCGGCGCACCCGCTCACCACTACGACGTGGCGGCGGGGCCCGCGCGCGAGGTGGCCTGGTCCGGCGAGTCCGCGACGCCGAAGCGCACCTACGCGAAGATGGCGGACGCGGCGGCGGACGCGCTGGGGCAGGGGCTGGTGGCGGCGATGCGCATGGGTGAGTAGCGGCGCACGCGCCGCGCAAAGCTCACCGCGCCGGAGCGCCGCGCCACGCACGCGCCATTTCACCGCGGCGGCGCGCCCTACGGCTCCGGCTCGAGGCGGACGCCCTCCACGCGGACCAGCTTGTGCTCCCGGGGCGGCGGCAGCGTGACGGGCTGCGTCCTACCCGGGCCTCGCGCCGGGGCGTCCACCTGCGCGGAAGCGAGCCGGACGTCTCCGGCGGTCCGCGGCGGGGCGCCGGGCGCGACAGAGGGCCATGACTCCAGCGCGTGCGACGCCGGCCCCTCGTAGACGTCGTACTTGCGGACCAGCGCCTCCTCGGCGGCCGCGTGGATCGAATCCCCGCGGGCCCAGAGCGCGCGCGACCGCGCGAGGTGGATGGCCGCGCGGTCCTCCCACGCCTGGCTCATCTCCATCACCGGCCGCCCCTCCTTCACGTAGGCGCACACCCCGGTGAAGTCCATCGCCGCGCCCAGCAGCGCGTGCCGCAGCAACGGCTCCGCGGTGGAATCTCCGGCGCGGCACGCCTCCGCCCACAGCACGATGGCCAGCGATTCCGGCAGCAGCTCCACCTCGTAGCTGGTGACCCGGTGGAGCGCGCCCAGCGCCAGGCGCGGATCCGTCGCCGCCATCGCCAGGATCGGCCCGAGGCTCTGCATGTGCTTCAGGCGGTCGCGCCACGCGCGGTCCAGCCGCTCCGGGTGCACCACCCCGTCGTAGGACACCCGTCGCCACTCCTGCTCGTTCGGCTCGCCCGCCTCCACGACCTTCTGCTCCGGCTCCAGGTCGGGCCGGCCCAGCTTCGCCGCCAGCAACCCCTGGATGAGGATGAACCGGAAATCCTCCGCGTCCTTCCCGACCGGCCCGGCGCGGATGGCCTGGACGGCCTCCTCCACCCGGCCCAGGGCGGCCAGCGACCACACGCGGCGGTGCAGCCACCGGAAGCGGTCGTCCGGCGACAGCCTGGCGCCGTCCCCCAGCGGCTCCAGCGCGGCGAGCGCCTCCGCGTACCGGCCGGCGCCGTCCAGCGACCACGCCAGCCCCAGGCGCAGCTCGTCGTCCTTGGGGTTCTCACCCAGCATGGCGCGGTATTCCTTCACCGCCTCCGCGGCCGGGAGCAGCCGGGCCGCCAGGAACCGCCGCTCGGCGTCCGGCAGGCGATCGCTGGGGCGCTGGTACTCGCGCAGCAGCGCCTCCCGCTGGCCGAGGATCTCGCCGTACCGCAGGTAATAGAGGTGCGCGTCGCGCGAGTTGCTGGTGGCGATCAGGGCCTTGAACAGCTCCAGCGCCTTCTCGTCCTCCCCGAGGATCCAGCGCAGCCGGGCCTCGGCGAACACCGGCGTGTCGGACGACTCCATCGCCCTCACCGCGGGCAGCATCTCCGCCGCCGCGCGGTCCTTGCCCTCCGCCTGCAGCATGAGGAGGCATCCCTTCCAACCCTCCTGCCCCTGCAGCAGCGCCGACCGGACGACGTTGGTCTCGCCGGCGGAGCTGGTCACCGACTCCGGCGGGTCGGCGAAGTAGTAGTTCACGTCGCGCTGGAAGGTCCGCGCGCCGCAGAGGTTCTCGTGATCGGCCCGCCCGCCCGAGCCGGGGACGCTCGAATAGTACGCGGTGAGGACGTAGAGCGGCGCGGCGCCGGCCACGTTGTAGACGGCCGCGCCGCTGCGAGGCACCTCCACCTGGTCCGTCTCCCGCCGCTTCCCGTCCACCGTCTCCGCGGCGACCGAGCACGGCCCCTCGCGAACGCCGAGGGACCTCCGCGCGCCGGGCTCCAGCCGGAACGGCGACTTGCCGGCGACGGTCACCGTCACCGCCCCGTCCAGGCCGTTCACCACCCAGAGCGTGCCGTCGCAGGCGGAGGCGCCGGCGAGCGCCGCCGCCGCGATCAACGCCCGGGCGCCGTGACGCGCGGCCCGGCTCAGGGCGCCTCGCCCTTGATCAGCTTCTCCAGCTCGCCGCGCTCGGCCAGCTCGCGCACGATGTCCGACCCGCCGACGAACTGCCCGCGGATGAACACCTGCGGGATGGTGGGCCAGCTGGAGTACTCCTTGATCGCGTCGCGCAGCTCCGGCTCCGCCAGCACGTCCACCGCGTACACCTCGCCGTGCGGCTGCAACAGCTGCAGCGCCGCCGCGGAGAAGCCGCAGCGGGGGAACAGCGCGTTGCCCTTCATGTAGATGACCACGGGGTGCGACTTGATCTCCGCGTCCAGCCGCGTCCTCAGCTCCTGGGTCAGCATCAGCTCCTCCTGAACTTCTCCCACTGCGCGGGCGAGAACGTGCGCAGCGCCAGCGCGTGCAGCTCGCCCGATTTCAGCCAGTCCTGCAGCGGCGCGTACACCAGCTTGTGCTGGTCGATCATCGACTTGCCGTCGAACTCCTGGGAAACCACCCGCGCCTCGAAGTGGTCGCCCGTGCCGGTGAGGTCCTTCACCTCCACCTCCGAGCCTGGCAGCGCCGCGGCGATCCGCTCCTTCACTTTCTCCGGGTCGAGCATGGGACGCTTCTTTACTAATGGATGCCCGCGGCGGGGAGCAGCATCGCGGGGTCCACGCCCATCCCGCGCAGCGTTCCGTCCCACATCTTGTCCGGCTCCCCGACGAGCACCTGGTCGCCGGCCGCCTCGGTGAACAGCCAGGCGCCGGCGGAGATCTCCTTCTCCAGCTGCTTGGGCGCCCAGCCGGAGTACCCCAGGCAGAAGCGCAGCCGGGCGGTGCCCTGGGAAAGCAGCGGCTCCAGCGCGTCCAGGGTGACGGAGAGGTAGAGGCCCGGCAGCACCTCGTGGCGCTCCGCCACCGCCTCGCTGTCGTGGAGGATGAACCCGCGCTGCGGCTCCACCGGCCCACCCACCATCACCGGCTGGGCCTCGATGGGCCGGGCGACCTTGATCTCCTGCCCCCTGGCCAGGTCGCGCAGGGTCAGGTTGGAGGCGCGGTTCACCACCAGTCCCATGGCCCCGCCGTCGCCGTGCTCGATCATCAGGATGACGGACTTGTGGAAGTTCGGGTCGCCGAGCTGAGGCATGGCGATGAGGAAGCCTGGGGCGAGGCCCTTCACGAACCTCAGCATTTCTCGCCCCGCCCCAGAGCGCAACCGGGCCTGGCGCGCCGGCCAACGTCTGCGGCAGGAAAGACGCGAAAACGCCGGCCCCCCGGTTGCAATTGCCGGCGTAGAAGGATCTGCCCATGAGCCAGTCTCCACCCATGCCTCCATTCGAGGAGTCACCTCCGTCTCCGCCGCGCCGCGGCGTGGGCTGGGTGACGCCATTGCTGCTGCTGCTGGCCATCGGCGGCGGGGTGGCGTGGTGGTTCACTCGCGCTCCCCCGGCGCCGCCGGCCCCACCTCCGGTGGCGGACGCGGGCGCGGAGGACGCGGGGGTCGTCGAGCCGCCACTGCAAGACAGCGATCCGCAGGTACGGAACCAGCTCGCGGGCGTGGCCTCGGACCCGCTGTGGAAGACGTGGCTGGAGCAGTCGGACCTGGTCCGGCGCTTCGCCGCCGCCGTGCAGCAGGTGGCGGACGGGGAGAGCCCGCGCGCGTCGGTCCCGTTCCTCGCGCCCGCGGGGGCGTTCGCGGCCAGGGAGCCGAAGAAGGGGTCGGCCACCATCGACCCGAAGAGCTACGCCCGCTACGACGCCGTGGCCCGGTGCATCGGGTCCATCGACGCGGCGAAGGCGGCGACCGCATACCGCGCCCTCCAGCCGCTGCTCGACCGGGCCTGGCGGGAGCTGGGCCCGCCCGGGACGAAGTTCGACGACGCCATGGCGAAGGCGATCGCCCGGCTGGTGGCGGTGCCGGTGCCCAAGGGCGAGGTGGAGGTGGTCCCCAAGGGCGCGCTGTGGGCGTTCAAGGACGCGTCGCTGGAGTCGCGGACCGCGGCGGAGAAGCACCTGCTCCGGATGGGGCCGGACAACATGCAGCGGGTGCAGGTGAAGCTGCGCGAGCTGCAGGGCGCGCTGGGGCTGCCGGAGAAGCCCTGATCAGCGGCGCGCCTTCTTCTTGGCAGCCTTGGCGGCGGCGGGCTTCTTCGCCGAGGCTGGGGCCGCCTTCGTCCCGCCCCCGTCGAGCTGCGCGACCAGCTTCTTCGGCGCCACCTTCCGGTAGCTCTCGTCCACCCACTCCAGGACCATCTTCATCGGGACGTCCTGGCCCTTCTTGAAGCTGGCCCCCACCCAGCCCCACTTCGCCATCCCGTAGGCCATGGGCTCCACGAACGGGAGCGCGGTGGCCGCGTCCTGCGAGTGCGGCAGCCGGATGCCGAAGGAGCAGCCCCCGTCGTCGTCGCCGATCCACAGGAAGACCTTGTCCTTGACCCGGACCACCTGGTGGTCCCCGAGGATGACGGCAAACTCCGCGCCTGGGTACCCGAGCGCGGCCTGCTTGATCTGCTCGTACGCGGCCTTGGGAGCGGTCATGCCCTGACCATACACTCCGCGCCGATGCGCCGCGCCGCCTTGCTGGGCTCCCTCCTCGCCGCGTGCGGCCCCTGCGGCTTCCAGCCGGACCCGGGCGTCAAGGTGGTGGTGCCGGCCATGCCCAGCACCCTGGACTGGTCCACGTCCGACCCCACCAGCTGGGTCAACTACCCGGTGATGCTGGCGACGATGAAGGGGCTCACCCAGCTCTCGGAGAGGAACGAGATCCAGCCCGGCATCGCGCAACGCTGGGAGCGCGAGCGCACCCCCGAAGGCCACGAGCGCTACGTCTTCCACCTCCGCCGCGACGTGAAGTGGTCCGACGGCGTCACCCCGGTCACCGCCCGCGACTTCGTCACCGGCTTCCGCCGCGCCGCGGTGGGCAAGGAGCGGACCGAGACGTCGGACCTGCTCGGCGTGGAGGAGGTGCTCCGGCTGCTGGAGCGCGGCGCCCCGCGCGCGGAGGTCGACGCCGCGGTGGAGCGGATCGGCGCCCGGGCGCTGGACGACTGGACGCTGGAGGTGACGCTTCAGCACCCGCGCAGCTACTTCCTCGCCCGCCTCGCCAACGTGTACCTCTTCTTCCCGGCGCCCTCCGCGTTCCTGGCCGGCAAGTCCGAGGACGAGGTCCGCGCCTACTTCGACCGGCCGCGCGGCGGACATCCGCTGAGCGTGGGCCCGTTCCGGGTGGAGTCCTGGGACCGCGCCGGCGAACGCGTGCGCCTGGTCCGCAACCCCGGCTCCGCGTTCGCGCCCAAGCTCGGACCCGGCGAGCGCCCGGTGGAGGTGCTGACGCTGCTCAAGTCCGAGGTGGGCCCCGCGCTCTACGACCGCGGCCGGGTGGGCTTCGTCTTCGTGGACAGCCCGCTGGCGCTGCGCTCCGGCCGCTTCCCGGACCTGCAGCGGCGGGAGCTGCTCTCCACCTATTTCCTCGCCTTCAACACCCAGCGACCGCCGCTGGACTCGCCGGAGGTCCGCCGCGCGATCGCCATGGCGCTGGACCGCGACGCGCTCCTGCGAGGGCTCCTCCCCGCCGCGCGCACCACCCACGTGCTGCTCCCGCCCACCATGCCGCTCTCCGCCACCGCGGAGGAGGCGAAGCGACTCCCCGATTTCGACCTCGCGGCGGCGCGCGAGCTCCTCCAGAAGCACCCCGTCACCCGGACGCTGCGCCTGGTGCACACCGCGCGCGAGTCCTTCGTCCCGGAGACCGCCATCGCCGAGCGCATCCGCGACCAGCTGGCGAAGGTGGGCATCCAGGTGGAGATCGACGCCCGCGCGGACTTCGCCTCGGAGATCGCCCGCCGCACCTACGACGTGTACCTGAAGCGCCTGGGCGCGGACTACGCGCACCCCAACACCTTCTTCACCCTCTTCGAGCGGACCGGGAACCACTTCACCGGCTGGGACCAGATCGGCGGCGGCGAACCGCTCCAGCGCTTCCAGGCCCTGCGCGAGCGCGCGGACGGCGAGGCGGACTTCGAGACCGCGCGCCGCCTCTACGCCCAGGCGCAGGAGGTCCTCGTCGGCGAGCAGGTGGTGATCGCCCCGCTCTACCACCCGGACCGCTACTTCCGCGCGCGGCCGGACCTGGCGGGCCTCTCGGTGGATCCGTTCAACTTCCTCTCCCTGGGCGAGGTGCGGCTCCGGTGATCCGCCTCGCCCTCTCCCGCGCGCTGCGGCAGCTGGTGCTGGTCCCCATCGTGGCGCTGGCCTCGTACTACCTGATGGCCGCGCTCCCGGTGCCCACCGAGGAGGAGTCGAAGCGGCAGCTCTCCTCGGAGCTGGTGGAGAGCTACCGGCGCGACCTGGGGCTGGGGCAGCCGCTGGGCTTCCTCCGGCCGTGGGAGAAGCTGATCAAGGGCGAACGCCTGGGCACCACCGCGCAGGGCGTCACCTTCGAGGAGATGCTGGTGAAGCTCTCCGGGAGCGCGGGCATCGGCCTGGTGGGGCTGGCGCTGGCGCTGGCGTGGGCGGCGGCCTTCGCGCTGCTCCGGGCCGGGCAGGGCCGGGCGTCGGAGGCCGCGGGGACCGGGCTCCCGGCGCTCGCCTTCGGCACGCCCGCGTTCATCCCCGCGCTGCTGCTGGCGCCCGCGGTGGTGGAGCGCGGGCACCTGCTGCCGGAGCTGGCCGCCGCGCTGGTGGTGTCCGTCTGGCCGGGGGTGCTGCTGGGGACGCTGGTGGCGGACGCGCTCCGCCAGGAGCTGGAGCGCGACTACGTGCGCACCGCGGCCGCCAAGGGCCTCCCGCGCGCGCGCGTGGTGGCGCGCCACGTGCTGCCCAACGTGCTGCCGGCGCTGCTGGACTCGCTCCCGCCGGTGGCCACCACGCTGCTCGCCGGCTCCTTCGCGGCGGAGCGCGTGCTGGGCCTGCCGTACTTCGGCCAGCTCTACGTGGCGGCGGTGCTGCAGAAGCAGGTGGCGGTGGTGGTGGTAGCGACCACGGTGTTCGCGGCGCTGCTGGTGGTGGTGACGCTGGGGGTGGAGCTGGCGCGGTTGCTGGTGGACCCGCGCGCGCGGGAGGCGGGCCGGTGAGGCGCGTGGAGCGAGCACCTGCGCGGCGGCAGGGAGCGAGAACCGCCTCGCGCGCGAGAGGTGGCCCATGAGGCGCGCCGCGGTCGTGGGGTGGGTGGCGCTGGCGCTCCTCTTCTCCCTCTCGTTCGCCTTCGGCCGGCTCTGGCCCGAGGTGACGGCGCGCGCCTGCCCGTTCGGCGCGGACGCCCTCCGCCCCGACCACACGGTGTGCGAGCTGGCCTTCGGCGGGCTCTGGGTGTCGCTGGCGATGGGCGTGGCGGCGGCGGCGCTGGCGACCGCGCTGGGGCTGGCGGTGGCGGTGGCGGCGCGCTGGACGGGGGGCGCGCTGGACCGCGCGGCGATGCGCTTCGCCGAGGCGTTCTTCTCGCTCCCGGACGTGCTGGTGCTGATGGTGCTGCAGTTCGCCGCGCAGACGGCGGGCGACCTCAACCCGGCGCTCAAGGTGTCCCCGCCGCTGTTGATGGTCCTCTCGCTGGCGGCGGTGGGCTGGGCGGCCCCGGCGCGGATGGTCCGCAGCCGGCTGACCACGCTGGAGGCCCCGGACTACGTCGCCGCCGCCCGCGCGCTGGGGGCCGGCCGCGCCCAGGTGCTGCGCGCGCACGTGTGGCCGTTCCTGCGGAGCTACCTGCTCGCCCTCTTCCTGGCGCGCGTCCCGGCCGCCATCCTGGCCGAGTCCACGGTGAGCTTCCTGGGCATCGGGCGCCTGGAGCCCATGTCGCTCGGGCGCTACCTGGGGGTCAGCTCGTCGGCGCTGCTCTACGAGGGCGGCGGGCGCATCGTCCTCCCCGCCTGGGGGTTGCTGGTGGCCGTGGTGCTGGCCGCCAACCTGGCGGGCCGCTCGCTGGGCGGCGCGGCGCCCGGGCGGTCGCCATCGTCATGAATGCCGCCCTGCGTGCGAGGTGTTACCTGCACACACGCGAGGGCTTCACATGGACGCGGACGCGATCGAGATCGACGGGGTGCAACCTCAGGAGAGCGAGGGCACCAGGGACGAGACGCGGGTCGCGGCGACGCGCGAGTCGGTGCTGCTGGTGGAGGACGACGTCGACAGCCGCGAGACGCTGGTGGAGATGCTCTCGGACTGGGGCTACGAGGCCGTCCCGGTGAGCAGCGCCGAGGAGGCGGAGTACGCCGCGCGCCGGCGCCCGTTCCTCGCCGCGGTGGTGGACGTGTTCCTGCCCGGCCGCAACGGGGCGTCGCTGATCGCCCGGCTGCGCGAGCGCTACCCGGACTCGCTCCTCATCGCCATGAGCGCGCTGGGCGACCCGGCCATGGCGCGCCACTGCAAGGTGGTGGGCGCGGACCTGTTCATCGAGAAGCCGTTCCGCGCCGAGGACCTGGCGGAGGCGCTGCGGACCCGCCACGAGACCTGGCACTAGCGCGGCGACTAGAGTCGGCCTCGTGCCGCGCTACCACGTCCAGACGCCCGACGGGGAGATGGAGTACGGCTCCCTCGAACAGCTCCGCCAGGCCGTGCAGATCGGCCTGGTGAGCCCGGACGCGCTGGTCAACGAGGAGGGCGGCTTCTACGGCCGCCCCGCCCGGGGCGTGGTGACGCGCCCGGGCAGCGGGGTGAAGAGCGCCAAGCGCACCATCCCCATCCCTTCGCCCACCGCCAGCTACGTCCTGGGGCTCCTGGCGCTGGCGGCGGTGGCGTACGTGGAGCTGCCGCGGTTGACGGTGCTGTTCCCGGCGATGGGGAAGATCTCCATCCTCCCCGCGCTGATGGAGCGCTCGCCCAACCCGGCCGGCTGGCCGCTCCCCACCGACGTCGCGGAGACGGTGGCGGCGGCGCTCCTGCTCGCCGCGTTCGTCCGCGCCCTCTTCGCCGCCGCGCCCCAGAACGCCGCACTCTTCTCGGCCCTGGGCGCGTACCTGGCCTGGACGCAGCGGCCCACCTGGGCCGTCCCCTTCTTCGCCGCGGCGGCGGTGGTCGTCGCCCTCGGCGTGCGGAGGCTGCGGGCGCGCCGCGCGAGCATCAGGGACGCTAGAGCGACTCGCTGAACGCGAAGCCGACGAGGAACCCGCCGGCGATCCCCGCGGCGATGCCCGCCGCCGGCACCGCCGGGTCGTACGGCCGCTGCGCGGAGGCGGCCGCGGTCTCGTAGATGGACAGCCCGAAGCCCAGGACCAGGGCGCCCATCAACGCCCCCGCGTTGGCGAGCAGGACCCGCCACCCGGTCATCCCCTGCGCGGAGAGCCCCATCAGCGCCCCGGTGGCGAGCCCCGCCGCCGCGCCGCCCAGCATGAAGGTGGCCTGGTTGAACTGGTTGCCCGGGAGGATCGCCGACGCCGCGGCGCCGACCACGGCGCCCCAGATCCCCAGCGTATCCGCCAGCAACACCGTCTCCGGCCGCGGCGCCCAGTACCGGGAGAGCGCCACCGCGCTCGCGGTGATCGCGGCGTCGCTCAGGAAGATGAGCCCGTATCCGACCTGCTGGCCCAGGCTCAGCGTCCCGGCCGCCAGGACGACGCTGAACAGTCCTCCGCCCACGACGGCCGAGTCCACGAACGCCGCCCGCCCCCAGCCGCGCGCCGGCTCCGGGTCCAGCACGGACAGCGCGAACCCCGCGCCCGCGCCCACCATGCCGAAGAACGTGGGCAGG
>DASRBA010000104.1:0-6801 GCA_035637895.1 Myxococcaceae bacterium
TCTGCCAAGAACTCCGGCGTGGAGCCGCAGCCCAAGCCCGAAGGGATGGGCGACGACTACGACCTCATCGCCCACGAGGTGTTCCCGCTCTACCAGCGTTCCCTCCGCGCCCAGGGCGCCGTGGACTTCGACGACCTGATCGTCCTCCCCGCCACGCTCCTCCGCGAGCACCCCGAGGTTCGCGAGAAGTACACCAAGCGCTTCCGCTACCTCCTGGTGGACGAATTCCAGGACACCAACCGCGCGCAGATGGAGCTTTTGGAGCGCCTCGCCGGCGAACGCCACAACGTCTGCGCGGTGGGCGACGACGACCAGTGCATCTACAGCTGGCGCGGCGCCGAGGTCCGCAACGTCCTCGACTTCGAGAAGGCCTTCCCCGGCGGGACCGAGGTGCGGCTGGAGCAGAACTACCGCTCCACCCAGGTGGTGCTGGACGCCGCCAACGCGGTCATCCTCCAGAACCCCGACCGCAAGCCCAAGCGCATGTGGACCGACCGCCTGGGCGGCGAGAAGATCCGCGCCGTCGCCGCCCCCTCCGAGGACGAGGAGGCGCGCTACGTCGTCCGGGAGATCGGCAAGCACCTCGCGCTCGGGATCCCTCCCGACGAGATCGCCGTCCTCTACCGCACCAGCGGTCAGGCCCACCCGGTGGAGGAGGCCCTCCGCGAACAGCGCATCGCCTTCGAGGTCGTCGGCGGCTCCGAGCTGTTCGACCGCCGCGAGGTCAAGGACGTGGTCGCCTACTTCAAGGTGATCGCCAACCCGCGCGACGAGGTCTCCCTCCTCCGCATCGTCAACGTCCCCGCCCGCGGCATCGGCGACGTCACCATGGAGCGCCTCCTCGCCCACGCCAGGGCCCGCTCGCTGCCGCTGTGGGACGCCATGGAGCAGGCCGCCTCCGTCCCCGACCTCCCCCAGGGCGCCGCGCCGAAGGTGGCCGAGTTCCTCGCCCTCATCGACCGCTACCGCGCCCTCTTCACCCGCGGCAACCTCGCCGACGTCACCGCCAGGCTCCTCTCCGAGATCGGCTTCGCCGAGGCCGCCCGCTCGTACACCCAGTCCGCCGCCGCCGCGGAGCGGAAGCTCCGCTCCATCGACCAGGTGCTCGCCTCGCTGGCCGCCTTCGAGAAGCGGGAAGGCCCCAAGGCGGACCTCCTCAGCTACCTCAACCGCCTCTCCCTGGAGACCCGCGAGGAGGAGGACGGGCCGGCCGCCCGCCGCGTCACCCTGATGACCCTCCACGGGGCCAAGGGCCTGGAGTACCGGGTCGTCTTCCTGATGGGCATGGAGGAGGACCTGCTCCCGCACTCCGGGATGCAGGGGGAGCCGCAGAACCTCGAGGAGGAGCGCCGCCTCTGCTACGTGGGCATCACCCGCGCCCGCGAGACGCTGTACCTCACCCGCGCCGCCACCCGGATCCGGCGCGGCAAGGAGGTCCCGCGCACCCCGTCCCGCTTCCTCTCCGACATCCCGGCCGAGCTCACGGAGGTGCTGGACCTGTCCGCCCCACCCCCCGGTCCGCCGACCGAGAAGGAGAAGCGCTTCTTCAGCGACCTCAAGGCCCGGTTTGCCCAGCAGGGCCAGCCACTTGACAGGCGTGGTGGCTCACCATAGATCCGCCCGCTTTCTCAGAGGATTTCGATGGCAACCAGGACGTACAGCGCGAAGGCCAAGGACATCAAGCGCTCGTGGCACGTCGTCGACGTGACCGACAAGGTGCTCGGCCGCGCCGCCAGCCAGATCGCCACCTTGCTCAAGGGCAAGCACAAGGCGATCTACACCCCGTCGATCGACACCGGCGACCACGTCATCGTGATCAACGCCGCCAAGGTGAAGGTCACCGGCACCAAGGAGTCGGAGAAGAAGTACTACCGACACCCCAAGGCCGGCTTCCCCGGCGCGCTGAAGACCGCCACCCTGGCGCAGCTCCGGGAGCGCCACCCGGAGGACATCATCACCAACGCCGTGCGCCGGATGCTCCCGCGCAACGCCCTGGGCCGGAAGATGATGACCAAGCTCAAGGTCTACCCGGGGGCCGAGCACCCGCACAAGGCGCAGCAGCCCGTCGCCAAGGAAGTCGAGGCTTAAAGAGACATGGCTACCACTCCTCCGCACGAAGGCTCGTACGCCACCGGTCGCCGCAAGGAGGCCACCGCCCGCGTCTGGCTCAAGGCCGGCGAGGGCAAGATCGTCGTCAACAACCGCACCATGGACGACTACTTCGGCCGCGAGACCTCCAAGATGGTCATCCACCAGCCGCTCCAGCTGGTGGAGCAGATGGGCAAGGTGGACATCACCATCAACGTCGTGGGCGGCGGGCTCTCCGGCCAGGCGGGCGCCATCCGCCACGGCATCTCCCGCGCCCTGTGCGTCTTCAACCCCGAGCTGCGGCCGGCCCTGAAGAAGGCCGGTTTCTTGACCCGCGACAGCCGTGTCGTGGAACGCAAGAAGTACGGGCAGCCAGGCGCACGTCGCCGCTTCCAGTTCAGCAAGCGCTAGGCGAGAATCCGGGTCCGGGGACGGCCGCGCGCCCCTCGGTGCCCGCATGCCCTCGGAAACCAGACCCTCTCTCCCCGGCTGGGTGGCCCTCGCCGCGCTCGCGGCGGTCGCCGCCGCCTGCCCCGCCGGCTTCGTGGACCCCAATCCTCCCGCGCTGCAGCGGGTGGAGAAGGTGTGGTCGCCCCCGGTCGAGAACGAGCCGGTGGTCTACGCGCTCCTGCTCGACCTCCACCTGGCCCGCGGGCTGGACTGCGCCGGCATCAAGTCGCAGCTCGCCTCCCGCGTCCGCTCCATCCTGATCACCTCGTCCACCCCGGGCATCGAGTTGCCCCTGGTGGACATCAGCCCGGACTGCCGCCAGACCCCCACCCGCCACTTCGACGCCAGCGCGCTGGACGTGGCCATCCAGGGCGCGGAGCGGACCTACGGGGGCCGGCACGTGCGCGCGCTGCTGGTGTACGTCAACAACATCGACCTGCCGATCCCGCCGAGCCTCCAGTCCGACTTCTCCTCCCTGCGCATCTACCTGGCCAACCGCAGCGCGCCGCTCCCGGTGACCTGGGGCATCACCCTGGGCCGCGGGCTGGACGAGGCGCTCTTCCAGCGGCTGATCGACTGGCGGCAGTCGTCCGACAACGCGATGTTCGCCGCGCTGGCCAGCACCGCCTCCGGCGAGCTGCCGTTCCAGGCGCTGGGCAGCACCCCGGACGGCGGCGTGCCGGTGTTCACCCCGGCGGAGGCGGCCCCCATCGTCGAGTGGAAGTTCTGCGGCCCGGCGGACGTGCGGACCACGGCGGTGAACTTCACCTACGACGGGAAGGCGAAGCGGATCATCCCCGCCAGCCCGCCCGCCTTCACCTTCGACGTCCCGACCGCGGAGCCGGTGATGAAGAGCGGTTTCAACTTCACCCCGGTCCGCTTCTGGGTGGAGATCTGCACCGCCAACTGCGACCGCTACACCCGCCTGGACGACGGGTCGGTCACCATCTGGGACAAGACCACCGGCTGCACCCTGCCCTCGGGGAACGGGACGGGGGGCGGGACGTGAGCGCTCTGCTGCTGGCGGCGACGCTCCTGGCCGCCGCGCCCGCGCCCGCAGCCGAGCCCCCGCCGCCGCTCTCCCCTGGCCTGGAGGGCGCCCCGGTGCGCGTGGAGCGGCGCCTGCTGGTGAAGAACAGCCACTTCTTCTTCACCCTGGGCGCGGACTACTTCATCCGCGGGGACTACTACGTGAGCCCGGGGGTGGTCGGGGCGGCGTCGTTCTACCTCACCGAGCACGACGGCCTGGACATCAAGGTGGGCGCCTTCCTCTCCTTCATGAGCCCCGCCGCGCAGGTGGTGTTCCAGTCGGTGCACTTGATCCCGGACGCGCAGCGGCCGGTGGCGCTGCTGGTGGCCGGGTACCGGCGGTCGGTGGGCTACGGCAAGGTGATGCTCAACGGCCTGATGGACTCGCTGCTGCACTTCGACCTCCAGATCGCCGGGCACGCGGGGATCGTCATCACCGACCGGATGGCCTCGCCCGCCCTGTCGGTGGCGCCCGCGCTGCTGGTCCGCTTCAGCGACCGCTGGTTCGCCCAGGTGGACGTGGAGCTGTACGCCTCCTACGAGACGCGGCAGTCGGCGCCGTTCGTGGTCGGGATCCTCCCCACGTTCACCGCGGGGGTGGTGCTCTGATGGGGGCGGCGCTGCTCAGCTTCGCGCTCGCCGCCTCCGCCGCCGACCCGTTCGCCGACGCGTTCTGGCACAAGGACCTGGGGCTGCTGGTGGCGCTTTTGGCGGAGCCGGGCGACTGGCGGGAGGACGAGGCGCGGGCGCTCTTCGCCGACCTGGTCCGGCTGGTGAACTGCGAGCCGCTCCCGCCCATCCCCAACGCCGACCCCACCCCGCTGCGCGAGGAGCGCCAGCTGATCCGGCTGGAGCGCGCCCGCCGAGCGCGCCTGGGGGCGGCCGCCGCGTCCTCGGCCACCCTGTGGCGCGACATCCTCTCCACCGCGTTCTTCAACCGCGCGCTGGGGGCGGGCCCGGAGGGGACGGTGCTCTTCTGGCCGGTGGAGACGGAGAAGTGGAGCAACGAGGCCCTGCGCGCCAAGGTCCGCGCCTCCGCCTGCGCCGCGGTGGGCGCGGCGACGGCGCCGGGGCAGGCCAAGTCCGCCACCGAGCTGGAGCTGGCGAGCGAGGTGCTGCTGCTCAACCTCCGCCGCGCCGCGGCCCCGGACAAGACCCTCCGGCCGGCGGCGGCGCGGCTGGCGTACCAGCGCGCGGTGCTGCTGGCGCGCGCCGGGCAGACGGAGGCGGCGAAGCAGGCGGCAGCGCAGATACTCCCGCCGGAGCTGCTGGGCCCGGCGCTTTCGAAGTACGCGCTGCTGCTGCGCCTGGAGCTGGGGGTGGATCCGCCGGAGGGGTACGCGGCGCTCTACGGCCAGTCGTTCGGCGCCAACCAGGCCGCGGTGGACGAGAGGCTCGCCTACGGGCTGCACCGCAGCGGCAGCTGGGCGCTGCTCGAGAAGGTGACCGCCGCCCCGCGCGCGATGGCCCCCGCCGCCCTCTGCGACAAGGCCGGCAGCCCGCTCCCGCGCGACCTGCTCTACCGGCACGCGCTGGCGCAGGAGAAGCTGGGCGCGACGGCCGAGGTGGACGCGGTGCTGGCCCAGGCGTTCCCCGCCTGCGCGTCCCTCACCGAGCCGGCGGTGGACGCGCTCAAGGACCTGGCGATCACCCACTACGCCCGCCGGACGCTGGACGCCGCGCTGGAGCAGCGGCTGAAGGAGCTGGACCCGCCGGGGCGGCTGGCGCGCGACGTCCAGAAGCTGGGGGCGCGGGCGCTGCACGCCGGCAACCTCACCACCGCGGGGATGGCCATGGGCTGGCTGATCACCGACCGGACCGCCACCGGGCGCGCGCGGGGTTGGGTGCTGGAGGCGGAGATCGCCTACGCGCTGCAGGACGGCAAGCGGTTCGACCGCGCGGTGCAGTCCATCTTCCCCGACCCGGCCTTCGACTCGCTGCGCGCGCACGAGCGGGACGAGCGCGACCGCGCGGTGGAGGAGCTGGCCCAGGCGCTGGTCACCACCGCGGAGGACGAGGCGGACGCGGACTTCCGCAAGCGGCTGCACGCGCAGCTCCCGGTGTGGCGCGAGCGCGCGGCGATCAAGCGCGAGCCCTCCTTCAACGCGCTCCTGGCGGCGCTGGAGTCCAGGCCGGTCCCGCTGGGCGGCGACAAGCGCAAGCGGCCGACCGCCGAGGTGGCGGTGGGGTCGATCCAGGTGGCGCCGCCGGAGGCGGTCATCCCGCCGCCGGAGGTCCAGTTCGACTGGCCGGAGCCGTACTCGCTTCTGGCCGTACCGCCCCCGCCGGGGGCGCCGCGCGGGGCCGACTTCCGCGCCTGGTTCGGGGAGGGTGACGATGCGAAGAGGTGAGGCGGCGGCGGCGGTGCTGCTGCTGTGGGCGGCGGCCGCCGGGGCGCAGCCGGCGGACCCGGAGCCGGGCGTGCCTCGGGTCCCGGCCTCCCAGGGCCCGGCGACGGACGCGGTGCTGGCGCGCCCGCAGCCGAAGCCGAAGACGCCCTCGCCGGTGGAGCAGGAATTCATCCAGCCGGTGGAGACGGTGGACGCCAACGACGTGCTGGACGAGATCCTGGACGAATTCGCCGCGGACATGGCGAAGCTCGGGTCGGCCCACACATCGCCGGTGCTGCTGCAGCGGGTGCGCGTCTCGGACAACATGAACCAGGACTTCGCGCAGGTGCTGGAGGCGCGGATGGTGGCCTCGCTGGAGAAGGCGTCCAGCGTGGCGGTGATCCGCTGCTTCGAGTGCTTCGCCACCAAGAGCCGGGTGGAGAACGCCACCTGGGTGGTGAGCCGCGGCATCACCGACCGGGAGGACCTGCAGCGGGTGGCCGCCAAGTACGGCGCCAAGATGCTGCTTTCCGCGGTGCTCACGCTCTACACCAACCCCAACTCGCTGGCGCTGGACGTGGAGCTGGTGAAGGCGGACGACGGCACCATCGCCTTCGCGGAGGGGTACCGCGTCCACCCGCAGACCGCGCAGCTCTACCGGGCCGCGGACCGGGCGCAGAAGCGCGAGGCGCGGCTCAAGGACCTGGAGGACCGGATCAACCAGCGTCCCCAGTTCGGCACCGGCGTCTTCCTGGGGGCGATGCTCATCCCCAGCGACGCGCCCTCCGGCCCGGTGATCGGCGCCAACGCCAACGTGCGGGTGTTCGAGAAGTTCGGGGTGGACCGCGAGTGGTGGCTGGGGCTGAACGCCGGCGGGTTCACCAACCCCAACCGCATCTCCGCG
>DASRBA010000105.1:0-14883 GCA_035637895.1 Myxococcaceae bacterium
GCGGAGGAGGCGCGCGCCGCCTGGAGGCGGGCGTCCACCCAGCGCGCGTCGGCCAGGTATGACTGCAGCCGAAAGCCTCCGTACAGGGCGGGCGGGACGAGCACGGCCAGGGCGGCGGCCAGCCACCGCAACCGGCGCTGGAGCCGCGTCCTCCGCCTGGACTCCGAGAGGAACGCCCGCTCGAGGGTGCCCAGCACCCCCGGGTCGAGGGGGCGCGTCTCCTGCAACTGTTCGCCCTGCCACAGCAGTCCGCGGGGACGATGCAGGCGGTCCCACTCGGCGCTCGCCGCCTCCAGCCGCTGCCGGACGGCGCGGTGGCCGATGTCGTCATCCAGCCACTGGCGCAACCTCGGCCAGCGCTGGATGAGGGCGTCGTGGGCGATCTGGTAGCTGACGCGGCCCGCGGCCGATCGGGCCTGGAGCAGCCGCCCGTCCACCAGGGCGCGCAGGGCGACGCGGGCGTCCTCCGAGGCCACCTCCAGGTCTTCCTCCGTCCGCTCGCCCCGGGTGTCCTCGGCGGTGACCAGGCTGATGAGCATCCGCCGCGCCGCCCGTTGCTGTACCGGCGTCAGCTGCGCCACCACGCCGTCGGCGTGCCGGGACAGCAGCCCGGCCACGCCTCCCACCTCGTCGAGCGCCGCGCGGGTGATGCGGGCGCCCGGGACGTCCCGCCGCTCCCACAGCGCGGCGAGAGCGAAGCTGAGCAGGGGCAGCTCGCCGGAGCCGCGGGCGGCGAAGTCCACCAGGTCCTGGACCAGGGCGTCGGACTCGAATGCCACTCCGCCGGCGCGGGCGGGACCCGCGATGGCCTCCCGCAGGCCCTGCGGGGTCATCGGGCGGAGGAAGTAGACCGCGCGCTCCGCCTCGTCCCCGAGCCCGGGCAGGGAGGCGACCCGGGCCAGGAAGTCGCCGCGCACCGCCAGCAGCAGGCGGGCCGGACCCGGCGGGCTCACCAGCTCGCCCAGGACCCGGGTGAAGGCGGCCGCCTCGCCCGGGCCCGCCAGGGTGATCAGCTCCTCGAGCTGATCGACGAAGACCAGCGCGCCCCCCAGCCGCTCGCACGCCGCGCGCACGCACTGCCCTGTCTGCCGCGGGTCGGCCGCCGGCCCCGAGAGCAGCTCGGCCTCGGCGGGGGGCAGCGCCGTGGCGAAGGCGGCCGCCAGCGCCCGCAGGGGCCGCCGGCCGGGCGCGAGCAGGCGCACTGCCAGCGGCCGGCCCCCGGCGATCGCCCCGGTCGCCACCCGCGGGAGGACGCCGGCCCTGCACAGCGAGGACTTCCCCAGCCCGGAGTCGGCGGCGACCAGCACCACGTGCTGCCGGTCGAGGCGTTCGAGCACGCGCTGGACGTCGGCGCCGCGCCCGAAGAAGAGGGCCTGGTGCTCCGCCTCGTACGGCTCCAGCCCGCGGTAGGGGTTGGCCGAGAGCGCCGCCGGCACCCGGGCGGACAGCCGCTCCAGCGCCTCGACGAGCAGGTCGGCCGAGGCGAAGCGCTCCCGCGGGTCCGGGCGGGTGCAGCGCTCGATGATCGCCAGGAGGTCCGGATCCACCACCGCCGCGGGCGCACCCGCCTCCTCCCGCGGCGACCGCCCCGTGCACAGCTCGCGGAGGACCAGCCCCAGCGAGTACAGGTCGCTCAGGGGCGTGGCGGGCGCGCCCTCCCGGACCTCCGGGGCCATGTACCGCGGCGTCCCCGCGATGGCGCGCTCGCGGGAGGCCCCGTCCGGGCCGCCGGCGCCCACGCGCTGGGCCAGGCCGAAGTCGAGCAGCTTGACGTCGCCGCCGGCCGTCTCGATCGCGTTGGACGGCTTGACGTCGCGGTGGAGCACTCCCTGGCGGTGGGCCGCCGCCAATCCGCGCGCCAGCCCGGTGCCCAGCGCGAGCACGCGCGGCCAGGGCAGGGGGGCCGGCAGCTTCGCCAGGCTGCGCCCCACCACGTACTCGGAGACGAGGTACGGATGGTCCTCCACCTGGCCCGCGCGGAACACGGTGACGATGTTCGGGTGCTGGAGGCTGGCGAGCAGCCGCGCCTCGTCCTCGAACGACCTCCGGAGCCGGGGGTCCGGGTGCGGCTCGGCGATGAACTTGATCGCCACCTGCCGCTGGAGCGCGGTGTCCCGGGCCAGGTAGACGATCCCCATCCCACCGCGCCCGATCTCGCTCGCGATCTCCAGCTCGTCGATGACCGGCGGTGGCTCCCACCACTCGTTCATCACCGACGCGATGTCGTCGTGACAGGCGCCGCAGCCGGTGGCGTGGAGCAGCGCGCGCCGCAGCTCCTCGTCGGCGAGCCGGCCCTCGCTCAGGCGGACCAGGAGCTCATCGCTGAGGCATCCCTGGTCTCCCGGCGCTCCGGAGTCCATACACCCACAGTACTATGTGAGATATACGACGATCCGAATTTCCCGTTTCCCCGGAGTGAGCGCTTTGGCGGCTCCCGAGCCCCTCGAGTCCCTCGGCGAGATCTTCCTGGCCAACCTGCCCGAGGGAACGGCCGCGCCGGAGGATCGCTCCGGTCTGGAGCGCTTGCTGGAGCGGGCCTTCGAGACGGCCCGCGCGCCGTGGCCGGACCTGCTGCTGGAGCCCGGGCCGTTCATGCGCCACCTGGCCGAGCGCCTGCCCGCCGCCGGCGGGGGACAACCGCTGGAGCGCGCGATCGCGTCGATGCACCTGTGCGATCTCTACCTCGCGTGCGCGTGCGGGCTCGGCGTCCCCGGCGCGGTGGAGGCCCTGGAGCGCAGGTACCTGGTGAGGCTCCCCGCCGTCCTGGGACGCCCGGGGCGCTCGCGGGAGGAGATCGACTCGGTCGGGCAGAAGCTCCGCGAGAAGCTGATCGTGCACGTCCACCTCTCGACGTACACCGGCGAGGGGCGGCTGGGGAGCTGGATCGAGATCATCGCCAAGCGCATGGCGAACCGGGAGGCCCGGCTCGTCCGTGGCCGGTCGTCAGGGCTGTCGAGCGCGGCCGCCGGGCTGGCGGACAGCGGCAACCTCGAGCAGGACCTCCTCAAGAAGGACCTGCTGGCCCAGCTCCAGTCGGCGCTGAGCGCGGCCGGCGCCACCCTCTCCGGGGAGCAGCGCGAGCTGCTCCGGTACCACTACCGCGACGGGCTGTCGGAGGCGAAGCTCGCCCTGCTCTTCCGGACGAGCCAGCCGACGGTCTCGCGCCGGCTGAAGAGGGCGCGGGAGGCCATCTTCGAGGAGACGAAGCGCCGCCTCCTCGAGCGCTCCGACCTGGCGGAGGCGGAGCTCGAGAGCCTGATCGCGGACGTGCAGAGCCGGTGGCTGGACTTGACCCTGAGCCAGCTCTTCGGCGACCAGACCGGCGAGGAGGGTGGCGCGGACTGAACGGTGCGGCCGCGCTGAGGTCGCCCGGTGAATCGCCTGAGTCATCCGCTCGCGTGAGCAGGATCCACGCGGTGATCCCTCGACCCCTGGCCAGCGCAAGGCGATTCGAGAAGGTCGAGCGCGAGCCGGCGCAGAAGCGCCGACCCGCCGCCGCGACTACTTCGCCGCGGCCACCGCGCCCACCAGCGGCTTGGACTTCTCCAGGAGCTGGATGAACTCCTGGCGCTCCGCGCTGTCCGCCGGCGCGGCGGCGCGGGCGACGCGGACGATCTGGTCGAAGTCCCAGCCCTGGGCGTACGGGCTGCGGCGCAGCCGCTCCGCCGCGGCCATCACCGCGGAGGCGAAGCGGAAGTCCTGGGAGGCCTGCTCGAAGGACCCCGCGAAGGCGGAGGCGTGGAGCGGGAACGCCCACTCGTCGGCGTGCTCGCCGCGCGGCTTCTTGGCGCGGATGCGGACGGTGGCCAGCGCCTCCTTCGCCGCGCCGGGCTGCAGCTCCAGCTCGTAGAGCGCGGTGACGGTGTGCCCGCTGCCGACCTCGCCCGCGTCCACCTTGTCGTTGCGGAAGTCCTTGTCCGCGATGGCGCGGTTCTCGTAGCCGGCCAGCCGGTACCGCTTCACCTGCTTGGGGTCGAACTCCACCTGGATCTTCACGTCCTGCGCGATCACCTCCAGCGTGCTGCCGAGCTGCTCGTGGAAGACGCGCCGCGCCTGCATCAGCGAGTCGACGTAGTAGTAGTTGCCGTTCCCCTTGTCGGCCATCTGCTCCAGCGTCTCGTCCTTCAGGTTCCCCATCCCGAAGCCGACGGTGGTCAACGTCACGCCCTCCTTGGCGTACTTCTGGATCTGGTCCACCAGCGCCTGGCGGGAGGAGGGGCCCACGTTGGCGTCGCCGTCGGTGAGCACCAGCACGCGGGAGATGGAGTTGCTGCTCAGCGTCTTCATCGCGTTGCGGTAGGCGAGGTCCAGGCCGGAGGACATGGCGGTGGAGCCGCCCGCGGTGAGGTCCTCGATCGCCGAGTAGATCTTCGCCTTCTGCTCCATCCCGGTGGGCCCGAGGACGTCCTTGACCGCGCCCGCGTACGTGCACAGCGCCACCGTGTCCCCGTCGCGCAAGCTGTCCACCAGGATGCGCAGCGCGCGCTTCGCCAGCGGCAGCCGGTCCGGCGACTGCATCGAGCCGGAGACGTCCACCAGGAAGGTGAGGTGGAGCGGCTTGCGCTCGGAGCTCTTGAGCTGCTTGGCCTGCACGCCCACGCGCAGCAGCGTCGTCTTGCCCCGGGTGAACGGGGAGGGCGCGGCGTCCAGGTGCACCTCCAGCGGGCGGTCGTCCGAAGGCGGCGCGTAGGCGTAGTGGAAGTAGTTGAGGAACTCCTCGACGCGGACGGCGGCCGTGTCCGGGAGGGAGCCGCCGAGGATGGCGCGCCGGGAGATCGCGTAGGAGGCGGTGTCCACGTCGGCGGCGAAGGTGGAGAGGCGGTCCTCCTCCGCGGTGGTGAAGGGGTTCACGCCGTAGTCGTGGAAGGCGTTGGACGCGTTGGGGTCCTCGACGGTGACGGGAGCCCGGGGAGCGCCCATGACGACGGGCTGGCCGCCGGAGACGACGATCGGGCCGGCGTAGCCTGCGCTGCCGCCGAGCGCGACCGATCCGCCACCGTAGCCGTAGGAGGCCCCGATCCCGCCTCCACGGCCCTTGGTGCCGATGCTGCCGACGCCGATGGACCCGGTCCTGACCTTGCCGGCGACCCCGCCGCTGCCGTGGCCGTAGACGCTGCCGATCGAGTCGCCCTCTCCGCCGCCGCCCGAGCCGGTTCCCCGGAGCCCCAGGCCGCCCGCGCCATTGGAGGGGAAACCCACGAAGCGCTGGAGCTCGTCTGCGCTGGGAGGCTTGGCCGCGGGGGCGGCGGAGGTGACGTGGACCTTCCGAGGTGCCTCCTTCAGCGCCTCTTTCGCCGGCTCCTTCCCCATGGCTCCCTGGGCCGGCTGGGACGCCGGGTCAGGGGCGACCGCGGCGGGGGGCGTGGCCGGGCGAGCTGGCGCGGGGTAGCTGATGGGGGCGGTGACCGGGGGCGGAGGGGGCGGGTTCGAACGCCCGCACGCACACACCGCTCCGCACAGCACCGCGGCGATCGCGGTCCTTTGCATGATGCACCTCGAGATGTCGGGTTACGCCGGCTCAGACACCGGGTCCGCGCCGGGGGTTCCAGCCCTACTCCGGCCGGAAGCGCACCGCCGCCGTCAGCCCGGCGGCGGCGGGGTAGCGGTCGCGCATCTCGCGCTCCAGGTCGGCGCGTGGGGTGCCCAGCACCTCGGCGATCTCCCCCAGCGCCAGCCCGCCGAAGAACTGGACCCCCTGCGCCATCGGTTCGCTGAGCGGGACCGGGAGCGCGTACAGCTCCCGCAGGAACCACGCGTGGTCCAGCGGCGTCCCCGAGTGCACCACCCGCTTGCCCCGCTCCAGCAGCGGCTCCCCCGTCACCGGCGCAGGGGGCTCCGGCTGGCGCAGCACCTCCAGCATCCGCTCCGCGGTGGCGCGCTCCACCAGCGGCCGCAGCGTCCGCTCCGCCTGGTCCACCGGCACGCAGGCGGTGACCTCGGCGTTCGCCACCACGTAGAACGCCGGCGCCTCCCCCGGCCGCAGCGGCGCCGGCGTACCGCGCTCTCCCTGCGCGGCGTAGCCCTGCACCTTCACCACCCCCGCCGAGGCGAGGAACAGCGTGTCGCCGGGCGAATGGCGGGCGCTCACGGCGTCAGCTTCCCCAGGACGACGCGGCGGCTCGCTCCCGTCGCGGACGGCACCGAGGCGGCCGTCCCGGAGAGGAATTCGCTGGCCAAGAGCGCGAAGCACGCCGCCTCCTTCGCCGCCTCCGGGAACTCGAGCGCGTCCAGCACCTCCACCCGCACCGGCGCCAGCCGCCGCCGCAGCCCGCCCATCAGCACCGGGTTGCGGCTGCCTCCGCCCGACACGTAGACGCCGTCCAGCGAGCCCGCCGGCAGCACCCACCGCTCGTACGCGCGCGCGGTGGCCTCCACCGTCAGCTCGGTGGCGGTGGCGATCAGGTCGTTCGGCCGGTCCCGGTAGCGCTCCCACAGCGGCGCCACGAAGACCTCGCCGAACTCCTCGCGCCCCGCGCTCTTCGGAGGCGGCGCGGCGAGGAACGGGTGCCGCAGCAGCTCCGCCAACAGCTCCGGGATGACCCTGCCCTGGCGGGCGAGCGCCCCGTCGAGGTCGCAGCGCAGCGCGCCGCCGCTGATGCGCCTGGCCAGCGCGTCCATCACCATGTTGCCCGGGCCGGTGTCGAAGGCGAGCGTGTCCTCCAGCCGGTCGCTCACCACGCTCAGGTTGCCGATGCCGCCCAGGTTCTGGAGCGCGCGGCGGGCGCCGGGCTTCCGGAACGCCGCCCAGTCCAGGTACGGCACCAGCGGCGCGCCCTCGCCCCCGGCGGCCACGTCGCGGGTGCGGAAGTCGCTCACGGTGGGGATGCCGGTCCGCTCGGCGATGACGGACGACTCGCCGATCTGCAGCGTGGAGGGCGCGGCCGGCGGCGGCAGCAGCGACCGCGGCCGGTGCGCCACCGTCTGCCCGTGCGAGCCGACCACGTCCACGTCCTCCGGCGTCTTCCCCGCGCGCCGGATGACCGCCAGCGCCGCCTCCGCGAAGCGCTCGCCGAGGAGGAACCCCAGCTCGCACAGCTCGGCGGCGCGGTCGGCGGCCAGCACGCGCGTGGCGAGCGCGGGCTCGATCGGCGAGGTGGCGTGCTCCACCAGCTCCAGCTTCACCGATTCGCCGGTGCCCTCCACCCAGCACAGCGCGGCCTCCACCGCGTCCACGCTGGTGCCGGAGATCAGCCCCAAGCACAGCCGGCGCTGCTTCGCGATGGCGCGGGCGATCCGCGGGGTGGGCATCGGAGCGTCAGCCTACCGCACGCGGCGCGGGGGCCGGGTCCCGGCCGAAGCCGAAGCGCTTCACGATGTCCGCCGCCGGCACGTACAGGGCGATGATCCCCAACGACCCTGCTGTGGTGGCGTGCGCGGCGCTCCACCATCGCCGTCGGGGTGTTCTCGGCCCGGGGCCGCCGGCGCGCCTGGGCGTGAAGGGGCTGAGGCGCAGGCGCAAAAGTCGCGCCCCTGGCTACACGCGGTAGGCGCTGGCGACCTGGGAGACCTCCTCGGACGTCTCGCGCACCAGCCGGGCCGCCTCCTCGGTGGTGGTCAACCGCTGGAGCGACTCATCCATCAGCGTCGACAGGTCGGCGATGGCGACGAAGATCTGCGCGAAGCCCGCGTCCTGCTGCTGCACCGCGGCGGCGATCTGCCGGACCACCTCGCCGCTCTCCTGGAGGATGCCGGTGAGCTGCTTGAGCGTCTCGCCGGAGCCCTTCACCTGCACCAGCTCCTGCTCCATCCGCTCGGTGCCCTTGTCGGTGGTCTGGGCGGCGGAGCGGATGGCGCGGGCGGTGTCGTCCAGGATCTCCTTCACCCGCTCGGTGGCGCGGATGGACTGGTCCGCCAGGTTGCGGATCTCCCGCGCCACGATGGAGAAGCCCTTGCCGTGCTCGCCCGAGCGCACCGCTTCGATGGCGGCGTTGAGCGCCAGCATGTTCGACTGGTCCGCCAGGTCCTTCACCGTCCGGGTGATGGTGCCGATCTGCTGGGTGCGCTCGGCGAGCTTGCCGATCTGCGCGGCGATGGTGTTGACCTGCCCGCGGATCTCCCCCAGCCCGCCCAGGGTGGCCGCCACCGACGCCTCGCCCTGCTTGCCCACCTCGTCGGCGCGCGCGGCGGCCTCCAGCATCGACTCCGCCTTCCGCGCCGCCAGCAGCGAGGTCTGCTTGATCTCCCGCGCGGTGGTGTTCGCCTCCTCCAGCGTGAACGCCTGGCGGGTGAAGGCGACCTTCTGGTCGTCGGTGGCGGTGTGGAGGGCCTGGGCCGCGCTGGAGAAGGCGAAGGCGGCCATGCGCAGCCGGTGGAGCATCTCGCGCAGCCGCTGCATCATCTCCGAGAAGGCCTGCGCCAGCTCGCCGATCTCGTCGGGGGTGCCCACCGGCACCGGCTGGGTGAGGTCCCGGTCGCGCAGGATGTTGGTGACCGTCTCGTGCAGCGCGCGGATGGGCCGGATCATCCGCCGGGCCAGCCACACCGCCAGCACCACCGCTCCCGCGACCACCAGCGCGGCGATGACCGCGGTGGCGGCCAGGAGCGACCGGATCAGCCCGTACGCCTCGCCCTCGTCCAGCGCCGCCGCGAACACCCAGCCGTCGGCCACCGTCCGCAGCTCGGTCTGGTTGACCGCCCACGCCACCACCCGGCCGTCGATCACGTCCACGGTGCCGTGCGCCTTCCCGTGCAGGTTCTTCAGGCTCGGCGCCCGCGCGCCGGTGGAGTTGAACAGGAAGTGGTCGTGCTGGTCGGCGATCAGCAGCATGAGGGAGGGCTGGCCGCGGGCCCGGGCGCGATCGCGGGCGGGGAGCGCCGTCTGCCCCACGTCCGCCCAGTCGTACGCCCCCGCCAAGAGGCCCAGCAGCTGGTGGTCCCGGTCCAAAAGCGGCGCGGTCAACAGCAGCACCTCGCCTCCGTAGAGCGGGTCCTCGCCCTCGGGCGTCTCCACCCAGGTCTCGCCGCGGAGCCCGGCCTGGAACCACTTCTCTCCGGTGGAGGAGCCGCGGGCGCGCGCGTCGCGCAGGAGCGCGGGCGAGCTGGCGGCCACCGCCTTCCCCCCGGCGTCCAGGAGGAGCAGGCCCTTGAACATGGGGTAGCGGCCCTGCAGCTCCGCCAGCGCCTCGTTGGACTTGTCGTAGGAGCCGTAGATCAGCCCGCCGAGCAGGATGGGGTCCTGCGCCCAGGTGCGCACGCTGGCCTCGCGCTCGAACAGCGAGCGCTCCACCGCGCTGGCGAAGCCCTGGGCCTCGGCGATCAGCGTGCCGTGGACCTGCTGGGTCATCGCCCGCCGCGCGCCGAACGCGAGCGCGGTGCCCAGGAGGACCAGCGGCGCCACCACCAGCACCGAGCCCCACAGCGCCAGCCGCACCCCCAGGCGGGTCTGGACCAGCTTGAGCACGTCCGCCGGTCTCCAGCTCATGGCGCCTTCTTGCCCTTCAGCGGCTGCCGCATCCGGTCCAGGTCGAACCCCACGGTGAGCGCGCCCACCACCTGGCCGCCCTGGCGCACGGGGACGGAGATCTGGACGCAGTACGCCTGGGACGACTCGTCGTACTGCACGCCGTCCACGAACTCCGCCCCGCGCCCGCCGGCGAACGACCGCTGCCACTTCGCCTCGTCGCCCTGCCAGTAGTCGGTGGTCTTGGCGATGGTGCACACCAGCGCGCCTTGGTCGTCCATGGCGAACGCCTCCACCACCGCCGGGTTCCGCGCCGCGATCTCCCGGAGCGCGTGGGCGCAGGGGTTCTCGATGTGCTTGCGGATGAAGTCGGTCACCCCGCGCGACGCGATCCACTCCTTGTCGATCTTCTGGATGGTGGCCATGGACTGCTTGCGCTGGTCCTGCGCCACCACCGCGCTCACCACGGCCTGGGCGGCCGCCATCTCCCGCACCACCGGGAGCGAGCGCGCCACCCGCTCCTTGAGGGAGGCCTCGTCCGGCCGCGGCGACGGTGACTGCGCCAGCGCGAGGCCGACCATTCCGACGGCGAGCAAGGACATCGAGATCACGAGCCCCCGGGTGCTGCGGGTGACCGCCGGCCTCCCACCCTAGCGCAGCCGCTCCACACCGCGCAGCCCGCGACCCCGCAGCAGCAGGTCCGCTTCCCGCGCCGGGCGCCCGGTGAGGGCCATGGCCACCGCCACGTCCACCCGGTTCCCGGCGCCGGCCAGCAGGCGGCGGCTCCGGGCCAGGGTGGCGCCGGTCAGCGCCGCCACCGTGCGGAGCGCCCGCCGCCGCAGCTTCTCGTTGGTGGGCTGCAGCGACGTCATCCGCCCCCGGAAGACCTTCCCCAGCCGGACCATGGCCGCGGTGGAGATGGCGTTGAGCGCCAGCTTGGTGGCGGTGCCCGCCTTGAGCCGGGTGGAGCCGGCGATCAGCTCCGGGCCGGTGGGTATGGCGATCGCCAGCTCGACCGACGGCGACCGGGGCGGCCGATCCGAGCAGCAGATCAGCGCGGTCCGCGCGCCCCGCCGCCGCGCCTCGGCCAGCGCCCCGAGGACGAACGGGGTGCGGCCGCTCGCGCTGATCCCGCAGACCAGGTCGCGCCGGTCCACCCGCAGGCGGCGCACGCGGGCGGCCCCGTCCTCCGGGTCGTCCTCGGCGCCCTCCACGGAGGCGCGCAGCGCGCGGGTCCCGCCGGCGACGACCGCCACCACTTGCCAGGGGCGGGTGCCGAAGGTGGGCGGGCACTCGGCGGCGTCGAGCGCGCCCAGCCGGCCGCTGGTGCCGGCGCCCACCCAGATCAGCCGGCCCCCGGAGGCCAGGGCGCGCGCGGCCAGCTCGGCGGCGCGGGCGATCCGGCCCAGCGCCCGGCCGGCGGCGCGGACGGCGCGCAGGTCCTCGGCGTGGAGGCGCCGCACCACCTCCAGCGCGGAGCGGACGTGCAGGTCGCCGGAGCGCGGGTGGAGGCGCTCGGTCGAGGGGAGGGAGACGCGGGAGCGAGGGGAAGGCGTCAGGCGGCCTTCATCACCTTGCCGGCCTTGATGCAGCGGGTGCACGCCAGCACGCGCTCCACCTTGCCGTCCACCATGGCGCGGACCTTCTGGAGGTTCGGCATGGTGCGCTTCTTGGTCTTGTTGTTGGCGTGGCTGACGTTGTTGCCGACCAGCGGCCGCTTCCCGCAGATGTCGCACTTCCAGGCCATGACTTCCTCAGAGTAGGTGCAGGGCCGGCCTCCATAGCAGCAGGCACGGGGCGCGTCCAGACCCAGGGCCTACAGGCCCGCCCGCTTCTTGGTCAGGCCCATCACCAGGCGCGCGGCCCGGCGCCCCGCCAGAAGCTCACCCTCCAGGCCCAGCCCGGGGAGGTTCTCCCGGTTGGCGAGGAAGAGGTTCTTCACCGCGGTGCGCTGGCTGAGCCCCTCCACGCCCAGCAGCGTCTCGGATTCGATCTGGAAGTGCGGGTGCGGGAGGAGCCGGCTGCCGCGCGAGCCGCCCGCGTGCAGGTAGGGAGCCGAGGCGAGCACCAGGTGCTGCCGGGAGAAGGGCATCAGCGCCTCCAGGTGCGCGCCGATGCGGTCGGCGAGCGCCATCAGGTGCGGTTCGCCCAGGTCGCGCGCGGTGGCGGGGATGAAGGCGCCGGCGGTGAGCACGCGCAGGGACTCCTCCTCCTTGCCGGTCCCCGCGCGCCGCGCCGGGTGCTGCTGGATGAGGAGCGGGTCCAGGTCGTCGCCGGTGGAGGAGAGGACCAGCTCGCCCATCCCGCGCGGCAGCCCGGTCTCCCTGATCACCCAGTTGACGGTGAACAGGAACTCCTTGGTGGAGGACCACTCCAGCGCCTCGGTGAGCTTGCGGTGCTTCTTCTTCTCCTGCACCAGCCGCCGCAGCGCGCCCGACTCGGTGGCGCCCACCAGCGCGGACGCGCGGTAGACCATGTCGGACTGGAGCAGCTTCACGCCCGCCACCTTGTCGCCGTCGAAGGCGATCTGCTCGGCGATGAAGTTCTCCCCGCCCTCGCGGGTGAGGAGGTCGCCGCCCAGGTCCAGCAGCTTCTTGTTGAGCAGGTCGCGCAGGCCCTCGCGGCCGCCGGGGTAGCGCTCGGGCGAGGCCAGCGTCTGGGAGAGCGCCCGGCCCTGCGCCAGCGGGTGCTCGCGGTGCGCCTGGTAGGTGAGGAACAGCGAGAGCTGCTGGAGCAGCTTCCAGGACGGGTCGTCACCCAGGGTGGGGACCGGGGCGGTGAGGGCGGGGTGGCGCTTGATCAGCCCCTTCGTCCCCCACCCCTCCATCATCCCGTCCGGCGGCAGCTCCAGCGCCGGGTCGCGGAAGAAGGCGTCGCTCTGCTCGTGGAAGCCGATCAGCTTCGCGATGGTGCTGCTCAGGGCGGGGGCGCGGTCCTGCCCCACGGCGCGGGTGAGCTCCGCGGTGCGCTTGGTCTCGTTGGAGGGGAGGTCGAAGCGCTCGCCGGGGAACACCAGCTGGATCTCCGGGACGTGCGGGCGGAAGGCGCGGCTGGCGGCGGTGTTCAACCCCAGCTCGGTGAGGACGTCGTCCATCACCGGCATCGCCTTCATGGAGGGGCTGACGAAGGGGGCGTAGGGGAGCAGGTAGCCCTGGTGCTCGTAGCCGGGGCCCAGGCCGTCGTGCTCCACCAGCAGCACCCGGTGGCCGTGCTTGGCCAGGAGCGCCGCCGTCACCGCGCCCGCCAGCTGCCCCCCCAGCACGATGACGTCATAGACGTGGCGCGAGGGGTGGGTGCTGACTTTCGCCGGGGCGGCCATGCGAGGGCGCGCACAGTAGCGAACGGGGCGGCCCCACGCGAGGGCGCGCTCGTCCGCTGCCCTAGCCGGGGTTGCGGATCGACAGCCCTTCCGTCCGGGGCCCGCCGCCGGACCACACCCGCCGCCCGTTGGTCATGGCCCGCCCCTCCGCCACCAGCCGGAGCGCCAGCGGGTACACCCAGTGCTCCTGGGCCTGGATGCGCGCGGAGAGGGCCGCCTCGTCGTCGCTGTCCAGCACCGGGACCGCGACCTGGGCGACCACCGGGCCGGTGTCGGTCCCCTCGTCCACGAAGTGCACCGTGCACCCGGTGAGCTTGGCGCCGTAGTCCAGCGCCTGGCGGACGGCGTGCAGGCCGGGGAAGGCGGGGAGGAGGGCGGGGTGGACGTTCAGCACCGGGCCCGGGAAGTCCCTCAGGAACCGGCGGGTGAGCACGCGCATGAAGCCGGCGAGGCAGACGATCTCCACGCCGTGGGGCGCCATCGCGTCCAGCAGGGCCTGCTCGAACAGCGCGCGATCCGGGTAGTCGCCGTGGGGGATGGTGACGGTGGGGATGCCCGCGTCCGCCGCGCGCTGGAGCGCCCGGACCCCGGCGACGTTGGAGATCACCACCGCGATCCGCGCCGGGTAGCTGTCCACCTTCGCGGCGTCGATCAGCGCCTGGAGGTTGGTCCCGTTCCCGGAGACGAGCACCGCCACCGGTTTGCGCGTCCCGGCCATCAGGCGATCTCCGCGGTGGGCTCGCCGGAGCCGGCCTCGACGCGGCCCACCTCCCACGCCGGGACGCCGCACGACTCCGCGGCGCGGAGGGCGGCGGGGACGTCGGACGGCGGCACCACCGCGATCATCCCCAGGCCCATGTTGAAGGTCGCGTACAGCTCGCTCCGCGCCACGTCGCCCAGCCGGCCGATGAGGTCGAAGATGGGCGGCCGGGGCCAGCGCTTCTCCTCCAGGACGGCGCGCGTCCCCTCCGGCAAACAGCGCGGGAGGTTGCCGGGGATGCCGGCGCCGGTGACGTGCGCCAGCCCCTTCACGTCCGCCGCCGCCGCGAGCGCCGCCGCCGCGCGGGCGTAGATGCGGGTGGGCTCCAGCAACTCCTCTCCGAGCGCCCGGGAGAGGCCCTCCGCGGGGCGGTCCAGCGGGAGCTGGTGCCGTTCGAGGAGCACCTTCCGCGCCAGCGAGTAGCCGTTGGAGTGCAGGCCGGTGGAGGCCATCCCCACCAGCGCGTCGCCGGGGCGGATGCGGCGGCCGTCGACGATCTTCGACCGCTCCACCACGCCCACCGCGAAGCCGGCGAGGTCGTACTCGCCGCGCTGGTAGAAGCCGGGGAGCTCCGCGGTCTCGCCGCCCAGGAGCGTGCAGCCGGACTCCTCGCAGCCGCGGGCGATGCCGCGCACCACCTCCGCCGCCTGGTCCACGTCCAGCCCGGACGTCGCGAAGTAGTCGAGGAAGAAGAGCGGCTCCGCGCCGGAGGTGACGATGTCGTTGACGCTCATCGCCACCAGGTCGATGCCGATGGTGCCGTGGCGGCCGGTGGCGAAGGCCAGCTTGAGCTTGGTGCCCACGCCGTCCGTGCCGGAGACGAGCACCGGCTCCCGGTACTTGCCCGGCGGGAGGGCGAACAGCCCGCCGAAGCCGCCCACCCCGGAGACCACCTCGGGCCGGGTGGTGCGCGCCGCCATGGGCTTGATGCGCTCCACCAGCGCGTCGCCCGCCTCGACGTCGACGCCTGCCTGCTTGTAGGTGGTTCCCACGGGCGCGCCTTGTACCGGCTACGATGCGCCGCGTCCATGGTGGTCCGGTTCGGCAAGTACGTGCTCCTCAAGCGCATCGCCACCGGCGGCATGGCCGAGCTGTTCCTGGCGCGGCAGACCGGCGCGGCCGGCTTCGAGAAGCTGGTGGTGGTGAAGCGGATCCTGGAGCACCTCTCCACCGACCAGGACTTCGTGGGGATGTTCCTCAACGAGGCGCGGCTGGCCTCGTCGCTGATGCACCCCAACATCGTGCAGGTGCACGACCTGGGGCAGGAGGCGGGCGCGTACTTCATGGCCATGGACTTCGTGGCCGGGCACGACCTCTACAGCATCGCGCGCAAGGCGGTGCTGCAGGGACAGCTCATCCCGCCGGAGATCGCGGCGCGCGTCGTGGCCCACGCCGGCGCGGGCC
>DASRBA010000106.1:0-3352 GCA_035637895.1 Myxococcaceae bacterium
CCCTCGCGGCGATGTGGTCATCATTCAAGAGGCGAACCTGTTCGCGGCCCGCGGCCTGCCGTACCAGTACAGCGCGTTCGGCGCGGTGCGCGCGGTGAGCTCGCGGCCGGTGACCTTCTCCACCTGCGACAGCACGCCCGACGAATTCCTGGTGGACGCCGCCAGCGGCGCGGTCTCCTGGACGCCCTCGGCCTCCACCAGCTTCCCGGTGTCCATCTGCGTGCAGGCGCAGGCGGACAGCGGCGGGGGCGATGACTTCTACCGGTACCAGGTGAAGGAGCTTCTCCCCAGCGCCGTCTTCCCGAAGGCGCGCTTCGCGGCCTCGCCCTTCCGCGCGGACGTGGGCATGAACGTGGCCTTCGACTCCAGGGCCTCCACCTTCGACCAGGCGCTGGGCCCGCCGGCGTACCGGTGGCGCTTCGGCGACGGCAGCCCGCTCGGCTTCCGCGACAACCCGTTCCGGGGCTACTTGATGCCCGGCGGCTACCGGCCATCGCTGGTGCTGGCGGACGGCGCGGGGCGGACCGACCAGACGTCGCGGTCGCTGCAGGTCATCGACCGAACGCAGAACGTCCCGCCGATCGTCGCCATCTCCACCCCGCCGCCCACGGCCGTGAACGCGCTGGACGTCGCGCTCCAGGCGCAGGTGGCCACCGGCTCGTCGGCGGCGGGGCCCATCCGCTGGGACCTGGGCAACGGCGCCTTCGCGGAAGGCGAGGACGCGGGCGCGTCCTACGGGCCAGGCCGGTACTGGGCCACCGCCTCCGCGGTCGACCAGAACGGCTTGCCGGCCACCGACAAGGTGGAGATCGCCGTGTCCAGGGACGGCGCGGTGCCGCCGCTCTGCGCGGCCACGGTCGATCCGACGTTCGCCAACGCGTCCAGCGCCGACGGCGGCCGCGCCTCGGTCGAATGGATCGCCTGGCGCGCGCCGGGGACGAAGAAGATCGCCTCGGTCACCTGGAGCATCGACGGCGTCGCGTTCGGCGCCGGCGAGGTCAACCAGCTGTACTCCACGGCGGGCTGGCGGCGCGGGACCCTCACCGTCACCGACGAGGACGGGCTGCGGTGCACCGACCAGGTGGCGATGCTGGTGATCACCAGCCCGCCCACCGCGGGGGACCTGCCGCCGCGCATCCTGGATCCGGGCGTGAGCGGACCCATCAACTGCCGCGATCCCTACGTGGGCCGGCCGCCCATGGCCTCCGGGATCGGGCCGCTGCGCTGGTCGGCGCTGGACCCCAGCCAGCCGGTCTCGGTCGACGACGCGGGCACGATGACCTGGACCCCGGCGGTGCTCCCGGACGTGAACGAGGTGACGTACACCCTCCGGGTCGCCAACGCGGCCGGCTCCGACCAGCTGGCGGTGAAGGTCCCCTACGAGTGCAAGCGGGACGCGGCGCTGAAGACGTGCGGCTGCGCCGAGGGCGGCGGGACCTCCGCGGTCGCCGGCCTGGCGCTGCTGGCGCTTCGGGCGGCGTCGCGCCGGAGGTCCGCGGTCCGGGCACGCGCGAGGCGGCCGTGAGCCGGCGCCGGTGGTGGCCGTGGTTCGGGGTGCTGGCGGCCTCGATCGCGCTGGCGGGCATCAACCCCACCAACGGGCTGCCGTACCGCGAGGACTTCGAGCAGGACCTCACCGGCTGGAACCGGTCGGTGAGCACCGGCAACGATGCCTCCCTGAGCACCTCCGGCGCCTCGTGGTCCGGAGCGGGCGCGTTCGTCGCCGAGGCGTCCTCGACGTCGTCGGGCCCGGAGGCCTCCATCGCCGCGGACCTGGACGGCGGCGTGGGCAGCCTGAGCGTGCGGTTCTACCTCCTCGTCCCGAGCGACACGCAGAAGAGCATCTCCCAGAGCAGCGGCGCCATCCGGATCTTCCGCGCGGACGGCCCGGTGGTGAACGGGCTGATCACGCTGGACCTGCTCCGGGCGCAGGATCCGGCCGGGACGCTCTACCTCCAGCCCACGGTGGGGGGGATCATCCCCGTCGGCGTCTCCAGCCTCACCAGCCTGACCCCGGACGTCTGGCACTCCGTGGAGGTGTCGCAGGACGGCCTGGGGACGTTCCGGCTCTACATCGACGACCCGCGCGTGCCGCGCCTCACCATGCCCGGGGCCACCACCCTCTTCGGCGTCACGCTGGGCATCACCACGGTGTTCGCCAACACCGGCCAGGCCCACCTCCAGTTCGACGACGTGGTGATCGCCGGCCGCCGCGTCGGGCTGGCCGCCACCCAGAACCTGGTCTCCAACGAGTACGAATCCACCGGCCTGTCGCTCTTCGACTTCCCGGCGGGGAAGGGCGCGGGCGTGTTCGACGCCGGCGCGATCACCGTGGTCGCCCAGTCCACGGACGTGCACCGCGGCCTGGGCGCGATGACCGTCACCGACAGCGACAGCACGTCGACCTTGCAAGGCGGGGCGGTGTTCGGGTTCCTCGACCGCCTGTCGCCCACGCCGCTGTACCGCCGCGTCTGGTGGCGGTGGCCCTTGGTGACCCGGGCGGCCAACCACACCATCCTCGCCATCATCGATTCGGACGGCGGGGTGGGGGTGGGGGCGCGCTACCCGGCGGCGGTGCAGATCGGCGACGACGGGTCCGCGCGGCTGTGGGGCGTGGACGATCGGAATCTGGCGACGTACGGGCCGAACGTGCCGCTGCAGCAAGGGCCGTGGCACCTGGTGGAGCTGTACGCCGCCGGCTTCGGCACCGACGCCGGCGTGCGGCGCGGCTGGGTGGACGGCGTCCCGCTGGGCACGCACAGCATCCCCTTCGTCCGGACCGCCGGAGACGCATGGGCGGAGGGCGTGATGCCCATCCCGCAGGACTTCCAGTACGCCGGCACCGACTCCTTCGACGACGCGCGCTCGTCCACGAGCATGTTGCCCACGCGGTTCACGCTCCGGCCCGTCGGCACCCCGACCACCTGCACCCAGTACGACGTGACGCCCATCACCTCCGACAACATCGCCGCTCCCGTGCCGGAGACCGTGGACGTGGCGCTGGACGGCGGCGGCACGGCGCTCTTCTATTCCACCAGCGCCTGCACCGCCGCGTCCGGGCAGGTCAGCTCGGTGCGCTTCCTCTCGGGGACGCAGGGGGCGGCGGTCTTCGTCCACCCGGTGGCGCCGGACGTGACCTTGAGCACCTCCGCCCCGGACTACCTGCCGTGGAGCAACGGGCTGGGGCCGGACGCGGGCACCGGCGGCCCGGCGTCGGCGCTCGTCTTCCACGGGCTCCCGCTGGTGGCCTTCCCCAACAACGCGTACCCGTTCGCGGTGGAGGCGCTGGACGGCGCTGGGGCCACCGCCACCAGCTACATGGGGACGGTCGCGTTCGCGTCCGCGCCGGCCT
>DASRBA010000107.1:0-5093 GCA_035637895.1 Myxococcaceae bacterium
GGACACCACCGCGGAGGGCCTGGCCAAGCTCAAGCCGGCGTTCGACGCGCTGGGGACGGTGACCGCCGGCAACGCCTCGCCGCTCACCGACGGGGCGGCGGCCGCGGTGCTGATGAGCGAGGCGAAGGCGAAGTCCCTGGGCCTTTCGCCGCTGGGCTACTTCGTGGACCTCCAGGTGGCCGGCGTGCCGCCGGAGATCATGGGCATCGGCCCGGTGCCGGCGGTGCGCAAGCTGCTGGCCAAGAACGGGCTCAAGGTGCAGGACATCGACCTGTTCGAGCTGAACGAGGCGTTCGCCTCCCAGTCGCTCTACTGCATCCGCGAGCTGGGACTGGACCCGACGAAGGTGAACGTCAACGGCGGGGCCATCGCCGTCGGCCACCCGCTGGGCGTGAGCGGGACGCGGATGACCGGCGCGCTGCTGCGCGAGCTGAAGCGCCGCGGCGGGAAGCTGGGCGTGGTCACCATGTGCATCGGCGGCGGGATGGGCGCCGCGGCCCTCTTCTCCGCCAGCTGAAAAATGGCCTGAAAAGAAGAAGGGCCGGAGCGCGACAGGTTGCGCCCCGGCCCTGGGTGACCGGCCCCTACCGACCGGTCACTCGGTCAGCCTTCAAGCGGCAAGGTCGTACTTTGGATGGATTCGGGGGCAGACATGTGCGCTCCTGGGGGAAGAGCGTAAGGGGAGGCACCCCCTAGCACGTTCCCCTACATTTTGGTGAATAAAATCGACTTCTGCCCGTCCAAGCCCACATGAGCACGACAGGGGGTCACATCATGAGGACTTGGGCACGTTGGATCACCGGGGCGGCCGCCTTTGCATCGCTCGCGAGCGCGCCGGCGCTGGCGCAGGGCTACAACGCCTATCCGGGGGCGGCGCCGCCGGGGCAGGGCACCTACGCGCCCCAGCCGCAGCCGCAGTCCGGGTATGACCAGTACGACGAGTACGACCAGGACGGGCTGAACTTCCGCTCCACCCTGTCGCCCTACGGCGAGTGGATCTCCGTCCAAGGCGTGGGCCAGGTGTGGCACCCGTTCGAGCAGGTGGTGGGCTCGGACTTCCAGCCGTACGCGACCTCCGGCCACTGGGTCTACACGGATTACGGCTGGACCTGGCAGAGCGACTACCCGTGGGGCTGGGCGCCGTTCCACTACGGCCGCTGGGTGTACCGCCCCCGCCTGGGCTGGCTGTGGCGGCCGGGTCGCGAGTGGGCCCCGGCGTGGGTCGAGTGGCGCCAGGGCGCCGGCTACGTGGGCTGGGCGCCGATGCACGCCGAGGGCGTGGAGTGGATCGAGCCGATGAGCCGCCCCAGCTGGTGCTTCGTGGACGAGCCGCACTTCGTCTCCTTGCGGCTGCCGTCGGTCATGCTGGCGCCCGAGCGCGTCCGGATCACCTTCGGCACCACCGCGCCGATCAGCGCGCGGCGCAGCTACGACCGGGGGACCTTCTACGTGGGCCCGCCCGTCGCCCACATGGCGACCTCCATCGGCCGGCCCATCGCGCCGGTGTCGGTGAGCTCCGGCCACTTCGGCTGGCGCGACCCCCCGAGGCCCGTCGGGGCCCCTCCGGGCGGCATGGGCATGGGTGGGCGGTACGTCCCGCCTCCGCCGTCCGCCGGCGGGCGCGACTGGCGGGATGATCGCCGCGACGACCGCCGGGACGATCGGCGCGAGGATCGCCACGAGTGGAGGGAGGAGCGGCGCGAGGAGCGCCAGGAGTCGCGGCCGGTGTACGTGGCCCCGCCTCCGGCCCGGGGTGGCGCCGAGATGCGCGAGCGGCAGGAGGAGCGCCGCGAGCAGCAGCAGGAGCGCCGGGAAGAGAAGCGCGAGGAGAAGCGCGAGGACCACGACAACGGCCGCCACGGCGGCGACCGTCGCCACGATCGCTGATCCCCGCCGTCCCTGGGTCCTCGCGCCCAGGGGACGCTGATGCGGCGGCCTTCGGCCGCTGCGTCCAGGCTCAGCGCGCGGTGTTCCCTCCGGGGGGCACCGCGCCCGCCGGCGACTGGCCGAGCAGCCTCCGGGCTCGCTCGGCCGAGGCGTTGAAGGTGAGCTTCGGCTCGCCGAACTGCTGGGCGATCTCGTCCGGCTGCCACTTCTGCCCGGCGGCCCAGAGGCGCTTGAGCTCCGCGCCCACCGCCGGGTTGGCGAACCAGTCGCCGTTCGCGCCGCCGAACTTCTTCCGGAAGCCCTCCTGCACCAGGTCCGCCATGGCGAAGGCGCGCGCGTAGTCCGCCGCGTAGAAGGTGTCGTCCACGTCGGTGCGGAAGCGGAGCGCGTCCTCCACGCCCATGGAGAAGCCGTACGCCTTGCCGAACACGTCCTGGTACACCGCCATCGGGTCGCTCGTCGGCCCGGAGTAGATGCCGGCCCAGATGGACGGGTCCCCGCCGTGCAGCACCGCCTCGTAGATGATCTTCGCGTAGCTGTAGCGGCGCAGGAAGTAGAAGTCCCCGTACACCGCCATCCGGGACATCTGGCCGATCTCCGCGTCCGTCATGGTGGGGATCTTCGTCTTGTGCTGGGCGTTCCACTGGGTGACGAAGTCCCGGTAGCGCCGCAGCCAGTTCGGGTCGCCCCACGACTTGCCGAAGGTCTCCGCCCACCCCTCCGTGAGCGCGTTGGGCCCCAGGTACTGCAGCTCGAAGCGGGTGGTGGTGGCGTTGGCGAAGTGCAGCGCGTGGCCGCCCTCGTGGAAGAAGGTGACGAAGTCCTGGAACCCGTCGGACGGCTTCACCGAGATGCGGACGTCGTCCGGGACGTGGACGGCGAAGCACGCCGCCCGCGGCTCCTTGAGCGGGTTGTTGGCGTCGTCGATCTTGATGGTCGTCCCCGCCGCGGTCTTCAGGTCCAGGCCCAGGCCCTTGAGGAAGTACTCGAAGGAGGGGCGCATCAGCTCCTTGGGGAAGAAGCGCTCGAAGCGGGGCGCGTTGCGCATGCGCACGATGTCCGCCCGGCGCAGCTTGGACACCTCGATGCCCAGCTCCTGCTTCGCCAGCTCCGCCAAAAGCGGCTGGTAGAGCGCGTCCGTCTCCTGCAGGAAGCGGTTCCCCTCCACCAGCAGGTCGCGCAGGCTCACCACCCGCGCCTCCTCGGAGAGCGCCACGTAGTTGCGGTAGCCCAGCGCCTTGGCGAGCTTCTGCGTCGCCTCCTCCTTGCGCGCCAGGATGGGGTTGAGGACGTCCTTCCACACGCCGGCCTGGGCCTTCTCGATCGCCGCCCGGCGCGAGGCTTCCTGCTCCGTCTTGATCAGCACCTCCAGCTGCTTGTACGGCGTGGGCGCCGGGCTCCACGGCAGGCTTACCGTCGCCTGGAGCGCCGCGTTGGCCGCCTCGTCGTCGAAGTGCGCCGCCGCCTGCGACAGCGCCTCGGACGCCAGGTAGGACTTGAGGAACTCGAGGGCGCGCCGGTCGTCCGGGGCCAGGCCCTTCTGCTTCAGCGCCTTGTCCACCACCGCCACCGACGCCGCGCTGTAGAGGCGCTCGTGGCCCTTGTAGAGGAGCACCCGGATGGAGGGCTCACCCACGGTCTGGGTGTACCAGTCCAGGACCGTCTGGAGCCGCAGCACCGCCGCCGCCTCGTCGCGGATGGCGTCGAGCGGTGGGTTCGAGGAGGGGGCCGGGGCCGCTCCAAGCGCGGCGACCAAGGTGAGGAGAGCGGCGTTCATGGGCGTGCGCACCATACCGCCGGACACGCCCCGGGTCGCATTTGGGCGCTAAAGAAATAGCACAGCGGGCGGTCCGTAGATCGGCCGCAGCCTTCGCGCGTTGAAGCCGGGACTCGCTCGGTCTTTCTGTCTTCGGTTCGGGAGGAACCCCCAATGAAGCGCCTCACTGCCGGCCTGTCGGCCGCCGCCTTCGTGTTGCCTGTAGTCGCCCTGGCCTGCCCCGCGGAAAACGCCCAGAGCTGGTGGGACGTGGTGGAGACGTACCAGCTGGCGCTGCCGCGGGCGGCCAACTTCTGGACGCCGATCGCCTGCTCGCTCGGCATGCTGGCGCTGGCGCTGGTCAGCGTCCGCGAGCGGCGGAAGCCGGGCTTCGCGCAGGTGTTCTTCACCCCCGGCTTCCTGGTCGCCGCCGGCCTCTCCACCATCGGCGCGTTCTTCCTGAAGATGCTGCCCTTCGACGGCCGCCTCGGGATGGCCCTGGCGCTCCCGCTGCCGGACATGGACCAGCTGTTCTTCGGGCCCAGCATGGACGCCAACCCGCTCTTCTACAGCGCGCTCTTCCCGGCCCTGGTGTCCGCCGCCGGGATTCGCTGGCAGTTCTCCCGCCGGGTCATCGCCGGGCTGTGCTGCGGCTTCGGCGGCACCATCGCCGCGGCCGCCTGGCACGGTTGGCCGGAGCTGTCCGTGCTGAGCGCCCGCTGGGCCTCGCTGCCCTGGTTCGTGGTCAACGCCGCGGCGTGCTGCTTCATCGCCCGCGCCATGTTCGTGGCCGAGGCGCGCGACATGGGCGCGCCGGCGAAGTCCGCGTAGGGTCACCTGACCGTGCGAGCCTTCTGGTTCACCGCCGCGCTGTCCCTGTGCGCGGCGGCCGCCGAGCCCGGCGCGGCCCCACCCCGGTGGCCGTCGCCGGGCGCGCCGTTGCAGGTGGCGGCGGTGGAGGCGCCGAAGGGGTTCGGCAAGCACAAGGTGTTCATCGACGCGGGGCACGGCGCCCAGGGCAACGCCGGCGTGGCCTCCGTCACCTGCGAGCAGGAGATGGACTTCACCCTGCGCGTCGCGGAGGACCTGGCCCGGCGCCTCGAGGCCACCGGACACTTCACGGTGCGCGTGTCGAGGAAGGCGGGCGAGGCGGTCTCCTACCCGCGGAGGTTGAGGGACGCCGCCGGGTTCGGCGCGGAGGCGATCCTCTCGCTGCACGCCGACGCGCGCGGGACGGCGTACGCGTGGGAGGCGGCGCCCGGCCTGGCCTGCTTCCGCAACGACCAGACGCCCGGCTTCTCGGTGCTGTACTCGGACCAGGGCGGCCCGTCGCTCAATGCCGCGCGCCGGTCGCTGGCCCAGGCGGTGGCGCGGCGGATGGCGCTCGCCGGGCTGGGCGTGTACGACGGGCGCGACTACCCGGGCCTGTACCTGGACGACCAGGAGCAGG